>NZ_JACHMZ010000001.1:7204807-7522500 GCF_014205165.1 Micromonospora carbonacea | reverse complement strand
ACGGCGAACCGGGGCCAGATCACCCACGTCCACCCGCCGACCCCGACGAGGAAGAGCGCCCAGCCGCGCGAGAGCACCATGGTCCGCGAGTATGCCAGCGACCCCGCGCCGCGTACCCCGTTTCGGTCCGGGAGGGGCGCACGGACGGCGGCCCGGCGGTCTATCGTGGAGGCGTGGTCCGGCCCTGCACCCGCACGCTGGAGGGCGTCGACACCGTTGACGGTCTCCCCGTGGGTGCCGCTCCGGTGCCACCCGGCAGCTCCGGCGACGGCCGCGAGCGCATCCTGGACGTCCTGCGTGCCGGCGGAATGCGGTTCCGCGCCGGCGGGCGATGGCGCACCGGCTCCCTGATCTGACGAGCCGATCCAACCGACCTCCGACGGGCCTTCGCCCGAGGTCGGCGCGCGCCCGCGCGTCTCCCACCGCTTCCACGGCACGAAAGGCACATCGCCATGTCCGTCGCACGCATGCTCACCGGTGACCGCCCGACCGGGCGGCTGCACCTCGGCCACTACGTCGGCAGCATCGCCAACCGGGTGCGCCTGCACCAGCGCTACGAGAGCTTCTTCATCATCGCCGACCTGCACATGCTGACCACCCGCAACACCCGCGAGGACATCGCCGCGGTGTCCCGCAACGCCCGGGAGATGGTCACCGACGTCCTCGCCGCCGGGGTCGACCCGGCGCGGGCCACGTTCTACCTCCAGTCGGCCATCCCCGAGGTCGGCGACCTGAACACCCTGTTGCAGAACCTGGTGACCGTGCCCCGGCTGGAACGGGTGCCGTCGCTCAAGGACATGGCCCGGGCCGCCGGCAAGGAGGAGATGCCGTACGGGCTGCTCGGCTATCCCGTCCTCCAGGCCGCCGACATCCTCTGCGTGAAGGGGCAGGTGGTGCCCGTCGGGAAGGACAACGCGGCACACGTCGAGGTGACCCGGGAGATCGCCCGCCGGTTCAACCACCTCTACGGGGAGGTCTTCCCCGTGCCGGAGACGATCGTCGCCGAGACGCCGTCGCTGGTCGGCACGGACGGGCAGCGGAAGATGAGCAAGAGCCTGGGCAACGCGATCTCGCTCTCCGCCGACGCGGCCACCGTCCGCCGGGCGGTCATGGGGATGTACACCGACCCGAACCGGGTGCGCGCGGACGTGCCGGGCACGGTGGAGGGGAACCCGGTGTTCGCGTACCACGACGTGTTCAACGCCGACCGGGCGCAGGTGGCGGACCTGAAGGAGCGGTACCGGGCCGGGCGGGTCGGCGACGTCGAGGTCAAGGAGCAGCTCGCGGAGGCGCTGAACCGGTTCCTCGACCCGATCCGCGAGCGGCGGGCCCGGATCGAGGCCGAACCCGGCCTGGTCGACCAGCTCATCGTCGACGGCACGGAGCGGACCAGGGCCGAGGTGCGGCGCACCCTGGCCGAGGTCCGCCGGGCGATGGGGCTCACGGGGGCGTACCAGCAGGTGCGGCGGCGGGCCGAGCGCGCCCGCCGGGCCGCGGGCACCCGGACCTGACCCGTCGGGTACGCCGGGAGCGTCGGAGAGCGCGGCGGTCAGTCCTCCGGGTCGGGGTTGTCCCTGAGGATGCCGTTGAGGTAGAGCGACTCGCGGCAGGTGGTGGCGCGGGGGGCGTTGGCGGGGGTGCCGGGGCGGCGGCAGACGACCGTGAGGGTCACCCGGCCCCGGGCGGGTATCCGGATCGGGGTGACGGAGTGGTAGTCCTGGTTGCGGAAGTTCTCCAGGGCGTAGGTGACCACCCGCACCTGGTTCGCGGTGACCGTCAGCGTGCCCTCGTCGCCCTGCACGTTGTCGACCAGGAAGTCGGTGAGCAGGAACGTCTTCCCGGCCGGGACGGTGTAGCCGCGCTCCGCCGAGCCGTTCGGGCTGGTGCGGAAGGTGACGGCGACGGAGAACTGCTCGCCGCCCGCGCCCCCGGCGCCGGCGGGGCCGCCGGTCCCGCCGCCGTCGGTGCCGCCGTCGTCGGTGCTGCCGTCGCCCGGGGTCCCGCCGCCGGGCGGGGCCGTCGTCGGGGCCGGGTTCGGTGCGGCGCTGGGCACCGGCTCGCCCCGCGCGACCTGCCGGGCCTGCTCCGCCTCCACCGCCTCCCGGGCGGCGGTCTCCACCTGCGGGCGCAGCAGCCCGAACCAGAGGGCCAGCAGCGCCAGGAGCAGCGCGAGCAGGGCCGCCAGCAGCTTCAGCAGCCCGGCTGAGATGACCGGGCGCTGGACGAAGACGGCGTCGAGGCCACGGGCCCGGCCGTCCGAGGCGCGCAGCTCGACGGCGAACGGGTACTCCTTCGGTGCGCCCCACCACAGCAGCCGGCGGGCGCGTACCCGCAGCGGGGTCTCGGCGCGGGTGCCGTTGGGCACGGTGACCGGCTCGGCGGGCAGCGCGAACGTCACCTGGTCGGTGCCCTCGGCGGCGACGAGGCCGACCTGCTCGGTCAGGTTGCCGAGGTTGTCGGTGTCGATGCGGTAGCGGGCCCCGCGCAGCCCGCTGCGCGACGGCGGCTGCACCTGCGCGGCCAGCTCGGTGAACGGCTCGACGGTGAGGACGCCCTCCTCCACCACGGCGGAGTCGGGGTATTCGGCGGGGATCACCCGGACGCCGAAGGGCCGGTCGCCGGCGTCCACCCGGGCGGAGCGGGGCGGGCGGAAGGTGACGGTGACGGTGTCCGAGCCCGCCGGGTAGAGGTTGAGGGTGGGCGGCTGCACGGTCACCCACTCGTCCGGCACGCCGAGGACCTCGAACCGGTACGCCTCGACCGTGTCACCGGCGTTCCGCACGGTGACCGGGACCTCGACCTCGCCGCCGGGGGCGACGCTCACGGAGGTGCTGGCCAGATTCGCCGATGCGCGCATCTGCTGGAGCGTAGGAGCGCCACTGGGGCCTGTCAGGGGCCATCGGGGTACGACGACGGGCAGAGGTCGCTGCCCGCCGGGCGACGTTAAGTACACGCAAAGACAGCGCACCCATACTCGCCGTGCCGGCGGCGCGCGGACCGTCGGCACGGGGAGAGGAGGCGAGGATGCAGCGGATACCGGTCTACGTGCACGCGACCGATCCGATCTCGTGGACGGGGGTGACGGGCCAGCTCACCGGTCGTCCCGAGGTCAGGGTCCTGGCCCAGGCGGAGGCCGCCGACGCGGCGGTGACCCTGGTCGTCGTGGACAGCCTGACCCCGCCGGTGGCGCAGGTCCTGCGGCGGCTGCGCCGGGAGCAGAACCGGCTGGTGCTGGTGCCGGCCACCATCGACGACGCCCAGCTGTCGGCCGCCGTCGAGTGCGGGGTGGTGGGGGTGGTACGCCGCGGCGAGGCGTCCGCCGGCCGCCTGGTCGAGGTGATCCTGTCGGCGGCGCGGGGCGAGGGGAGCGTCCCCGCCGACCTGCTCGGCCGGCTGCTGAACCAGATGCGCCGGCTCCAGCGGGAGGTCCTCGACCCGCGCGGGTTGAGCCTGGGCGGGCTCAGCTCGCGGGAGGTGGACGTGCTGCGGCTGGTCGCCGACGGGTTCGAGACGCGGGAGATCGCGGCGAAGCTGTCGTACTCGGAGCGGACGGTGAAGAACGTGGTGCACGGCATGACGACCCGGCTGCACCTGCGCAACCGGGCGCACGCGGTGGCGTACGCGCTGCGGCACGACCTGATCTGAGCGCGCCGGGGTCCGAGCCGCGTCGGGGGCCGGCCGGGCGGGGGACCGGGGCCGCCGGTGCGGCGGGCGTTGCCCGTACCGGCGGCGGTTCTGCCCCCGTCCCTGGCCGGCGGGCCCTGTGCCCGGCGGTGGCGGGCGGCCACGATGGCCCTCTGGGCCGTGCGCGACGTGGCCGCCCGCCGTCTCCCGTCGAGGTGTCGATTGCGTCCCACCCGAAGGTCCCCCCTCGTCGCCGCCGCGACGGCGGTCGCCGCCTTGCTGGGCGCGTGGGCGCTGGCCGTCCCGCCCGACCGGGCGTCGTACGCCGAGCCGGCGGACCTGCCGCCGGTCACCGACCTGCGGGTGGCCTACCTGGGCACCGGGCACCGCAGCATCGGCGTGGTCTCCGGCACCGGGGCGGAGGCGACCGCGCCGCCGCTGTTCGGCGGCGGGCCGGCGCACTTCGACGACGAGGTGTCCGCCACGGGCGACGTGGTCGTCTGGGTCAGCCGGCGCGCGTCGGAGCTGGCCCAGCTCTGGGTGCGCCGCGGCGCGGAGGAGCCGACCTGCCTGGTCGACGACCCGGCGCAGGTGGCCGGCTCGCCGGCGGTGTCGCCGGACGGCACCCGGGTCGCCTTCGAGCAGACCCGGGAGGGCGTGGGGAGCTGGCACGACATCTTCGTGGTCGGCGTCGACGGCACCGGGCTGCGGCAGGTCACCGACGGCACCAACGACAACCGCCGGCCCACCTGGTCACCCGACGGCACGACGCTGGCGTTCGAGCGGCGCGACGACGCGGGCGTGCCGCAGGTGCACCGGGCGTCGGTGGACGGCGGGCCGGTGACCGCGCTGACCGCCCGGCCGGAGGGGGCCGGGGAGCCGGCGTGGGACCCGGACCCGACGCACGACCGGATCGCGTACACGGCCGCGCCGCAGGACCCGGACGCCCGGCAGATCCACCTGATCAACACCGTCGGGGGCGACGACCGGCTGCTGCTCGCCCCGTCGTGGGACAGCCACCAGCCGAGCTGGTCGCCGGACGGGACGACCCTGGCGTTCCTGAGTCGCACCACCACCGACGGCACGCGGGGGGCGGCCGACCTGGTCTACACGGGGGTGCCGCGCCCCGACTGGTGCCCGTGCGAGGCGGTGCTCCGCCTCGCCGAGGACCGCCTCGTCGGCGACCCCGCCTGGTACGTCCCGCCGGGTGCGGGCACGCCGGTGCTGGTGGTCAGCCGGACGAGCGCGCCGGACCGGTACACGGTGACGTTGCAGGACGTCCGCCCCGACGCCACCGACCCCCGTGACCTCGGGCTGACCGTGCTGCGGGAGGACCCGGGGGCGGCGACGGACCCGGACCTGCTGTGGCGGCCCGTCGACGGCGACCCGTGGACGGCCCGCCCCGACTACTCGCCGGACGGCCGGCGGATCGTGGTGAACCGGTTCGAGACCGTGGGCGGCAACCGGGTGTCCCGCCTCTGGATCGTCGACGCCGACGGCGGCGATCCCCGGTTGCTTCCCCTCGCCGGTCGCGGGGACACCGACATCGAGACCGACCCGGCGTGGTCGCCGGACGGCACCCGCGTCGCGTACGCGCTCGCCGGGCCGGGCGGGCCCAGCCGGGTGGTGGTGGCAAACGTGACCACCGGGGAGCACCTGCTCACCGTCGGGTCGGGCGGCGACCCGGACCGCTCCGACAGCCAGCCGGCCTGGTCGCCGGACGGGTCGAGGCTGGCCCTGGTGCGCGGGCAGCCGGAGGGGGCGGCCGCCGACAGCCACGTCTGGACGGTCGACGCCCGCGACGGCAGCGGGCAGCGGGACCTGACCGACGCCGGCTGCCCCGGGTGTGTCGGGGCGGACTACGGCCCGAGCTTCTCCCCGGACGGCGGCCGGATCGCGTTCGGCCGGGGCCCCGACGGGCTGGTCGTCACCGGCACCGACGGCGACGACTGCCAGGTGCTCGCGCCGCAGACCCCCGGGGTGGACTGCGCCGGCCCGCTGGTCGCTCCGCCGGACGGGCCGCACCGGCCGCGCGACGTCGCCTGGTCGCCGGACGGGCACCGGCTCGCCCTCAACTCGCGCCGGTACACCGAGCCGGCCAGCCCCGAGTACGTCAAGACGTACGACTTCGACACCGCCGTCTTCGACGGGCTGACCTGGGAGTTCCCCGGCCGGCACCGCAAGCCGACCTGGCAGCGGTCGGTGGACCTGGCCACGGCCGTCGAGCAACCGCCGGCACCGGTGCGGGTCGGCGAGCGCACCACGCTGACGCTGACGGTGACCGACCGGGGGCCGACCCCGGCGGCGAACGTCCGCCTCGACCTGCGGGTGCCCGCCGGGGTCCGGGTCACCGCGCTGGCACCGGAGGTGGGCTCCTGCCAGCTCGCCCCGCCGGGCTGCGACCTGGGCCCGGTCGGGCTGGGCAACACGGTGCGGGTCCGCGTGGAGCTGACCGGGGTGACCGCCGGGACGTACCCGCTGGAGTGGACGGTGGGGGGCTGGACGGCCGACGCCCGGCCCTCGGACAACACGGCGTCGGTGCCGGTGACGGTCGTCCCGGTCCCGCCGCCGACGACCACCCCGCCCCCGGCCACCCCGACGCCGACCCCGACGGCCACGCCGACGCCGACGGGCCCGCCGCCCACCGGCCCCCCGCCGGCGGGCCTCGACATCACGGTCACGGTCGACCCCGTCCCGGCGTACGTGGGTGGGACGGTCACGGTGACCTACACGGTCCGCAACACCGGCGGCCTGCCGGCGACCGGGGTCCGGATCACCCCCGCCCTGCCGGCCGGGGTGCCGGTGCGCACCCGGCCGGCGGGGTGCACCGCGACCTCCTGCCCGGTCCCCGACCTCGCCCCGGGCGCCGGCCGGTCCCTGGAGTTCGTGCTGGCCCCGGACGAGGCGACGGCGACGACGGTGCGCGGCACGGTGGCCGCCGACGGCGGTCTCGACGACACCGCCCAGGCGCCGCTGCGGGTGCTGCGACCCCGGATCGTCGCCGTGCCGGCCATCGGGCCGCCCGGCTTCGTCACCTCCGTGCGGGGCACCGACTTCCCGCCCGGCGTGCCGGTGCGGCTGGCCTGGGACGTCGGCCTGACCTCGGCGGCGAACCCGGCCGTGCCGGCGGCCGACGGCACGTTCGCCGCGCAGCTGCTGGTGGTGCCGCGCGACCAGCTCGGGCCCCGCCGGATCCTGGCCACCGGCCCGGGTTTCGGCACCGTCCGCGCCGACTTCCGGGTGATCCTGCCCGCCCAGCAGCCGCCCGGCCTGCTGTTCCGCGGCTGGTGAGGGGACGACGATGATCCACGAGGTGGACGAGGCGCTGCACGCGCTGCTGACCGACGAGATGCTCGCCGGCACCGACGTGCTGCTCGCCTTCGACGCGCCGACCCGGGAGTGGGAGGCCCGGCGCAACGCCCCGACGGTGAACCTGTTCCTCTACGACGTCCGCGAGGAGCTGACCCACCGCCGGGAGGGTCGGGTCGAGGAGTACGACTCCGCCGGCGCGGTCGTCGCGGAGCACCGCCCGCCCCGGTACTTCGCCCTGTCGTACCTGGTGACGGCGTGGACGGCGCAGCCGCAGGACGAGCACCGGCTGCTGTCGGTGCTGCTGGCCGGGCTGGTCGTGCACGACGTGCTGCCGCCGTCCCGGCTGGTCGGCGGGCTGGCCGCGCTGGGCCTGACCGTGCCGATGAGCGTCGCGGTGCCGCCGTCGCGGGACCGGGGGCTGGCCGACATCTGGTCGGCCCTCGGGGGTTCGCTGAAGCCGTCGCTGGACCTGGTGGTGACCACGCCGATCGCGGCGTCCGCGACCTTCGCTGCCCAGCCCGTCACCGACGGCCTCCGGCTGCGCGCCGGGGACCGGGCCGGTGGCGGGCCGGCGGGGCGGGCCGCGGAGGTCGAGGCCCGGCGGCTGCGCTACCCGGATCCCGCCGACGGCGTCACCCCCGTCGGGGTACGCCGGGCGCGGGGCACCGCCGCCGAGCGGCAGCGCCGGGAGGGCACCGGCGGGCCGATCCGGGGCGACCGCCGGTGACCGCCACCGTCGACGCGGATGCCCGACGCGGCTCCGACGACCCGGTGAGCGACGCGGATGCCCGACGCGGCTCCGGTGACCCGGTGAGCGACGCGCCGACCGCCGGCCCCTCGCTTGCCGGGCCGGAGGCGGCACGCGCCGAGCCGCCCGGCACCGCGTACCTGCGGGCCCGGTTGTTCCTGGCGGAGCAGCGGGTCCGGCGGGCCGTGCAGGCCGCGCGGGCGACCGACCCGGCCCCGGACGACCCGCTGCGCGGGCTGCGCGTCTCCGACGACGACGCCTGGCGGCTCGTGGACGGTCCCGCCCCGCCCGCCCCCGACGAGATCGCCGCCGAGGCGGTGGCGGCCGCCGACCGGTGGGCCGGTCGGGCCCGGGCGGCGGGCGCGCGGGTGCCGCTGGCGGAGCTGGCGGCGGACTTCGCGCTGGCCCCGCTGGACGTCGAGCTGCTGCTGATCGCGCTCCTGCCCGACCTGGACCGGCGCTACGAGAAGCTCTACGGCTACCTCAACGACGACGTGACCCGCCCCCGGGCGACGACCGGGCTGGCCCTGTCGCTCTGCGGCGTGGCCCCCGTCGCCGGGCCGGGGCGGGCGCGGCTCACCCCCGACGGGCCGCTGGTGGCCGGGGGCCTGCTCCTGGTCGAGGAGGCCGACCGGCCCTTCCTGACCCGCACCCTGCGGGTCCCCGACCGGGTCACCGGTCACCTGCTCGGCTCGGACGCCGCCGACGGGCGGGTCGACGGCCTGCTCCGCCGGCCGCCCGGGGTCGCGCCCGACGGGCCGGGCCCGGAGCCGGGGCGGGGTCGGTCGGCCGTCGGCGGGTTGGCGGCGGCGATCCGCGCCGGTGACCGGCTGGCCTACCTGCGGGAGGAGCCCGGCGGGACGGCCGAGGGGCTGGCCTGCGCCGCCCTCGCCGCCGCCGGCTGGTCGGTCCTGCTCCTCGACCTCGACGCGCTGGGCGGCAACCCGACGCCGCCGGAGTCCCTCGCCGCCGTGGTCCGGGAGGCCCGGCTGCGCCGGGCGGGACTCGTCGCCGGCCCGGTCGACGCCCTGGACCCGGCGGCGGGCCCGGCCCACGTCCGGCTCCTGCGCCGGCTCACGGCGCTGCCCGTGCCGGTGCTGCTCACGGGCCGGTTGCGCTGGGATCCGGACTGGGCCGAGGAGTCCCCGCTGCTGGTGACCGCCGCCCCGGTCGGCGCGCCGGAACGGGCCCGGCTGTGGCGGGACGCGTTGGCCGGGCGGCCGGTGAGGGTGGCCACCGACGTCGACCCGGAGCGGGAACTGGCCGCGTACGTGCTGACACCCGGCCAGGTGCGGCGGGCGGCGGTCGCGGCGGCGCAGCACGCGGTCCTCGACGGCGTCGACCGGGTCGCCGCGCGGCACGTGCGGGCGGGGGTGCGCTCGCAGAACGCGGCGGCGCTGGAGCGGCTGGCCCGGCGGGTGGAGCCCGCCGTCGGCTGGGACGACCTGGTCCTACCCGCCCCGGTCCGGGAGCAGCTCGCCGAGCTGGCGCTGCGGGTGCGGCACCGGGAGCAGGTGCTGGGCGGGTGGCGGCTGCGCCCCGGCGGGGGCCGGGGGCGCGGGGTGACCGCCCTGTTCGCCGGGGACTCCGGCACGGGCAAGACGATGTCGGCCGAGGTGGTCGCCGCCGACCTGGGGCTCGACCTGTACGTGGTGGACCTGTCCACGGTGGTCGACAAGTACGTCGGCCAGACCGAGAAGAACCTGGAGCGGATCTTCACCGAGGCGGCCGGGGTCAACGGGCTGCTCCTGTTCGACGAGGCGGACGCGATCTTCGGGAAGCGTTCCGAGGTCAGCGACGCGCACGACCGGTACGCCAACCTGGAGAGCGCGTACCTGTTGCAGCGGATGGAGTCGTTCGACGGGGTGGCCGTGCTGACCACGAACCTGCGGGCCAACCTGGACGAGGCGTTCCTGCGCCGGCTCGACGTGATCGTCGACTTCCCGGTGCCGGACGTGACGCAGCGGCGGGCGTTGTGGGACCGCTGCCTCGGCACCGAGCTGCCCCGGGCCGCCGACGTCGACCTGGACCGGTGCGCCCTGGACTTCGAGCTGAGCGGGGGCGGCATCCGGGCCTGCGCGGTCAGCGCCGGCTACCTGGCCGCCGCGGCGGGCGGCCCGGTGACGATGGCGATGGTGACGGCCGCCGCCCAACGCGAGTATCGCAAGCTGGGCCGGCTGGTCCTGCCGGCCGCGCCCCGAAACGGCGTGCGGCCCCGCCGGGCCTGACGGGTGCCGTGCGGCCGGGTCCCCCGGCGGCCCCGTCAGCCCTCCGTTCGCTGGTGGTCAGGTGCGCGGGGACGCCCACCCGGCTAGGTGGTCCCGTCCGCCAGCACCCGGGACGCGGTCGCCTCAGCCTCTCGTTCGAACCGGTCGCCGGGGTCGCTGACCCGCAGCCCGGTGCCGTCGTCGGTGCCCGCGACCGGGCCCAGTCGCTGCTGGATGACGTGGGTCAGCTCGTGTGCCAGGGTGTGCCGGTCGGCGCCGCCCTCGCCGAGCACCACATGGTTGCCGGAGGTGTACGCCCGCGCGCCCAGCTCCGCCGCCGACGTGCGCGCTGCCGCGTCGTCGTGGACCCGCACGTCGGAGAAGTCCGCCCCGAGCCGGCCCTCCATGTCGACCCGGGTCGTCTCGTCCAGTGGACGGCCTCCGCCGCGCAGCACCTCGTGGGCGGTGGAACGCTGGACGGCGGGGGCGTCGTGGCCGCAGCCGGGGGCGTGCCCGTGCCGATCCTGCTCGATCAGCCGGGCCACCGCCCGGTTGCCCATCGTCCGTTGCAGGCCGGCGAGTTCCTCCGGGCCGGTCCCGCCGGCCGGTGCGGGCGCGCCGGTGTGCCGGGTAGCCGGTGGGGCGGGGCGGGCCGGCTGCTGCTCCCGCGCGTCGGAGTCCTGGCCGGGCCGGATGCGGTGCATGTCGGGGACCTTCCTCGTCGCAGTCGGCGGCGGGACCGTATCGAGCCGCTGGCCTAGCCGCCGAGGCGGATGGTGAGGGTGAAACGGCCGGGAAACCGGCCCTCCCAGTCCCACTCGCGGTGAAAGCTCTGCTCGGGGTCGGCTGTGCCGTACATCTGGAAGTACCACTGTGGGTCGCCGGAGCTGAGTGTGGCGGTGCTCTCGTGCCGGGCGAAGTTCTCCATCGTGACGTAGTCGGTCCCGCTACGGGCGACGACGCCCGCGAAGTGGAAGTCCAACTCGCCCGAGCTGGCGTCCCGCTCCAAAGACTTGATCATGAGGACGTCGCCGATCTGCGGCGGCGGGGTGAACGCGTTCAGACCGAAGCGGCTGACCAGGTCCGGGAAGCGTTCGTCGGCCCGGAGGTCCATCACGGCGCCGATCTGGGCGGCGTACACAGCCGAGAGGGCGCTCACGTTCGCGGCGCTGGCGTCCCTGCTCGCCGCGGCTTTGGCCGCCTGCACCTGCTGCCGGTACGCGGCTGCCGACGTCGGGGTCAGCGCACCGAGGAGCCGGGCGATGGCGTCGAAGTAGCGCTCCTCCCCCTCGACGGCCAGGCCCTGTCGATTGGTCACCGCCGTGGCCATCTCGTTGCACCGCTGGGCGAGCCGAACATCGAGGCCCCGGCCCATCTCCACTCCCCCGACCGAGTAGCGAACCGGCTCGACCTGCCAGAGGGTCTGCTCCTGCTCGCCGATCTTGACCTTGAGGAACCGCCGGGTCCGCCGCAGCTCCAGGTAGTCGCTGCCGGCCTCGAACCGGACCCGCCCCTTCAGATTGGCGTTGGCCTCGGCTATGCGCCGCTCGGTGGCGAAGAAGGTCTTGGCCTGCCGCCAGGAGCCTCCGGTGTCCTCGATGGCCAGGTCGAGCTTGTCCGAGATCCGCAGGGGCGCCTGCCCCAGGTATTCGACGTGCAGCGAGCCGTCCGGCCCCACGTAGCTGTCGTCGACGGGCACCTGGGCGGGGAAGAAGTTCGGGTTCGGGGTGTCCGATTCCGCGGTGCCGAGCTGCGGGTACTCGGCCGCCCCGGGGGCGACGGTGAGGTACCGCTGGATCGGGGTCGGCGCGTCGTCGCGGCCCGCCACCGGGCTGCCGAGCCGCTGCTGGACGGCGTGGGTCAGCTCGTGCGCCAGGGCGTGCCGGTCGCCGCCGTCCGCCCCGCGCCGGGCCTCTGTGCCCGTCGGTGTGACGTGCCCGCACCCCGCGCCGTGCTCGTGCTGGTCCCACCCAATCGACCGGCCCACCGCGCGGTTTCCCACCGTCCGCTGCAACGCGACGACCTGCGCCGGGTCGTTTCCGGGGGCGTCCCGCCCCGGCATCGTGGCCTCGTCGCGCCGGCTGTCGGGGGACGGGGGCGGGCCCGGCCGCCGGTGTTCCTCGGGCCCCGGCGTCAGCTCGGTGCGGTGACGGCGCATGTGCTGGCACCTCCTCGTGACGCGGGTCCGAGTGGTACGCGGACGTCCGGTGGCGAGCGCGGGCTCAGCGTACGAGAGCTTCCGGACGCCCGGGGAGGACCACGCGGCCAGGAAGACGGCCCGCGCCCCTGGGCGGGGCAACGGGGTGCCCCTGCGGTGCGGGACTCTGCCCCCGCGTAGCCCGTAGGGACCTTCCCGCCGGTTCCCCGGCCGAGCAGGCTGGCCAGCGTCCGCCGACCTGGCAGAGGAGCTTGCATGCCGACGTACCTGTCCCCGGGCGTGTACGTGGAGGAGGTGCAGAGCGGTTCGCGTCCCATCGAGGGCGTCGGGACCGCGGTCACCGCCTTCCTGGGATTCGCCGAGAAGGGGCCCTTCCACGCGCCGACCCTGGTCACCAACTGGAGCCAGTACGTCCAGCTCTTCGGCGGGATGGTCGAGGGCGCCTACCTGGCGCACGCGGTGTACGGGTACTTCGCCAACGGCGGGGGCGTCTGCTACGTCGTGCGGATCGGCGACCCGTCGACCGGCCGGACGACCGGCGGCCGGGGCGGGCAGAAGGCGCTGCCCGCCGGGGAGCCGTCGGCGCTCGGCACGTTCCGGGTCGCCGCCCTCCCGACCGGCGGCGGCGGCGAGATCACCGTGGAGGTCGCCGACGTCGAGGGCGAGGGGGCCGGCGAGGACCGGTTCCGGCTCGTCGTGCACCGGGACGGCCAGGTGGCCGAGGAGTACGACGGCTCGTTCCGGCGCAACAGCAAGACCTCGGTGGTCAGCCAGGTCCGCGAGCGGTCCCACCTGATCACCATGGAGGAGGTCGGCCCGGCCAACGGGCTGGCCCGGCCCGCCAACCAGACCGTCGCCCTGGCCCCGGCCACCGCCCCCGGCGACGCCGTGCCGGCCGCCCTCACCGCCGGCGAGTTCGCCGGGGACGTCGACTCCCGCACCGGCCTGGCCGGGCTGGAGGCCATCGACGAGATCACCATGGTCGCCGCGCCGGACCTGATGGGTGCGTACCAGCAGGGGGTCGTCGACCTGGAGGCGGTCAAGGCCGCCCAGCTCGCCCTGATCTCGCACTGCGAGCAGATGGGCGACCGGATGGCCCTGCTCGACCCGCCGCCGGAGCTGACCGCCCAGCAGGTGCGCGCCTGGCGGCAGGACGAGGCCGGCTACGACTCCCGGTACGCGGCCCTCTACTACCCCTGGGTGAAGGTGTTCGACCCGAGCACCGGCCGGGCCGTGTTCCTGCCGCCGAGCGGGCACCTCGCCGGCCTCTGGTCGCGCAACGACACCGAGCGGGGCGTGCACAAGGCCCCCGCCAACGAGGTGGTCCGGGGCGTGGTCGACCTGCAGAACAACGTCACCAAGGGCGAGCAGGACCTGCTCAACCCGATCGGGGTCAACTGCATCCGGGCGTTCCCCGGGCGCGGCGTCCGGGTCTGGGGCGCGCGCACGCTCTCCTCCGACCCGGCGTGGCGCTACATCAACGTCCGGCGGCTGTTCAACTACGTCGAGGAGTCCATCCTCCTCGGCACGCAGTGGGTGGTGTTCGAGCCGAACGACCAGCGGCTGTGGGGCACGATCCGGCGCAACATCACCGCCTTCCTCACCGAGGAGTGGCGGCGGGGCGCCCTGTTCGGGGCGACGGCCGCCGAGGCCTTCTACGTCAAGTGCGACCAGGAGACCAACCCCCCGGAGGTGATCGACCGGGGCCAGGTGGTGTGCGAGATCGGCATCTGCCCGGTCAAGCCCGCCGAGTTCGTCGTCTTCCGGCTGGCGCAGTTCTCCGACAGCACCAGCCTGGTCAGCGACTGACCGGGCCAACCCTGACGAAAGGCGGCCACGATGGCCAGTGGTGACACCCTTATCGTGCACAGCTTCCAGGTGGAGCTGGGCGGCATCCAGGTGGAGCTGGTGCAGGAGGTCAGCGGCCTGACCGTCGAGCTGGACTCGATCGAGGTCAAGTCGGTCACCGCCACCGGCGAGCTGATCATCCGGAAGATCCCGGGAGCCCGGAAGGCCGGCGAGGTCACCATCACCCGGGGGCTCGACAAGAGCAGCGCCTTCACCGACTGGATCAAGGAGACGTTCCTGAAGGGCGCGGTGGAGGCGGCCCGGCAGAACATCAGCATCATCCTCAACAACGCCGACAAGTCCGAGACGCGGCGCTTCGACCTGTCCAACGCCTGGGTGAGCAAGTGGGAGGGGCCAGGGCTGAAGGCCGGCGACCCGACGGCGGCGACCGAGAAGGTCACCGTGGTCTACGAGGAGATCAGCGCGCAATGAGACGCCGTGGTGTCTCGGCCGGGGGCCTCGACACCCTCGTCGACCCGGCCGCCGGCCCGCAGGAGGCCGCCGCGCCGGTGGTCGCGCCGGCCGCGCCCGTCCGGCTCCAGACGGAGTTCACCTTCCAACTGCCCCGGGGGTACGTCGACGAGGACGGCACCGTGCACCGGGACGGCAGCATGCGGCTGGCGACCGCCCGCGACGAGCTGGCGCCCCTGGTGGACCTGCGGGTCAAGCAGAACCCGGCGTACCTGTCGATCGTGCTGCTCAGCCTGGTGATCACCCGGTTGGGCACGATCACCCAGGTGCGGGCGGAGGTCGTCGAACGCCTCTTCGCCTCCGACCTGGCGTTCCTCCAGGACCTGTACCGGCGGATCAACGCCGAGGGGCACACCCTCGCCGAGGTCACCTGCCCCGCGTGCGAGTCGGTCTTCGAGGTGGACCTGGCCGGTGGTCGCCCGGGGGAATCGTGACGTACGGGGCCGACCGGCTCCACGAGGAGGTCTCGTACGTCGCCTACCACTTCCACTGGCCGCGTACCGAGATCCTCGACCTCACCCACGCCGAGCGGGCCCGGTACGTGGCGGAGATCGCCCGCATCAACACCCGGATGAACGAAGGTCAGTGAGGCGTGATGGGGCTACGCGACAGGATGCGGCGGCTGGCCGCCGGCACCCGCGCCCGGGTGGCGGGCCCCGCCTCCGACGCCCGCCCGTCCTCCGCCCCGGCCGGGCCGACGGGCCCGACGCCGCCGCCCACCACCACCGCCACCGCCGATACCGGTGCTACCGGTGATCCCGGGTGGCGGGCGCTGCCGCCGCTGCGGCGGGCGGTGTCCACGGGGCCGCTCCAGGTCGCCGACCTGCCCCGGTTCACCGACCGGCTCGCCACCTACCGCGACCCGACCCTGCGTACGCCGCTCGACCACCTGGTCAGCGACCAGGCGCCGCTCGGGGTCGTGCACGACCTGGCCCGGCCCCGCCCGGCCCGGCCGGACGCCGGGCGGCCGGCTCCGCACCTGCCCGCCGTCCAGCGGAGGGTCGCCGGTCTCCCCGCCGGCGACCCGGGTGCGGGCCGCCCGGCCGCCGAGCCGGCCCCCGGCGGCGGCGACGCGCCGACCGTGCCGCCGCGTGCGCCGGGCCCGCCCGTGACGCTGGCACCGCAGCCGGCAACGGCCGCGCCCTCGGCGGCCCGGCCCCCGGTGCCGGCCTCGGCGTCGGCCCCGACCTTGGCGGCGGCCCCACCCCTGGCCCCGGCCCCGCAGCCGGCTGCGGCACCGGCGGACGCTGCGGCACCGGCGGACGCTACGGCACCGGCGGACGCTACGGCACCGGCGGACGCTACGGCACCGGCGGACGCTACGGGCCTGCCGCTGGCGGCGGCCCCAAAGCCGTCCGCGACCGCGTCGGCGGCACGGGCGGGGGCGCTGGTCAGCGCGCCGTCGCCGGGCCCGCTCCGCAGGCTGGCCGGCACGCCGCGCCCCGCCGTGCCGGCCCGTCCGCCGGTCACGATCCAGCGGGCCGCGCCGTCCGCGCCGGCGACCGCCGTCCCCCCTCCGACGGGCCGTGGCCCATCGGCCGCCGAGCCGCGCCCCGCCGGCCCCGCCGCACCGACCGGCGGCCGGACCCGCACCGTTCCGGCCGCCCCCGACCCCGCACCCGCCGACGCCGACGCCGACGCCGCCCAGCGCACCGGCCCGCCGCCCGGCGGTGCCGCCGGCAGCGCGCCGTCCAGCCGACCGGGTGCCACGGCTCCACCCGCCAGCGACCTACCGTCGGACGCCCCGGGCGGCGGGCCGGTGCCGCCCGCCGTCCCCGGTGGAGCCCCTCGGGGACACGGCGGGCCGCCGCCGGTGCGCCGTGCCGGCCGGCTGGGCCTCGGCGAACCGCTGCCCGCGCTGCCCGAGACCGCCCGGCCCAGCGCGGCCGGGCGGCCGGCCGTCCCCGGTGCCACCGCCGGCAGCCGGACGGGCCGGGAGCCCTCCGGCCCCCCGCCGACGGTGCAGCGCACGCCGGCCGCCCGGGAGCCGGCCGCCCCGAGCGCCGGCCCGGACGCCCCGCCGGGCGGCGATCAGCGTCGATCGGCCGACCCCGGGGAGCGCCGGCCCGTTCGCGCGGGCCTGGGGCCGTCGCTGCCCGCAGACGGTCCACCCCCGGTGGTACGCCCGACCCCGCCGGCCCGCTCCGGCGCGCGCCCGGAGGGTGCCCGACCGTCGCCGGCCCCGACGGCCGGCCCGCGTCGCGCCACGGGAGACGACCCGGGCCGCGCCCTGCCCCGACCGCCGCGTGCGCCGGTCCGGCCCCCGCTCGCCGGCGCGGCCGGGGGTGCCGCCGGGGCCTCGTCGCGGCCGGTGGTGCAGCGGCTCCGGTGGCGGCCCGCGCACCTGCCCGGGGCGGCAGCCGGCCCGCCGACGGCGGTCGCCCCGGCCGGCAGCTCCGGCCCGGGTGCCGCCGCCCGCGCCGTGCCGCCCACCCCGCCACCGCAGGACGTGTCGCCGGCCGGCATCGCGCCGCCCGCCGGGTTCGCCCCGCAGGACGCACCGCCGCCCGCGCCGGCCCGGCCCCGCGCCGCGCCGACGGCCCGGGCTCCGCAGGACCCACCGCCCGCCCCCGCTGCCCAGGACGCGCCGCCCGCCTCCCCTGCACGGGGCGCGGCCGTCCCGCGCCGGGCCCCGTTGCTGGCCGAACGCGGGCTGTCCCTGGTGACCGGGGCACCGGAGCCAGCCGTTGCGGCCCCGGCCGGCGCGCGGGCCGGGGTGCCGGTGACCTGGCGAACGCGCGGCGCGGACGACCCCGGCCCGGCCTCCGCAGGGCCGTCCGGCGGGGCGGGACCGTCGTCCGGCGGGGCGGGACCGTCGTCCGGCGGGGCGGGACCGTCGTCCGGCGGCCCGGTCGCCGTCCAGCGGTCCCCCCGGGCCGGCACGGGCGGCACGCCCCGTCCGGCGGTCACGGCCGACGGACGGCACGGCGGGGGGAATCCGGCCCGAGCCGGTCGGCACCGGCCGGGACCGGCCGGCGGGGGCGGGTCGGCCGGGGCCGGGGGCGGTCGGACACCGGGCGGGCCCGGCCCGGTCGGGTCCGGCGGGACCGGGCCCGACGACCGGGCCAGGCCGGGAGGGCCGGGCGCACAGGCGGGCGGTGGATCGAGCGCCGGGCGGGGCTCGGCTCCCGTGCTCCTCCTCGCCGGGCCGGCCACCCCGGCACCGCACGGGTCGCCGGGCACGTCGCGGCGGCCGGCCGGCTTCGCGGGCGTACCGCTGCCGACGCGGCGGGCGGCGGGCCCGGCGGCGGCCGGCGGACCGGACGACGCCACGGGCCCGGCGCGGCGGACGACCACGGTGAACGGCCCCTCCGGCGGCGCACCGGCGGTCCTCCAGCGGGCCACGGCCCGACCGGACGCGGCGACCGGCACCGGGACGACGCCCGGCACCGGGAGCCGGGCGGAGGACGACGGGCCCGCGCGGCGGGCCGCCCCGCCGGCCGCCGGGGTCGTCCAGCGGCGGACCGCCACCGGGACCACGGGAACCACCGGGGCCACCGCGACCGCCGGGACCGGGACCGCCGGGACCGCCCCGGAGCGGGACCCCGGGCTGGACCCGGAAACCCTGCTGCGGGGCTTCGACCGGCGGCACCTGGACGCCCTGGCCCACCGCCTCGTCGAGCCGGTGGGCCGACTGGTCCGGGCCGACCTGCGGGCCGCCCGGGAACGGACCGGCCGGTGGCGGGACGGCACCCGATGAGCCGGCGCACGGATCAGCACGAGAGGGGGGACGGCGATGGCCGGTGACGACCCGGGGACGAGCGTCCACTTCCGGCTCCAGATCGACGGCATCGACCTGGGCAACTGGAGCGGCTGCGACGGGCTCGGCTGTGAGGTCGAGCTGGAGCAGTACCAGGAGGGCGGCAACAACGAGTTCGTCTGGCAGCTGCCGTCGCGGCTGCGCTACTCCAACGTCACCCTGACCCGCCCGCTGACCCGGGACACCGCCAAGGTCTCCAGCTATCTCGCGCAACTGCCCAGCGGGGTGCGCCGGGGCACCGCGCAGATCGCGGCGCTCCGGCCCGACCTGGCGATGCTGGTGCAGTGGGGCCTGGCCGACGTGGTCCTGGTGCGGTGGTCCGGGCCGTCGTTCGACCCGAACCGCTCGGAGGTGGCCAGCGAGAGCATCGAGCTGGCGTACCACGGCTTCCTGGAGGTCGGCGGATGAGATCACGGGCCGGGAAGGTGGCGGCGAACCTGCAGCGGTACCAGCCGCCCACCTCGGGCGGGAACCAGCCGGGCGGGGCCCTCGGCGGGCCGATCACCTTCATGTTCAACCCGCAGCAGCTCGCGCTGACCAAGTCGGCCAACTGGATCCCGCACGTGGTACGCGGGGCGGCGGACGTCGGGGTCGCCGAGTTCAGCGGCTCCGGGCCCCGGACGCTGAGCCTGGAGGTCTTCCTCGACGCCACGGACACCCACTCCCGCACCGTCCAGGACCGGGTCGACGCCCTGCTCACCTGCTGCGTGCCGACCAAGGCGAGCATCGCGGCGAAGGCGCCGTCCCCACCGTGGGTGAAGTTCGCCTGGGGGCAGTTCCAGACGGTGTCGTTCTACTCGTACGTCAGCCAGGTCAACGCCACCTACAGCCTGTTCGACCCGGACGGCACCCCGCTGCGGGCGACCTGCTCGCTGACGCTCAACGAGGTCAGCGGCTCCACCCCGGGGCAGAACCCGACGTCGGGCAGCCGCACCGCCCGCCGGGTGCACCGGCTGGTCGCCGGGGACTCCCTGGAGCTGCTGGCCCACCGCGAGTACGGCGACCCGACCGCGTGGCGGGTCATCGCGGAGGCCAACGACATCGACGACCCGGTCCGGCTGCGCCCCGGCCGTCAGCTCCTGCTGCCCGCGCCGGAGGAACTGCGTACCGGGGAGGGCTTCGATGTCCAGCGGTGACCACACCAACAACCTGGTGGTGGGCCTGCCCGGCGCGCTGCCCCGGGCCTGGGCCGACCGGCTGGTGTCGGCGGTGGTGGAGGACAGCACGAACCTGGCCGCCACCGCGACCCTGCGCTTCCGCGACCAGCAGAGCCGGTTCCTGCGGGACAACGGGGTGACCATCGGCACGGACCTGACCGTCCGGGTCCGCACCGGCCGCGACGCCGCCCCGCTGCCGCTGTTCGCCGGGGAGGTGGTGACGCTGGAGTCGGAGTACGACGGGGTCGGCACCTTCACCACCGTCCGGGCCCTGGACCTGTCGCACCGGCTGATGCGGGGGCAGCGGGTGCGCAGCTTCGTCAACCGCAAGGCCTCCGACATCGCCCGGGAGGTCGCCGCCGCCGCCGGGATCCCGGTGGGCCGGGTCGACCCCACCCCCACCGTGTACGAGACGGTCACCCAGCCAAACGTCGACGACTGGGAGTTCCTCAAGATGCTCGCGGTCGACAACGACGCGGAGGTGGTGGTCGTCGACGGCCGGTTCTTCTTCCGCCGCTCGGTGCGGGCCGCCGCCGCGCCGGGGGCGGGGATCACCGCCGAGCAGAGCCCGTTCGTGGTGGAGATGAACGAGAACCTGCTGTCGGTGCGCTCCACCGTCACCTCCGTGGGTCAGGTGGCCGGGGTGACGGTGCGCGGCTGGGACGTGCGGGCGAAGCGGCCGGTGCGCACGGAGGTCGCCACCGACGCCAGCGACGAGGTGCAGATCGGCACCACCCCGGCGAAGGTGGCCCAGCCGTTCGGCACGGCCCGGCTCTGCGTGGCGGACGTGCCCTACCGGACGGCGGCCGAGACGCGGGCGGTGGCCGGGGCGGTGGCGGCCGACGTGACGGCGGCCTTCGCGGAGCTGGAGGTGGGGATCCGGGGCAACCCCCGGCTGCGGGCCGGGGTGCCGCTGTCGTTGCAGCAGGTGGGTGCCCCGTTCGAGGGGAAGTACACGATCACGGCGAGCCGGCACGTCTTCGGCCCCGCCCAGCTCTACGAGACGTGGCTGACGGTCAGCGGCCGGCAGGACCGGTCGACGTGGGGCCTGACCACGGGGGCCACCGCCCCCGCGCGGGCGGCCCGGATCCCGGGGCTGGCCGTCGCGATCGTCACCAACACCAAGGCCGACGTGGACCGCCGGCACCCCGAGCGGGTCGGCCAGGGCTGGGTGCGGCTGCGCTTCCCGTGGCTGACCGACGCGCCGGACTACGAGACGGACTGGGTGCGTACGGTGCAGCTCGGCGGCGTCGGCGGGGGCGGGGTGTTCTGCCCGGAGGTCAACGACGAGGTCCTCGTGGGCTTCGAGCAGGGGTTGCTGGACCGCCCGTACGTCATCGGGGGGCTCTACAACGGGGTGGACAAGCCGTCGGTGCACGAGGGCGCGCTGGTGGACGGCTCGTCGGGGCGGATCAACCGGCGCTCGCTGGCCTCGCGCCGCGGGGACCGGATCGAGTTCCTGGAGTCGGCGCTGCCCTCCGGCCCGCGCGGGATCCGGCTGACCACGGCCCGGGACCGGCTGACCGTGCACCTCGACGACCGGCGCACGGCCGTGGTGGTGCACAGCGACGGCAGCGTGGAGATCGAGGCCCGGCAGCAGGTCACGGTGAAGGGGCGGGGCATCACCCTCGACGCCGGGGCGGGCGAGCTGACCCTGAAGGGCCGGTCGGTGAGCATCGACGGCGGCACCCAGGTCGACATCCAGGCACCACTCGTGAAGCTCAACTGACCGGAGGGACGCTCATGCCGCCGGCCGCGCGCATCGGTGACAAGATCAGCCACCTGGCCACCGGGGTCACCCCGGGGCCGCCCACGGGGACCATCGGGCCGCCGGGCGGGCAGGCCCTGCCGCCGGGCACGCCCGGCGCCCCGCTGCTCGGGGTGTCCAGCGTGCTCATCGCCGGCAAGCCGGCCGCCGTGGTCGGCACGGTCTGCGTCTGCGAGAAGCCACCGCAGCACGCCGTGCTCCTGCTGACCAACCGGATCGTGCCGGCGGTGCCGCCGCCGCTGCGCCGGGTGCTGATCGGCGGACACCAGGCGGCCCGGCGCGGCGACGCCACCACCTGCAAGGCCGTGGTGAGCACCGGGGCGACGACCGTGCTGATCGGCGGGTGAGGCGGCGGTGGCCGAGCAGTTCATCGGGGCGGGCTGGGCGTTCCCGCTGCGCACCGACGCCACCGGCGGGATCGCCCTGGTGGACCGGGAACGGGAGATCGTCGAGGCGATCGGGCTCATCCTCGGCACCGCGCCGGGCGAGCGGCCGATGCGGCCGGAGTTCGGCTGCGGGGTGCACGACTACGTCTTCGCCCCGGCCGACGAGAACACCGCCGGGCGGATCGCCTTCGAGGTGCGCCGGGCGCTGGACCGGTGGGAGCCGCGCATCGACGTCACCGACGTGGTGATCAACTTCGACGCCGAGGACGCCGGCCTGCTCTACATCGACGTCCGCTACTCGATCCGGGGCACCAACGACCCGCGCAACCTGGTCTTCCCGTTCTATGTCATCCCCTCCCACGAGGAGAGCGCCCGCTCGCCCGGGGGAAGCAACCACGAGGAAAGCGCCGCCTGATGCCGCTGCCCGCGCCCAACCTGGACGACCGCCGCTTCCAGCAGCTCGTCGACGAGGCGAAACGCTTCATCCAGCAGCGCTGCCCGGAGTGGAGCGACCACAACGTCTCCGACCCCGGGGTGACCCTCGTCGAGACGTTCGCCCACATGGTCGACCAGTTGCTCTACCGGCTCAACCGGGTGCCGGAGAAGAACTACCTGGCGTTCCTCGACCTGATCGGGGTGCGGCCGTTCCCGCCCACCGCCGCCCGGGGTGACGTCACGTTCTGGCTGTCGGGCCCGCAGACGCAGCCGGTGGTGCTGCGCGCCGGCACGGAGGTCGGCACCGAACGCACCCAGACCGACGAGGCCGTCGTGTTCACCACCGCGGCGGACCTGGCGGTGGTGCCCTGCGAGCTGGCCCGGCTGCGCAGCCACCCCGCCGAGGGCCCGCCGGCGGACCGGACGGAGGAACTGCTCGACGGCCGGGACGTGTCCTGCTTCCCCGCCGTCCCGTCGGTGGGCGACGCCATGCTCGTCGGCCTCTCCGCCGCCGTGCCGTCCTGCGCGGTGCTGCTGCGGATGGACAGCCGGGTGGAGGGCGTGGGCGTCGACCCACGCCAGCCGCCGCTGGTGTGGGAGGCGTGGACGGGTGAGGGCTGGTCGCCGTGCGTCGTCGACCACGACGACACCGGCGGGCTGAACCGGCCCGGCGAGGTGGTGCTGCACGTGCCCGCCGCCCACGTCACCTCCGTGGTGGCCGGGCAGCGGGCCGGCTGGCTGCGGTGCCGGCTGGTGGCGGCCCGTCCCGGCCAGCCGTTCTACGCCGCGTCGCCGACGGTGCGTTCGGTGGAGGCGGCCACGATCGGCGGCACGGTCGGCGCCGTGCACGCCGAGACGGTCCTCGGCGAGCAGGTCGGCGAGGCGGAGGGGGTGCCCGGCCAGCGGCTGACGGTGGCCCGGCCGCCCATCGTCCCCGACGACCACCCGCTGGTGGTGGAGAGCAGCGACGGCACCGGGTGGCTGGAGTGGACGGAGGTGGAGACCTTCGGCGGATCCGGGCCGGGCGACCGGCACGTCGTCGTCGACCGCACCGCCGGGGAGATCCTGTTCGGTCCGGCGGTCCGGCAGCCCGACGGCACCCTGCGCCGCTACGGTGCCGTGCCGACGGCCGGTTCCCGGATCCGGGTGCGGCGCTACCGCACCGGGGGCGGGCACAGCGGCAACGTCGCCCGGGGCGCCCTGGCCGTGCTGCGCAGCTCGATGCCGTACGTGTCGCGGGTGGAGAACCGGGCCCCCGCCACCGGCGGCGTCGACGGGGAGACCGTCGCGGAGGCCCGGCTGCGCGGGCCGGTGCAGCTGCGGGCCCAGGACCGGGCGGTCACCGCCCGCGACTACGAGCTGCTGGCAAGGCAGGCGTGCCCGGCCGCCGCCCGGGTCCGGTGCCTGCCCGCCGGTGACGGCAGCGCGGCCGGCGGCGTACGCCTGCTGGTGGTGCCGGAGGCCGTCGCCGACGAGGAGGGCCGCCTCCACTTCGAGGACCTCGTCCCCCCGGACGGGATGCTCGCCACCATCGCCGAGCACCTGGACGCCCGCCGCCCGATCGGGGCGCGGCTGGTCGTGGAGCCGCCCTTCTACCAGGGCGTCACGGTCGTCGCCCGGCTCGTCCCCCGCCCCGACACCGCCGTCGCCCAGCTCCGGGCCGAAGCGACGGCCACCCTCTACCGCTATCTCGACCCGGTGCGCGGCGGGCCGGAGGGGACCGGCTGGCCGTTCGGGCGGCAGGTGCACTCCGGCGAGGTCTTCGGGGTCCTGCAACGGCTGCCGGGGGTCGAGGTCGTCGAGGAGGTACGCATGTTCCCCGCCGACCCGCTGACGGGCCGCCGGGGCGAGCAGGTGACCCGGATCGAGCTGGACCGGCACGCCCTCGTCTTCTCCCACCAGCACCAGGTCCGCGTCGACGAGCACCGGTCGGGTGCCTGAGCAGGAGGGGGCTCGCATGCGCGCCGCCGTCGAGGGGCTGGCCACGCCCGATCCGCTGGGCCGGCGGCTGCCCGCCGTCTACGCCGCCGACGACCTGGCCCAGCGCCTGACCGGCGCGTACGACCAGGTGATCGCGCCGGTGCACGTCACCCTGGACAGCCTGTGGGCGTACTTCGACCCGGCGCTGGCCCCGCCCGACTTCGTGGACTGGCTGGGCGGCTGGGTCGCCGCCGGTGGCCCGCCCGACGGGGCCGGCGACGGCCGTCGGCGGGTGGTCGCCGGTGCGGTCGCCCGGCACCGCGTACGCGGCACGGCCGCCGCGCTCGCCGAGGAGGTGCGACTCGCCACGGGACTCGCCGCGGAGATCGTCGAGAGCGGCGGCACCACCTGGTCGGCCACCCCCGGCGGCGAGCTGCCCGGCTCCCCCGAGCCGGCCCTGACGGTGCGGATCCGCGTCGCCGAGCCGGGCCCGGCCCTCGCAGCGCGGCTGCGGGCGGTCATCGAGGCGAACCGGCCGGCGCACGTGCCGTACACGGTGGAGGTGCTGCCGCCCGACGGCGGCGCGGCGACGGGCGGGGCGCGATGAGGACCTGCGACAACTGCGGCGCCGAGGTGACGCCCGGCGACGGTTTCTGCGGCAACTGCGGCGCGTTCCTCGCCTGGAACGACCCCGTGCCGCCGCCCGCCCCGGCGGCCACGGCCACCGCCGTCGGGGCGCCTGCGGCGCGGGACACCGCGACCGACGCCGCCCGGGACACCGGGGCCGGGGACGCCGGGGCCGGGGCCGGGGAGAGCGTGGCCGGGGACACCGCCGGGCCCGGCGCGGACACCGCCGCCGCGCCCGGCACCGCCGCCGAGGACACCGCCGCGCGGCGGGCCGCCGCGCTCGTCGTGCCGGTGCCTCCCGTCGACGACGACGGGCCCGACCGGTCCGATCCGGTGCCCGCGGCGGCCCCCGCCGAGCCGCCGCCCGCCGCCGACCAGCCCCGTGCGGTGCGGCCCGGGCTGCCCGTGGCCCCCGCGCCGGTGGTCCGCGACTTCGCCGGGGACGCCGCCGGCGCGCCCGACGACGTGGTCTGCCCGGCCTGCGGCACCGGCAACCCGGCCGGCCGGTCGTTCTGCCGCCGCTGCGGCGGGCCGCTGGCCGCGCCGGCGGGCCCGGCGGCGGCCGTGCCGTGGTGGCGTCGCCTGCGCTGGCCCCGGCGGCGGCCCGGCCGGGGCGGGCTGCGCCGGCTGCTCGCGGTGCTCCTCGTCCTGGCTCTGCTCGCCGCGGCGGCCTGGGCGGCGGTCCGGTTCGGCCCCCGGGCCGTCGACGCGGTCCGCGACCGCACGGCGACGCCCGAGGCCGTCCTGCCCAGCGCCGTGGTGGCCTCCAGCGAGGCGCGCGGGCATCCCGCCCGGTCCCTGGTGGACGGCCTCAACAACCGGTACTGGGCGCCCGCCGCCGACCGGCCCGCCACCGGGCAGTACGTGGAGCTGACCTTCGACCCGCCGATCCGGCTGATGGACCTGATCGTGCACACCGGGGCGTCGCCGCAGCAGGACGTCTTCGTGCGGCAGGCGCGGCCGGCCGAGCTGACGCTGACCCTGTGGACCGGGGACGGCCCGAGCAGCACCCGGCAGCTGCGCCTGAGCGACCGGCCGGGGCCGCAGACCTTCCACCACGTCGTCGGCGGGGTGACCCGGCTCCGGTTGACCATCGACGCCAGCTACGGTGCGCAGCGGGGACGGGAGGTGGCGCTGGCCGAGGTGGAGGTGTTCAGGCGGCCGTGACGTGCACGGGCCGCACGCCCGCCGGGCGGGGCACGCCCAGCGACCGGAGCACCCGCTCGTACGTCTGCTGGCTGCGCCGGGACGCGGCCACGTCGCCGGCCCGGCGCTGTGCGGCCACGAGCAGCCGCCAGCCGTCGTCGTGGTAGCCGTCCAGCTCCAGTGCCCGCCGGGCGGCCAGCGCCGCCGCCCGCGCCCGCCCCTGGTCCAGTTCCACCCGCGCGAGCAGCGCCGCCGCCTCCGTCGCCCGCGCGCGGTACCGCTCCCGGTCCGCGACCACCCATTCGGCGGTCCCGTCCTCCGGCAGCAGGTCACCCGTGTAGTGGTCGAGTGCGCCGCGCAGCGCCCCGGTGACCGCCGTGGCGTCGCCGGTCGGCCCGGCGCGCCGGGCGATGGCCAGCGCCGCCTCGAAGGCCAGCACGTCGCTGCCGCCGCCCGGCCCGGGGTCCAGCAGGTAGGAGGCCCCGTCCCGCACGACGAACCGGGACGCGCCCCGGGCCACCCCGGGCTCCAGGAAGGTGCGCAGGGTCGACACGCTCACGTGCAGGTTGTTGACGGCGGCCCGCTCCGGCAGCTCCGGCCAGAGCGCTGCCATGATCCGCTCCCGGTGCACGGGCCGGCCGGCCTCGGCCGCCAGGTAGCGCATCAGCGTCCGGACCCGGGGCCGGACGCCCGACCAGCCGACCGGGACGCCGTCCAGCTCCAGCCGGAACCCGCCGAAGCACCGCAGCCACAGGCCCGGATGTGCCGCCGGATCGATCGGGCGCTCCCTCGAAGTCATGTGATCCGTCTCCCTTGTCGCCACGGCGACGCCGACCGCGCGCCGGTCCGCGCCGGACGCCGGCACCGGGCCGCGCAGGCGACGACGCCGGGACGGCGCGGGCGGGACGGCCGATGATGGGAGGTGGCGACGTCGACGCCGCGGGGGACAGTGTGCGCGGCGCGCGGGGGACATGGACAGCCGTCATTTTGGGGACTTCTCCGGCATCTACCATCGGTAGCGCTCGGTACCCGCCGGGGTCCGGGCGTCCCTCCTTCCCGGGAGCAACCTGATGCCGACCGTCGATCCGCCCGACGCCGGCCCCGCGCCGGTCGTCGTCCGGTGGGACCGCCTGAGCGGCGAACGCTGGCCGGAACTGGCCGCGCTCACCGCCGACGGGCTGGTGCTGCTCGTGCTGCCCCGCGCCACGACGGTCGACCCGCTGGCGTTGCTCGCCGCCGGGGCCCGGGCCGTCCTGCGCGACGGCGACGGCGTCGACGAGCTGGAGCTGGCCCGCTCGGCGGTGCTCACCGGCGGGTCGTACCTGTCGCGGAGCGTGGCGACGCTGGTCGGCGGCCGGACCGACGGCGGCGGGTGGGCGGCCCCAGGCGCGCCGGAGGTGTCGCTGGGCCCCCGGGAGGTGGAGACGCTGCGGTGCATCGCGCAGGGCCTCACCCACCGGCAGGTCGCCCACCGCCTCGGCGTCACGGAGCAGACCGTCAACACGTACGCCAAGCGGCTGCGCCGCAAGCTCGGGGCCGCCAACAAGGCGGAGCTGACCCGGCGGGCGGTGGAACTCGGCTACCTGTCGGCGTGACGGGCGTTCTTGCCGGTCGTCTTGCCTCGCCCCGCCACCCGCAGCGTAGTTGACTGCTCACCGAGAGGTGGGCGATGTTCGACGTGTGTGTGGTGGTGGCCGAGCCGCTGGCCCGGCGCGGGGTGCGCCAGCTCATCGACGGCAACGACCGGGTGCGGAGCCTGCGCACCGTCGACGCGGTGAGCGAGGTGGCGGCCGGGACGGGGACGGTCGTCGTCCTGGTCGACCCGCCGGAGCAGGTGCTCCGCTGGTCCTGCGCCCGGCACCCCACGCTGGTGATGGTGCCGGAGTCCGCGAAGGGCGCGACACTGGACGCGATCCGGGCCGGCGCGCGGTCGGTGGTGAGCACCGCGACCGAGCGTACCCAGCTGGGGATCGCCCTCGACGTGGCGGCGGCCGGCGGGTTCTACCTGTGCCCGACGCTGTCCGCCCGGCTCCGGGCCTGCGCGGCCGGCCCGGACCCGGCGCGGCCGGCGGCCGGCGGCGCTCGGGGCCCGGCCGGCGGGGGGCCCACCTGCGCGCCGGGGCCGGGCCTCGGTCGCGACCGGGCACGTCTCCGGCCGCCCGGCCGGCCCGCGCTCGCTCCCCGCGAGGCCGCGACGCTGACGCTGATCGCCCAGGGGCTGACGCACGCGCAGGCCGCCCGCCGGCTCGGCATCTCCGAGGCGACGGTGAACACCTACCTCACCCGGATCAGGTCCAAGCTGGACGTCGGCAACAAGGCCGAACTGACCCGCGAGGCGATCACCCTCGGCCTGGTGCGGCGTCGACCGGGCAGCGCCGACCCGGTCACTTGAGGGGGTCGGCCCCCTCGGCCAGCGCGCCCCGGCTGCGCAGGTGGGCCGCCAGCCGGCACCGGGCCGCCTCCCGCTCCCCGATGGCCTCGTCACCGGCGAGCCGCTCGGCGGCGAAGAGCGCCAGCAGCGGGTGCAGGACGTAGCGGCCGGGGGCGGTGCCGACGCCGAGCATCCCCGCGTCGACCAGCCTGTCGAGCCGGTCCTCGGCGACCGGCACCGGCTCGCCGGACAGCGCCGCGGCCACCGGCGCGGTGTACTGCGCCAGCGGGGCCGCGCCCAGCAGCCGGAACGTGCGCCGGACGGCCGGGTCGAGCAGCCGGTACGACCGTTCGAACGCGCCGCGTACCTGGATGTCGCCGGCCCGCAGCAGGTCGAGCCGGCGGCGCTCGTCGCGGAGCCGCTCCACGAAGCACTGCGCGCTCCACTCGGGCCGGACCGCGAGCCGGTTCACGGCCGCCCGGAGGGCGAGCGGCAGCCCGCCGCAGAGCCGGCCCAGTTCCGCCGCCGCCTGGCTGTCGACGGCGATCCGCCCGCCGCCCACCGACGCGGCGAGCAGGGCGCGCGTCTCGGCGTCGGACAGCACGCCCAGCGGCATCCGGTCCGCCCCGACCAGCCCGGCCAGCGCGTTGCGGCTGGACACCAGCACCAGCCAGCCCGGTCCGCCCGGCAGCAGGGGCCGTACCTGCGCCTCGTCCCGCGCGTCGTCCAGCACCAGCAGGCCGCGCCGGTCGGCCGCGAGCGTGCGCCAGAGGGTCAGCCCGGCATCCGTGGAGGGCGGTGCGGCGGTCACCCCGAGGGCGGTCAGCAACTGGTCGAGGGCCTGCGCCAGGGTCGTCGGCTCGTCGTCCATGCCCCGCAGGTCCACGAACAGGGGCCCACCCGGGAAGCGGTGCGCCTGCTCGTGGGCGGCGTGCACCACCAGGCTGGACTTGCCGACCCCGGGCACGCCGCTGACGACCACGACCCGGCTGACCCCGGCCCGCCCGGCCGCCTCGGCCGCGCCGGCCAGCCGGCGCAGTTCCCCGGCCCGGCCGGCGAAGTCGGCCAGGTCACCGGGGAGGGAGCCCGCCCCGTCGTCCCACCCGCCCCCACGGGCGGCGGTGAGCAGCCGGGAACGGTCCGGCTCGGAGAGGCGGAGTCGGTCGGCCAGTTCCTGCACGGTGCGACGCTGCGGCCGGGCGACGCGGCCGAGCTCCAGGTTGCGCACCGTCCGCACGGCGACGCCCGCGAGGTCGGCCAGTTCCTCCTGGGTCAGGCCGGCGGCCGCGCGGTGCCGCCGCAGCAGGGCCCCCAGCCGACCGGTCATCCCGGCGCCCCCGGGACGCCGACCTCATCCGTGAACGTCACCCCACGGATAGTTACAGAAACCGCGGGCCGCTGCCCAACCCCGGCCTCGCCGACGGGGTCAGCAGGACGCCACGGACTCGGGCGGGCGCCACGCCCCGGCCCGTACCGTGGCCTGACCGCGCAGCCGGAGCCGGGCGGCGAACGCCGCCTGTCCGCGCGGTTCCCCGTGCACCAGCATCACCTCCGCCGCCCCGATGTCGGCGGCGATGGTGACCAACTCGTCCGCCGAGGCGTGCGCGCCCAGCCCGTAGCGGCCGATGTGCGCCGCGACCTCCACCGTGGCCGGCTGGTCGTCGCCGGATCCCGGCAGCTCGAACCGCCCGCCACCGGCGTCGGCGAGCGCGAGCAGCCGGCCGCCGGGCGAGTCCTCGTCCTGGTAGCCGACGACCATCAGCCCCGCCGAGGCGTCGGGCAACAGCTCCCGCGCCCAGGTCAGGGCGGGACCCGCGGTCAGCATCCCGGAGGTCGCGATCACCACGCCGGTACGCAGCCGCGCCAGCTCGGCCCGGGTCCCGCCGGGCGGCACCGCGCGCACCCGCGCCCCGAAGATCCGCAACGGGGCGCCCTCCGGCCCGGGGAACTGCTCGTACACCGTCGCGACGTCCCGGGCCAGCCCGTCGATCACCACGTCGACGTCCGGCAGGTGCTCGGCCAGCACGAGCGCGGCCTCCTGCGCCCGTCCGAGGGCGAAGGCGGGGATCAGCACCCGGCCACCGCCGGAGGTGACCGCCGCCACGTCGGCGACGAACCGCGCGATCGCCGCGTCCCGGGGCGTCAGCCGCCCGGCACCGGCGTACGTCGACTCCAGCAGCAGCAGGTCGGCGCCGCGGGCCGACTCCGGCACGACCACCCCGCCGACCGTGAGCTGCCCGGAACGCGACACGTCGCCGGAGACCACGACGCGGCGGTCGCCCGCGTGGACGACCACACCGGCGGCGCCGACGATGTGACCGGCGGGGAACAGCTCCACGTCGAGGACGCCCACCCGACGCCGTTGCCCGTACGCCGTCGTGGTCAGCCGCGACAGCGCGTGCCGTACGTCGTCGTGGGTGTAGGCCGGCGCGGTGACGGATGCCCCCTCGACGCCGGCGGCCCCACGCCGGGTGAGCACCTTGGCGGTGTCGTGCCACATGGTCGCGAGCAGGGCCGCGGTCGCCTCGGTGGCGAGGACGGGCACGTGGGGCTGCTGCCGCAGCAGCGCGGGCACCCACCCGGCGTGGTCGTTGTGCGCGTGGGTGACCACGACCGCGTCGATCCGGTCGGCGAGCGCCTCGGCGATCCTCGGCGGAGCCAGGCTCCCGGCGTCGGTGCCACCCGGCCGGCTGCCGGCGTCGACGAGGAGCCGGACGCCTCCGGCAGTGACGAGCACGCACGATGCCCCGATCTCCTGCCCGCCGCCGAGCACGTCGACCCGCAACCCCAGGTCGACGGTCCGGCTGACCGGCCGGGGCGGGGCCGCGTAGGCCCCCAGCAGGACCGGCAGCCACGCGTCGACGGTTCGCACCTGGTCGGCGGGGAGGCCGGCCGTGCGCGCGGCGGCCGCCCAGCGGTCGGGGTCCCTCATGACCGACGTCACCCCGCGCGCGGGGTCCACCCGCTGCGGTTCGCCCGGCCCGACGCCCCGCTGGTCGACGGCGCGGCCAGCCACCGGGGCGGGGGCGAGCGCGGCGGCCAGCGCGGCGGCCAGGAGCGTCGGATCGTTGGTGGCCCGCCGGGCCACGACCAGCCGGGCTTCGGCGGCCTCGGCCCGGCCGGTCAACGTCGCCACGTCCTCGGTGAGGTCGGCGAGGCGGGCCCGGAGTGCGGCGGCCTCCGCCTCCGCGTGGGCAGCGGCGGCCCGGGCGCGGTCACGGGCGGCGCGGGCCTCGGCCAGCCGCCGCGCCTCCCGGTCCCCCTTCCGCTGGTCGAGGTCGGGCCGCTCCGCGCGGGCCGCCTGGCGGGCCTCCCGCCGTACGCCACGGCGGGCGTCGTCGAGCAGCCGCCGGACGGCGAGCGCGCCGCGCGCCGCGGTCCCCGGATCGGCGGCGGTGAGCTGCGCGGCGAGGCCGTCGACGGGCCCGACGGGCAGGCTGGCACGCACCGCCGCCCGCAGCCCGGCGGAGCACTCGACCAGGCGGAGCAGCTCCGTCACGCCAGCCGGTTCCGCGACGACCCGCTCCGGCACGATCTGTTCGGCGGCACGCCGCGAGACGACCTGCGCGGCGGCCAGCAGCACCGCCCGCACGGGCTCCGGCAGCGCGGCGGCCACCGCCGTGGCCCGGTCGGTCATTCCTCGCGCACCGCGGCGGCGAGCACCGGCTCGGGACGCAGCCTCCCGTCCTCCGTCACCACGAGGCAGCCAAGGGCGACGAGGGTGTCGACGACCTCGTGCAGCGACCCGTAGCCCGCCTCGGCGGCCAGCCCCGTCAGGCGATCGTCGTCGAGTGCGAGCAGTTCGGCGAGGTCGCGCGGATCCTCCCCCGTCGAGGCGGTCAACGTCGCCGCGCTGGCGAACGCCGCCGCCAGGGCGGGCTGTGTCGGGCCGACGCCGGCGTCGGCGACCAGCTCGGCCCGGCCGGGGCCGGCCAGCCACTGCTCGACGTCGGCAAGGATGCGGCCGCTGCTCGCGGTCGGGGGCGAGGCGGCCACGCGCGCCACGACGGTGGGCCATCCGCCGGTGGCGACGAGCAGCCGGCTCCGCGCCTCGTCGTCGCGGAACGGCAGATTGTCCTCGTCGCACAGGAGGCGCATCCCGGCGCTGTCGACCCGGGCGAGCTCGATGCGCTGCGCCCGGGCGATCCACGCCGCAGCCCCGGCGACCCCGGCGCACACGGCGACGGTGACGTCGGGCCTGGCCAGCCGCACGGCCTCCGCCGCTGCGGTGAGGATCCCGTCCAGCGCCGGGGCGGACAACCTGCGTCCGTCCACCACGATCAGCGTTCCGTCACCCGCCGCCCGCCCGACGGCTGCCCGTACCCCCTCCGGGGTGGCGCTGCCGCAGTGCCGCAGCGTCCGGATCCGGGCGGCGCCCTCCTTCTCGGCGGTCTCGATCGCCGCGAGGACGGCGTCGATGCCGAGCACGGCCGATCCGGTGATCGGCACGACCGCGCGCCGCGCGGAGAACAGCTGGCCGAACTGCCGCTCGGTCAGCGGCGACCGGGTCGCCTTCCCCAGCCGGCGGCGGTAGGCCCCGCCGTCGGACGCGGACGGGACCGTGAGCCGCTCCGGTGCCGTGTACAGGGTCTCCAGCACCTCCTCCTCGGTGCCGAGCAGGCGCAGCACGGTGGGCGTCCGAAGGCGGTACCGGCCACCGTCGATGGCGAGCACCCCGAGGTCGACGCACTCCGTGACCAGTCCCCGGAACACGTCCGCGCCGCAGCTGCCGAACCCGGCGGGCCACCACATGCGACACGCCTCGGACAGCTCGACCATGGACAGGCTCGCGTCGATTCCCCGCTCGTGGGCCGCCTCCGCGACGCTGTAAGCGATCACCAGATACCGGTGGTCGAGGTTGAGGGTGAGCACGTACTTGTCACGGAACGCCTCGCGAAGCTCCGCGTCGTTGAACACCGCGTCGACGTCGGCCTGGGTGATCTGCTGCGGCGGGCCGTCGGTGGGCAGCGGCTGAGCGGTCAGGTGCGCGACGAGGGCGGCACCGAACAGTTGCAGCAGTGCCGGCATGTTGTTGGCCATCGCCAGGATCCGGGCCGGCAGCGCCTTGGGGTCCGCGAAGGTGAACCCCAGCGCCGCCAGGGGGCGGGCCAGCAGGTCGCAGGCGTGCTGCGGTCGCAGCGGCCCGACGGTGATCGGCCGGCCGAGGTGGGACAGCGGTTGGTTCGGCAGCGTCTCGAAGCGGGCGGTCCGGTGCAGCCCGGCGAAGACCATCTTGGCGCGGCGGCCCGAGTCGAGCATGATCCGGCGGCACCAGTCGACGTGCGTGAACCGGTTGCCGGCCGCGTCGGCGTCGAGGAAGGCGTCCGCCTCGTCGAGGAGGACGAGCAACGCCCGCGTCCGGTCGGCGTCGAGCCAGCGCAGGATCGCACCGTGCACGACCGCGGCGATGTCGGCGGCGGGTGGCGGCCCGTCGACGATCTCCCGGCCCTTCAGCAGGGGCCACAACGCATACCACAACCGCTCGGGGTCTCCGTCGCCACCGACCGTGAACACCGAGGTGAGGACTGCCTCGTGCTGCGGGCCGTCGCCGCGGAACCGGCGCTCGGCGGCGCGCAGCAGCGCCGACTTGCCGAGCTGGCGACCGCCCGAGACGAAGGACGGACCGTTGAGGTCGATGACCGCCGCGAGTTCCTCCGTACGGCCGTAGAACATCTCTGGCGGCGTGTCACCGGGCGTGTCCCGGTACGGGCTAGCGGCGGTGAACGGAAGCGAGGTCAGGGCGAACGTGCTGCGCCTCGGCTCGGACTGGCAGGCGAGGTAGACCAGCGCGGCCACGTCGAGCAGGAGCAGCGGCGGCCGGGGCCGGCCCCGGGCGGCGTTCGTGATGGCCCGGCGGTCGTCGGGTGACAGCGGGCCGACGAGCCACAACGCCAGGACGGTCTGGTGGTTCGGTTCGCCGCTCAGCCACTCGATCACAGTCGCGGGCGTCGGCGCGTTGTAGACCAGCAGGACGCGCAGGGTCGCCCCGTCGGTGCTCATGTCGGAGCCCAGCGTCGGGGTGACGGCCTGCCCGGTGCCGCGTACCCCGCTGATGCTCAACCAGCGTCGGCCCGGCTGGCCGCGCTCGGCCTGCTGGAGTTGGAGATCCGTGAACTCGAGGCCGGCCTGGGCGAGGACCGCGCGCAGCGCCGTCGCCACGTCCACCTTCTTGCCCCGGACGCTGGCGGCGAGGGCCGACCACGCCCCGATTGCGTGCCGGCCCGCCTCCCGCCGGGCCGCGGACAGGTGCGCCACGGCGACGCCGGTGCCGACGAGCGCGTCGACGGCGGCCCCGGCCGGTTCGCCGGAGAGCGCCGCGTGCAGCTCCTCCAGCAGGCGCGGATGCGTGGTCGCGATCCGGGGGACGGCGGGGAAGAACTGCCGCAGGTGATCGGTGTCGTCGGCGAAGTCGGGCAGCGCGCCGCCGGTGAGGGCCTGCTCGAGGTACTCCTCGGCGCTGGCGATCTCGCCCCGGCGGGCCAGCTCGGTGAGGAGTTCGGCGGCGTCCGCGACCACGGCGCTGTCCTGCGCGCGTTCGGCGATCCGGTCGATCGTCTCGTCGATCTTGCGCTGCTGCCAGACGTCGAGATCCGCGCTGATCTCGGCGGCGAGTTCCCGGATCCGGCCGAAGTCGCGACGGGTCAGGTCGTGCAGCCGTTCGGTGCGTGCCGCGAGGGCGGCCCACGGGTGGTCGTCGAGCGCGCCGGCCAGCCGGCGGGTGTCGATCCGGTTGCGGAGTGCGGTGATCTCGTCGTCGACCTCCCCGTGGGTGGCCAGGACGTCGGCGGTCCGCTGCCGGTCGAGCCCTGCGGCGACAGCCGGGTCGACGGCGCGGACCCCGGCGATGAGCACCGCCGTCAGGTCGTGGTCGCCGCGTTCGGCGCGGAACGCGTACGCCTCGTCCGCCGGCACGGGATCGGCGGCGGCGAGGTCCAGCAGCACGCCGACGTGTTGCGGGGTCAACCCGTCGTTCGGCAGCAGCGAGTCGGCGTTCAGCGGCAGCGGCGCGGCGAGCAGCTCGGCGTGTGCGGCGAACTCGGGCGGCGCCTCCTCCCCGGCCGGGGCGACACCGTCGCAGACCGCGAACGCGTCGGCGAAGAGCTGGCTCGCCGCCTCGACGGCCGCCGCGTCGGCCCGGTCCCCGGCGGCCTGTGCCGCGAGTTCGGCCGGCACGGCGTCGCGGACGGCGGCGAGCCGGTGCCGGAGCTTCGCCAGCGGCCCGGCCTGCCAGGCCCCGGCGTGCATGGCCGCGGCGTTCTCCGTCATCTGCTCGGCGTGCCTGGCCCAGCGGTCGGCCAGCTCGATCACCTCGTCCCAGCGGGCCACCAGCGAGCTGCGGGCACCGGCCCTGATCTGGTTGGAGCGGTTGTGCCGCTGGGCGGCGAAGGTCGTGTCGATCGCCTTGCTGGCCCGCCCCCGCAACCCGACTACCTCGTCACGCACCATGGGCACGGCGGAGACGTCGTTCGCGGCGACGAGGGCGAGCAGCTTGCCGAGCGGGCCGGAGCCGGCGAGCCAGGCCTGGTAGACGCCGTTGGCCGGGATGTACTTGATCGGCCGACGGCCGCTGGAGTCGAGCAGGCGGGCGGCGGCGCGGGCGGCATCGGCGGCGGCGGTCTCGGCGGCGGCCAGGGTGCCGACGACGTCGGCCGCCTCCGGCAGGACGACGATCCCGGCGCGACTGGCGTCGGCGAACGCGGCGGTCGCCTCCGACAGCGCCGGCTGGTCGCTCACGCACGGGGCGAGGTCGAGCAGCAGCGCCGCCGGGCCGGCCGACGGGGCCAGCAGCGCGATCCGCGCGGCGGCGGCCAGCGCGAGCAGCTGCCCCTCGCGGTCGTCGCCGAGGCCGTCGCGGCTCACCTCGGTCGCCAGCTGCGCGATGGCGGCGGCGATCGGGCCGGTGGGGGTGCGCACCGCCGAGGCGTAGGCGGCGAGACGGCGGGCCGCGACGGAGGCCGGGGACGCCCCGACGACTGCCATCAGGTCGGCGGCGAGGCCGAATCGCCGCGCGGAGAGCAGCGCGGTGAGGGCAGCGTGGGCCCGGTCGGCCGTCCCCCCTTCGCCGGCCCGGCCGGCGGTCACGTCGTCGGCTGCCGGCGCGACGGGCGCGGTGCGCTGGGCCGGGGCGAGCCGGCGGCGGGTGCCGCTCACGGCGGCGAGCGTGGCGGCGGCGCCTGCCGACAGGAGCCGGTCGAGATCGTCCAGGTCGGTGGCCGACCCGTCGCCGTCCTGCGGTGCCGCCTGTCCCTGGCCGGTCACGGCGACGCGCCGTGGGCCGGGGTCGGCCGGTCCGCCGTCCGCGTCGCCCTCGGGCGGGCCGAGGGCCACCGGTGCGGATCCGGTACCGACGGAGGGCTCGGGCCCGACGTCGGCTGCTCCGGCGGCGGCACCGGCCTCGGGGGCGGCGCTCTCGGCGGCGGCGGCGCTCTCGGCGGCGGCCCCGGAATCGGCGGCGGCCCGGTCCGGGTGGTGGTCGCGCCGGCCCTCGGCCCCCAGCCCTGCCGTCACGCTGGGGAAGGTCAGGGAATCGGACGACGGTTCGGCCGGTTCCGCCGGCGCCTCCTCCGGCAGGGCGAGCGCACCGTGCGCCGCGGCGGCCACCAGCGCCGCCGCGTGCGGCCATGCCGTGTTCGCGAGGTGTTGGGCGGCGGCGAGCGCGGTGAAGTCGACCGACGCACCACGCCGAGCCGCACCGGCAACCTCGATCAGGTCGCGCAACGCCACGAGCGGGTCGCGCGGGAGATCGGGATCGGCGAGCGCAGCGAGCGCGGCGACGCGCACCTCGGCCAGGCATCCGGCCAGCTCGACCGGCCCGGCCAGCTCGACGAGCCGCCCCAGCCAGTCGGCATCGGGGTCGGGCCGGGTGGTGAGCCGGTCCAGACCGGCGGAGAGCGCGGTACGGGTGGCGGGCACGTCCGTGCCGAGGTGGCGGCTCAGGTAGCCGGCCGCTACGGTGGCCGCAGTCGCGTGCAGGGAGAGCAGCTGGATCGCCCGGGCCGGTGGCACCTCGCCCCCACGGAGCCGCTCGGCGACGTCGTCTGCGGTGGCGACCATGCCGTCCCAACTGTCGAGCACCTGCTCCGTCCCGACTGCCACCGTCTCGTCGTCGAGCGGCCCCGGACCCACCAGCGGCCAGTCGGTCGCCTCGGGCCACGCCGACCCGTATCCGTCCGGGCTGCGGAAACCGTCGTCGGGGAGCGTCGCGACCACCTCGTCCTCCGTGTCGTCCTCCGCTGACGGCAGGTCGGCGATCCGCTCCAGCAGTAGCTTGAGCCTCTCCTCCGTGACCGGCGCGTCCTGCGGCAGCTCGCCGAGCGAGACGAACCGGGCGACCGGTCCCACCTCGGTCAGCGGACCGGCCGAGATCGGCGGCAGCGCGGGAAACCTCACCGCCAGCGCGGCGTGTGCGGTCGCGGCGGTGGCGTCCTCCCCCGCCAGCAGGGCCAGCGCGAGCGCAGCCCCGGGCCCGCCTGCGGCGATGCCGGAGGCGAGCGCAGCCCGCAGCAGGGCCGGCGCGTACTGTTGTGCGATGTCCGCCACCCTGGCGGCGATCTCGGGATGATCGGCGTACGCATCGAGCGCCGCCACGGTGTCCCGACCGAACATGGACGTCCACGGCACCGGTGCGACGACGTGGTCGAGCAGATCCCGCACGGGGATGGCGATGTCGTAGAGCAGCATGCCGGACGCGCCGCCGGGGTCGGCGCGGAGTCGGGCGAGCAGTTGCGCGGCCGTTCCCCGGTCGACGGTCACCGCCGAGCGCGGGCCGAGTGCACTGAGGACATACTGCCGATGGCGTGGCGGCATGCTCCGCAGCACGGAGAACATGTCGTCGGCTGTCGCCTCGGCGAGGGCCGCGGCGGCGACGGCGTCGAGATCGCACACCGCGGCGACGTCGGTGCTGGTCGGCCACGGGAGGACCACCGGGGAGACCGTGCCCGGATTGAGCTGCCTGGTCCGGGCCCGGACGGCACGACGCCGACGCTGACTACCCATCTGGGCCTCCTGGGGTGTGGACGCCGCTACGACGACGAGCGCCGCACGAGGGTTGCCGGTCTCGTCCAGTGGACTGCTCGCCGTACGGGCTTGCGGGCGGCTTGGTGTGGCAGATCCTAATCGCCGTGTCCCACGGCACTCCACTATCCACCGAACGCAATTCCTTGCCTGGGGAAAGATCGGACGATCGGCGCGGCGTCCGCAGCCCTTTGGTCACCCGAACCGCGCACGCCTGCTGTCGGATTCCCGTCACGGTGCCAATTCGACGCCGCATTGGCTGCCCCGGAGGGACCGACTGTGATGTGATTGCCGATCGCCCGGAAATCCCAGCTCACATCCGGGTTTCGACCGGCGCACCGGAGCAGGTCCGGGCTGACGCAACGGCCTTTCCCGCGACCGCTGCCGCCATTCGGGCCATTGCCGCCCATTCGGCGATTGCCCCGACCACAACAGCATCGGGTCGCCCCAGCCGAATCAGCGACGGATCCGTGGCCCGGATCCGGGTCGGCGGCATGCCACCCACCGGCCGGCGCGCGGGGTCCTCCGGGAATCGGCCCCGGAGCGCGACGGGGCCAGCGAACAGTGGGCCCGGAAAAATCGACCACGACTTATAGTGTGGCCATGGCCTGGCAACCGGTGATGGCGATCGACGAGGCGCGGGCGTGGCTCGCCGAGATCCTGGCCGGCGCCGACCGGCTCCGGGTGGAGGCGGTCGACGGCGGCCGGGTGGTCTGCGCCGCCGGGCCCGACGGGCTCGAACGCCGCATCGACGGGGCGCTGTCCGGGCCGGCGATGTTCTGGGCGATCGACCTGGCCGGCTTCGTCGCGGTGAACGTGCTGGTCGGGCCGACGCCCGCGATGGCGCTGGCCAACAGCAGCATCAGCTTCCTGGAGCCGGCCGAGCCCGGCGTGCTGCGGGTCGCCGCGGAGGTGGTCAGCCTCGCCAGCCGCTCGGCGGTCGTGGACGCGCGGGCCACGGACCACCGTGGCCGGCTGGTCGCCCTGGCCACGCTGCACTTCGCGCTGCCGTCGCGGGCCGCCCGGGCGGCCACGCTCGCCGCCCGGGCCGGGGCGTAGCCGCCCACCGGCGGCGGCAGGTGGCCGGCCGGGCCGGAGCGAAGCCGACCGGGCCCGAGCCGGGCGGAGGTGCCGGCCGGGGCGGTCAGGCCGGGGCGGAGAGGTAGGTGCCGCGCTGCCACGGGTAGCCGGGCAGCGAGACGACCGCCCGGCCGGGCGGGACCGGCACCGGCTCGTCCGCGCCGAGCGCCCGCACGGCCGGGTGGGTCTCGCCCGCGGCCAGGGCCGCCAGCGCCGTCGCCGCGCCGCCCGGGTCCGCCGCCTCGACCCACACCGCGTGCTTGAGCCGGGTACGGCCGCCGGTGGCGGTCGAGGCGAACGCCGGGTAGTCCGCCCCGGGCAGGGCGGCCAGGTGCGCCGCGTACCGGCCGGCGAGCTCGGCGAGCGCGCCCGGGGTGGCGGCCGACACGGGGAAGCCGCGCGGGGCGGGCACGGCGGCGCCCGGCTCGGGCGGCGGTGCCGGGGACAGCACCGCGAAGGCGTTGGTGCCGCTCATCCCGTACGAGCTCGTCGACGCGCAGGGGCCCAGCCGGTCGTCCCACGGCACCGGCGACCCCGGGATCTCGATGCCGGTGCCCGACAGGTCGACGCGCGGGTTGAGCGCCCGGTAGTTGGCCTGCGGGGCGATCGTGCGGTGGTGCAGGCACAGCACGGCCTTCACCAGCCCGAGCACCCCGGCGGCCGACTCGGTGTGCCCGAGGTTGCCCTTGACCGAGCCCACGTACAGCGGGCGGCCGTCGCGGCGGCCGAGCGCGGCCACGACCGCCTCCAGCTCGGCGGGGTCGCCCAGCGGGGTGCCCGTGCCGTGCGCCTCGTGGTAGCCGACGTCCCGCGCGGACACGCCGGCCGCCGCGAGGACGGTGTCGATGAGCCCCGCCTGCGCGGACACGTTCGGCGTCGTGAACGTCGCCGTGCGCCCGTCGTGGTTGATGCCGGTGCCGCCGATCACAGCGAGGACACGGTCGCGGTCCCGGCGGGCGTCGGCGAGCCGCTTGAGCAGCAGCAGGCCACAGCCCTCGCCCCGGACGAACCCGTTCGCGTCGGCGTCGAACGGGCGGGAGCGGCCCTGCGGCGACAGCGCGCCGGTCTGCGCCACCGCCCGGGTGGTGCCTGGGGCGAGGACCAGGTTGACGCCGCCCGCGAGGGCCATGTCGCAGTCGTCGGCGGCCAGCGCCCGGCACGCGGTGTGCACGGACACCAGCGACGACGAGCACGCCGTGTCCAGCGCGAACACCGGACCCCCCAACCCCAGGGTGTACGCGACCCGGCCGGCGGCGAAGGCGTGGCCGTTGCCGATGGTCCAGTAGGAGTTGGGGTCGCCGGAGAGCCACTGCCAGTAGTCCCGGCCGGTGATGCCGACGAACACGCCGGTGGACGCGGCGACGGCGGCGACGGGGATCGCCGCGTGCTCGAACGCCTCCCAGGCGACCTCCAGCAGCAGCCGGTGCTGCGGGTCGAGCACCCGGGCCTCCTTCGGCGCGATGCCGAAGAACTTCGGGTCGAAGTCGAACGCCGCGTCGAGGTAACCGCCCCGGGTGACCATGCCGTCCCACGCCGCGCCGAACGCGTCGCGCCGGTCGGCCGGCAGGTCGCCGGTGAGGTCGCGGGCGTGCAGGATGGCCGACCAGTACGCGTCGAGGTCGGCGATGCCGCCCGGCGCGCGGACGGCCATCCCGACCACCGCGATCGGTGTGCCCACTACAGGACCCGGTGCATCCAGCCGTGGGTGTCCTCGGCCCGGCCGTACTGGATGTCGAGCAGGTGGGTGCGGAACTGGCGGGTGTACTTGCCGGGGGTGCCGTCGCCGACCTCGGCGGCGAACTCCTCGCTCTTGAACCCGATGATCGGGGTGATCACGGCGGCGGTGCCGGCCGCGAACGCCTCCGTGACCGTGCCGTCGGCGAGCCCGTCGCGGATCTCGTCCATGCCGATCGACCGCTCCACCGGGTCGAGGCCGTGCTCGGCGGCCAGCGTCAGCACGCTGTCGCGGGTCACCCCGTCGAGGATCGTGCCGAGGCTCGGGGTGACGAGCTGCTGGTCGCGGGTCACGAAGAAGACGTTCATGGTGCCCGACTCGTCGATGTCGCGGCGCTGCTCGCCGCCCAGGTAGAGCACCTGCTCGCAGCCGTGCCCCAGCGCCTCGCGCTGCGGGGCGAGGCTCGCGGCGTAGTTGCCGCCGCACTTGGCCGCGCCGGTGCCGCCGATCGACGCCCGGCTGTACTTCGTGGAGATCCACAGCGTCACGCCGGTGACCCCGTTGGGGAAGTACGACCCGGCCGGGCAGGCGATCACGCAGTAGGTGACCTGCTGCGCCGGCCGCACCCCGAGGAACGCCTCCGCGGCGAACATGAACGGGCGCAGGTAGAGGCTCTGCTCCCCGCCGTACGGCGGCACCCACGCCTCGTCGGCGCGGACCAGCGCGGCGACGCTCTCGACGAAGGTCTCCTCGTCCAGCTCGGGCAGGACCATCCGGTCGGCGGACGCGGCGAACCGGCGCGCGTTGAGGCCGGGCCGGAACAGCCAGATGCTGCCGTCGGCGCGGCGGAACGCCTTGAGCCCTTCGAGGATCTCCTGCGCGTAGTGCAGGACGGCCGCGCCGGGGTGCAGGGTGAACGGGGCCAGCGCGGTGACCTGGTGGTCGTGCCAGCCCGCGTCGGGCGTCCACGTCACGGTGACCATGTGGTCGGTGAAGTGCCGGCCGAACCCGGGGTCGGCGAGGATCTCCTCCCGCGCCTGCGGGGAAGTCGGGTGGTCGGTTCGCCGCAACCGGAACTCGGCGGTCATCTGGGCTCTCCTCGGGACGGTGGCGCGGTGAAGACGGCGACGCAGTTCTGCCCGCCGAAGCCGAAGGCGTTGGTGAGCGCGGCCCGCACGGGCATCTCCCTGGCCTGGTGCGGCACGTAGTCCAGGTCGCACTCCGGGTCCGGCTCGTGCAGGTTGATCGTGGGCGGCACGACCTGCTCGCGGATCGCCATGGCGCACACCATCGCGCCGAGCGCCCCGGCCGCGCCGATCAGGTGGCCGAGCATCGACTTGGGCGCGCTGACCGCCACCCGGTCGGCGGCATCGCCGAACGCGGCGCGGATCGCCACGGTCTCCGTGCGGTCGTTGGCCTTCGTCGAGGTGCCGTGGGCGCAGATGTAGTCGACGTCGTCGGGGCGCAGCCCGGAGCGGGCCACGGCCTGCCGGATCGCGGCGGCGGCGTGCACGCCGCCCGGGGCGGGGGCGCTCACGTGGAACGCGTCGCTGGTCAACGCGCCACCGGCGAGGGTGGCGTAGGGGGTGGCCCCCCGGCGGCGGGCGTGCTCGGCCGACTCCAGGACCAGCACCACCGCGCCCTCGCCGAAGACGAAGCCGTCGCGGTCGGCGGCGAACGGCCGGCTGGCGCCGGCCGGGTCGGCGTTGCGCTCGGACATCGCGCCCATGCTCACCAGGCCGGCGAACATGGCCGGGGTGATCGCCGCGTCGGTGCCGCCGCAGACGACCACGTCCGCCTCGCCGCTGAGGATCAGGCGGCGGGCGTCGAGCAGCGCGTACGCGCCGCTGGCGCAGGCCAGGGCGCTGGCGTTGACGGGCCCGTGCGCGCCCAGGTCGATGGCGATCTCGCAGGCCGGCATGTTGGTCAGGGAGGACGGCACGAACTGGGCGCTGGGCGCGGACGGCACGGGCGCGAGGAGCCCCCGGGTGGCCGCCTCGACGGTGTCGAAACCGGCGACGGCCGCGTTGACCACCACGCCCACCCGGTCGGCGTGCTCGGGGTCGACGGCCAGCCGCGCGTCGGCGACCGCCTCCCGCGCGGCGACGACCGCGAACTGGCTGAACCGCGCCATCCGGCGGGCCCGCTTCGGGGTGAAGTGCGCCGCCGGGTCGAAGCCCCGCACCTCGGCGGCGATGCGGGTGGGCAGGTCGGCGGCGTCGAACGCGGTGATCGCGCCGACGCCGGACTTGCCGGCCAGCAGGCCGTGCCAGGTGCTCTCCCGGTCGAGGCCGAGCGGCGTGACGGCGCCGATGCCGGTGATGACGACGTCGCCCCCTACCATCCCGCCACGGCCCCACTTCTCAGGCATCGAACGACCCACCGCAGACTATCAATCGCCGTGTCCGCGCGGCAGTTGTCCGCACGGCGGTCGCCACCCACGCCACCCCTCCCGCCGGTCGCGCCAGCCCTCCCGCCGGTCGCCCGGACGGCCCCGCCGGTCATGCCGGCCGCCCCGGGCCACGCGCCACGACGGGCACGCCCCGCCAGGCGTCGGGCCCGGCCCCGGCGGGCGGGGCCGCCGCGCAGGCGACGTACCCGTCGGGCGCGGCCACGCCCGTGCGGCCCGGCAGCAGGTCCAGCACGCGCCGGTGCAACTCCTCGGGTACGGCCGACGCGTCGGCGACGTACGCCGTCAGCCCGGTGCCCGGCGCGGGCCCGGCGGGGAGGACGGCGACCTCGACGCCCCCGGCCGCCTCGCGGACCAGCTCCGCCACGTCGGCGGGGCGCACCCAGCCGGCGGGGGTACGCACCCAGTCCGCGCCCCGCACGGCGGGGGCGAGGCCGATCCGGCCGGGGATCTCGGCGACGCCGACCTCCTCGGCGACCGCGTCGCACAGCAGCGTCTCGATGCCCCGCACGATGGTCTCGCCGAGCGCGCCCGGCAGGTACGTCGTGTCCACCAGCAGGCCGAGGCGGCAGACGCCCGCGCCGCCGTTGCTGGCGGCGACCATGAACTTCATGTCGCTGCGCGGCAACGGGTCCAGCCGCGTGTAGCGGGACTCGCGGCGCAGCTCGGCGAGCCGGTCCGGCCCCGGTTCCGGGCCGGTGACCGCCCAGTCGTTGCCCCGGTGGCCGTTGTTGAAGTAGGTGGAGAGGTCGAACGACACGCCCCGCCGCCGGCCCGACTCCTCGACCACCGTCGCGACGGCGCGCGGGTCGCACTGCGCCCGGCGGTACGCGTCGAACGCGGGGCGGTGGGTCTGCCGGATGGCGGTGAGCAGGTCCACGTCGCGCGGCACGGTGAACGCCAGTAGCGCGTCCAGGGTGTTCAGCGCGATCAGGTCGCGGCTGCGCCGGTCGAGCCGGTTGCCCGTGATCAGCTTGAGCACGGCGGTGTCATGGCCGTTGTAGGCGGTCAGCACGAGCGTGGTGAGGCAGAGCAGCACGGTCGAGAACGACGTGCGGGTCCGCGCCGCGAGGGTCGCCGCCGCCGCGGCGACCGCCGCCGAGTCGAGCAGGTGCCGCTCGATGGGCTGGTCGCCGGTTGCCGCGCGCGGCAGGTCGAACATGGACGCCGGCGCGGTGGACAGGCCCTGTTCCCAGTGCCGCAGCCCGAGCCGGCTCTGCTGCTGACCGGCGGGTGAGCCCTCGAAGGCGGCCTGCTCCAGCGCCTGCGGCACGCCGGCGCCGGCCGACGGCTCGGCACCGGCGGGCGGCTCGACACCGGCGGGCGGCTCGACACCGGCGGGCGACGCCGGCTGCTCGGAATCGCCGCTGAGCCCGGCGCGCAGGAGGTCGACGAACGTGTTGAACGCCCAGCCGTCGAACGCCAGGTGCGACCCGACGAGCGCCACGGCGGTGACCCGGCGCTCCCCGTCGACGACGCAGCCGACCCGCAGCGGCCACTCGGCCTCGTGGTCGAACGCGGTCTCCGCCAGCCGCCCGGCCAGCTCCCCCGCGACGCGCGCCGGGTCGTCGTGCCCGTCGGCCACCGCCACGTCGTACCGCCCCGTGGCGTGGACCTCCTGGCGGGGCTGGCCCGACCGGGCCACGTACCGGGTCCGCAGCGTCTGGTGCGCCTCGACCAGGCCCCGCAGGGAAGCGAGCAGCCGGGCCTGCCCGACGGGCTCGGCGAGCACGAGGGGCTGGCCGATGTTGAACTGGTTCGCCTCCTTGCCGAACCACTGCATCGCGTCCCACATCACGCTCTGCGCCCAGGTCAACGGCCCCGACGCGGCCTCGCCCACGGCGAACGGCAGGTCGAGCACGGCCGGGTCCGGCGGGCCGCCGGTGGTCGCGTCACGCACGGTGCCCCCCGTTCACCGGCGCGGCGGCCGGGCGACCGCCCTTCGGGGTGAGGCGCAGCGGCAGGTGGTCGAGCCCCCGGAACGCCGGGCTGGGGATCTTGACCAGCTCGCCGATCAGCTCGATGTCGTCGGTGCGCTCGATGAGCAGGCGCAGGAACGTCGCCGCCTGGAGGCGGGCCAGGTGCATGCCGACGCAGGTGTGGATACCCGCCCCGAACCCCAGGTGCCCGTCGGTGCGGCGGTCGATCCGGTAGGCGTCGGGGTCGGGGAACTTGCGCGGGTCGCGGTTGGCCGCCGCGAACGACAGCTCGACCCGGGCGTCCCTCGGGATGGTGGTGTTGCCGACGACGACGTCGGTCGTGGCGGTGCGGAAGACGTTCTGCACGGGCGGGTAGAAGCGGGCCGTCTCCTCGATCGTCGCCGGGATCAGCTCGGGCCGGTCGCGCACCAGGCGGAACTGGTCGGGGTGGTTCAGCAGCGCGTCCAGCATGTTGCCCAGGAAGTGCGTCATGGTCTCCTGGCCGCCGACGAGCAGGGTGAGGCAGAGCCAGAGGATCTCGTTCTCGGTCACCCCGCCCTTCTCGGCGGCGGCGAACAGCTTCGACACCACGTCGCTGCGGGGCGGCTGCGTCCGGCGCTCCTCCAGCAGCCCGCCGAGGAACGTGGACAGGCCGGCGACGGAGGAGAGCGCGGACTTGGCGGCCCGCAGCCGCAGCGCGTTCTCGTCGGGGTCGTCCGGGGCGTCCTCGCCGACCTTGGCGTTGGCGATGAAGCTCTCCAGCACCCCGGCGGTCAGCTTGAGCTTGGCGAGGTTGTCGCTGGGCACCCCGACGATCGTGGTGACCACCTTGACGGGCAGCAGGATGATCGCCTGCTGGACGAGGTCGATGTCGCCGGTGGCGACGGCCTCGTCGAGCAGCTCGCCGCAGACCTGCTCGATGAACGGCCGCCAGAACTGCACGCCACGGGGCGAGAAGTCGTGCCGGATCAGGCCGCGCATCCGGGTGTGGTCGGGCTGGTCGAGCCCGAACAGCACGGGCAGCGTGGACCGGTGGTAGGCGATCCCCTCGGCGGAGGACAGCCCGCCGTGGTCCTTCGCCGCCGCGCGCACGTGGTCGTACCGGATGACCAGCCACATGTCGCGGTCGGCCAGGTACAGCGGCTCCTCGTGGCGCAGCAGCTCGGCGTACGCGGGATAGGGGTCGTCCATGGCGCTCGGGGAGAAGGGGTCGAACTCTGCGGTGTGCGTCGCGCTGGTCACTGACGGGTCCTCCGGACTTCGCTGTGGCTGGTGGGCCGGACCTCGGCGTCCGCCCCGGTCACCGGTACGCCCTCGCCTGTAGCTCGAACATCTCCGCGTAGAGGCCGTCGGCGGCGATCAGGTCGGCGTGGCAGCCCAGCTCGGCGACCCGGCCGTCGGCGAGCACCACGATCAGGTCGGCGAGCTGGACGGTGGAGAAGCGGTGCGACACGAACACGCTGACCGCGCCGGTGGCCGCGGCGACCCGGGCGGCCTGGAGCCGGTACCGCTCGAACATGGCGTGTTCGGCCTCGGCGTCGAGGGCGGCGGCGGGCTCGTCGAGGACGACCAGCAGGGGGTCGTCGCGCATGAACGCCCGGCCGAGGGCGAGCTTCTGCCACTGGCCGCCGGAGAGCTCGGCCCCGTCGGCGTACTCGCGGCCGAGCGGGGTGTCCAGGCCGGCTTCGAGCTGCCCGACGAGGTCGTCCGCGCCGGCACGCCCCAACGCGGCACGCACCGCCGGCTCGTCGTCGAGCCGGGGCAGGTCGCCGACGCCGACGGTCCGCCGGGCCGGCAGTTCGAGGCGTACGAAGTCCTGGAAGCCGGCCGCGATCCGGGCCCGCCACCCGGGCAGCGACAGGTCGGTCAGGTCGACGCCGTCGACGAGCACCCGGCCGGCGGTCGGGCGCAGCAGCCCGCAGACGAGCTTGACGAGGGTGGTCTTGCCGGCGCCGTTGTCGCCGACGATCGCCACGGTCGCGCCCGCCGGCAGGTGCAGGTCGAGCCCGGCGAGCACCGGCTGCTCCCCGCCGGGATAGCGCAGCTCGACGCCGACGAGCCGGATGCCGTGGCGCAGCCGCACCGGTGCCGGCGCGGCCGAACCGGCGGGGCCGGTCGGGTCGCCGGGGCCGGCGGGCAGGGCCCCGGGCCGGTCGGCGCGCTCCCCGGCCCGGACCAGCCCGTGCACCTCGTCGAGCCGCTGGTAGACGCTGCGCAGCCGCTGGAGGTCCTGGAGGACGCCGACCGCGGCCGCCACCTGCTGATTGACCTGCGCCGCGATGGTGATGACCAGGATGACGTCGCCCACGCCCCGGCGGCCGGCGACGGCGTCGCGCAGGATCAGGAGCACGGCGGCGATGTAGCCGCCCGCGAACGCCAGTTGCCCGAGCATGCGGACGAGGCTCGCCACGGCCTGCGTGCGCCACAGCCGCCGGGTGGCGTCCTGCCAGAACAGGCCGTGCCGGCGGCGCACCTCCTGCTCCAGGCCGAAGACCCGCAGCTCCTTGCCGGACGCGGCGTGGGTGGCGAGGCGGAACAGGCCCAGGGCCCGGCGGGTGGACTCGGCGCTGGCCTCCCGCGACCGGTCGACCATGCGCTCCGCCCACCGACCGGCCAGCAGCGGCGGCACGGCGACCAGCGGCAGCAACAGCAGCAGCGGGTGCAGCGAGGCGAGCACCGCCGTCGTCAGCGTCATGGCGACGGCCAGGCCGACGCCGGTCAGCACGGCCTGGAGGCCGACGCGGAGCTGCTCGACGTCCTCCTCCAGGATCCTGACCTTGTCGGCGAACTCGGGCTGCTCGAAGTGGGCCATCCCGGCCGAGCCGTTGGTGGCGTCCATCAGCTCCTGGTGCAGGTGCAGGACGTCCAGCTCCGACAGCTCGAAGTAGGCGATGTGCGCGAAGTGGCCGAGGGTCAGGCCGGCGATCAGCAGCACCGCCACGGCGACCCCGGCGAGGCTCGCGGCGACCGGCCGCCCGGCGTTCGCGGCCTCGAACAGGACGCGCAGCATGATCGCCACCAGGGGCCACGCCGCCGCGCCGGCGACGACGAGGACCAGCGCCGTGACGGCCTTGCGCCGGTCCTGACGCAGCGAGGTCCGCCACAGCGACCAGGCAGCCGACAACAGTCCACGACTCATCCGGGGCTCCGCTCCTGTCCGATCTCCACCGGCCCGCCGTCGCCGTCCGGGCGGTCCGGGTCGTCGCCGGCCGGGCGGTCGTCGAGGAACCGGGCCGCCTGCAACTCGAACAGCCGGGCGTACCGGCCGCCGTGGCGCAGCAGCTCGTCGTGCGAGCCCTGCTCGGCGACCCGCCCCTCGGCCAGCACGACGATGTGGTCGGCGCGGCGCACGGTGGCGAACCGGTGCGAGATGAGAACCGTGGTGACGCCCGCCGTGGCGGCGATGATCTCGTCGAAGAACCGCGCCTCGGCGCGGACGTCCAGGCTGGCCGTCGGCTCGTCGAGGACGAGCACCGACGCGCCGTGGCGGACGGCGAACAACGCCCGGGCGATGGCGAGCCGCTGCCACTGGCCGCCGGAGAGGTCCACCCCGCCGCGCAGCTGCCCGGACAGCGGGGTGTCCAGCCCCTGCGGCAGCGCGTCGAGCGTGTCCAGGATGCCCGCCGCCTCGGCTGCCGCCCGGATGCCGGCGAGGTCACCGGCGTGTCCGGCGGCACCGAGCGCGATGTTGTCGGCGGCGCTGGCCTCGTACCGCAGGTAGTCCTGGAAGATCACGGCGAGGTTGCCGCGCCACCGCGCCACGGGCAGGGCGTCGACGGGCTGCCCGCCCGCGGTGATCCGGCCCGACGTCGGGGTCGCCAGCCGGGCGAGCAGCTTGACCAGGGTGGTCTTGCCCGCGCCGTTGAGCCCCACGATCGCGGTGCACCTGCCCGGGGGCAGGGTGAGGTCCAGGTCGGTGAACACGGGCGCGGACCGGTGCGGGTAGCGGTAGGACACCGCCTCGAACCGGATCGCCGTCGGGGAGCGGGGGGTAAGCGTCTCCAGCCCCGACACGGCGGCGGGCGGCGGCGCGCCCGGCTCCCCGGCGGGGCGCGGCGCGGGCGGGAGCGCGGGTGCCGACGCCGGTGCGGGGGCGGGAACAAGAGCGGGGGCCGGAGCAGAGGCGGGGGCGAGGGCGGATCGGGCCCGCATGCCGGCGCGGAACTCGTCGACCGCCCGGTAGGCGTTCATGCCGAACTGGGTCTGCACGTCGGCCTCGGGATAGAACTCGCCGAGCTGGATCGCCGCCAGGATCGCCTGGATGACCAGCGCCAGCCGGGTGAGGTCGACCTCCCGCTGCCCGCCGGCCACGCCCAGCGCGGCGAGGACCGCGACGAGCACCACCAGCCCGAGGGCCGTGTAGCCGAAGTAGGGCCGCAGGTAGACGCGGCGGCGCTCGGCCCAGACCGGGCGCATCCAGTCCAGGTAGGCCGCCGCGTACTGCTCGCGCAGCCACGGCAGGAGACCGAAGACGCGGATCTCCTTGGCCGCCGGCCTGCCGGTGGCGACGGAGCGGAAGTACGTCAGCCGGCGCACCCGGGCCACGATCGTGCCGTAGATCGCCGCGTACTTGCGCAGGCCGCCGCGCTGGCCGTGGCGGAACGCCAGGACGGCGGCGAGCAGGCCCACGCCCGCGAGCCAGGAGAACACGACGCCGACGACCACCGCGTACCCGGTGAGCTGGCCGTAGCGGGCGAGCAACGCCAGCATCCCGGCGCAGGCGGCCCCGGGGCTCTGGATGCCCTGCTCCACCTCGCGGGACGCCTCGCTGAGCCGGTCGGTCAGCGCCCGGTCGTCGAGCGGTTCCATGCCCGGGCTGCTCAGCGCGGCGGCCATCAGCTCGTCGGCGACCCACCCGTCGACGCGGCGCTGGACCAACAGCCCGGTGGTGAGCTGGAGCTGGGCCAGCAGTTGCTGCGCGCTGAGCGCGGCGGCGGCGACGACGAAGGCGGTCACCAGCCGCCCGAACGCGGGCGAGTCCACCCCCTCACGGACGGCGGCGGGCAGCCGCCCGACGAGCAGGCTCGTCATCACGATGAACAGCACCGGCGCGGCGGCCAGCAGCACGTTGTTGACGACGGCGGCGGTCACCGCCGCCCAGCCCGCGCGCGGCAACAGCCGCACGATGCGCCACCGGTCCACGGCGGTGCGCCGCAGCACGCCGAGCGCGGGAAAGCGTTCCGGCCCGTCGACGGTCATACCCGTTCCTCGATCCCCGCGAGTTGGCCGGCGCGGTCCTGCCCGCGCCGGAACGCCTCCGCCGCCGCCGCGCCCTCGGCGAAGGCCCGCACCGCGTCCAGCCCGGCGGTGTCCCGCGCGCCGCCGACGACGTGGTGCCAGACGCCGGCCGCGCGCACCGTCGCCACGAGGCCGTCGTCGGGCACCTGCCCGGCGGCGATCACCACCGTGTCGGCGGGCACGGTGCGCGGCCGCCCCTCGGCGTCGGCGAAGCGCACCCCGGCCGGGCTGATCCGCAGGTCACGCACGCCGGGCACGACGTCGACCCGCTGCCGCCGCAGCTCGGCGAGCACCGCCCACCGGGTCGAGCGCCCCAGTCGGGCCCCGAGCCGGCGGCCCCGGTGCAGCACCGTGACCCGCCGCGCCGGACCGGCCGGGTCGCTGGCCAGGTGCGCCACGTCCACGGCGACGCCGCCTCCGCCGATGACGACGACGCGTTCCCCCAGCGCGCCGTCGGCGAAGGCCGCCGGGTAGCCGAGCACGTGCGGCAGGTCGACGCCGGGGATCGACGCGGGCCGGGGCAGCACGCCGGTGGCCACGACCACCCCGGCGTAGCCGCCGAGCAGGTCCCGGTCGGCGGCGGTGATCCGGCGGCCGGTGTGCAGCGCGACGCCGAGCCGGGACAGCTCGGCGACGAGGAAGCCGACCGCCGCCAGGTAGTCGGACTTGCCGGGCACCCGGCCCGCCAGCCGGAACTGGCCGCCGGGCTCGTCGTCGGCCTCGTACACGGTGACCCGGTGCCCGGCCAGCGCAAGCCCGTGGGCGGCCTTGAGGCCCGCCGGGCCGGCCCCGACGACGGCGACCCGGCGGGGCGACGCGGCGGGCGTCGCCGCCGGCTCGTGCTCGCGCCCGACGCGGGGGTTGACCATGCAGGACACCGGCTCGTCGGCCAGCGACCGGTCGATGCAGGCCTGGTTGCAGGCCACGCAGACGTTCACCGGCCGGCCGGCGCGGGCGTTGGCGACCAGCGCCGGGTCGGCGAGGAACGGCCGCGCCATGGACACCAGGTCCAGCGGCGTGCCGGCGAGGACGGCCTCGGCCTGCGACAGCCGGTTGATCCGGTTGCTGGCCAGCACGGGGAGCGCGCCGACGGCCGCCTTGACCGCCGCCGCCACCGGCACCCAGTGCCCGGGCGGGACCACGGCCTGCACGGTGGGGACCGGGGACTCGTGCCAGCCGACCCCGACGTTGAGGGCGTCCGCGCCGGCGGCGGCGAGCGCGCGGGCGTACGCCAGCACGTCGTCGCGGGTGGTGCCGCCGGCCAGCAGGTCGTCGCCGGTCATCCGCATGATCACCGGGAAGTCCGCGCCGACGGCCGCGCGCACCGCGTGGAGCACCGCCACCGGGAAGCGGGACCGCCGCTGCGGGTCGCCGCCCCACTCGTCGTCGCGGAGGTTGGTCAGCGGGGAGAGGAACTGGTCGAGCAGGTAGCCCTCGGAGCCCATGATCTCCACGGCGGCGAAGCCGAGGTCGCGGGCGTGGGCGGCCCCCCGGGCGAAGTCCGCGACCGCACGCGCGATGCCGGCGGCGTCGAGCGCGGTCGGGGTGTGCCGGGAGAACGCGCTGTAGACGGCGGACGGGGCGACCGGGTGGGGGCCGCCCGCCGGGGGCCGGGCGTACCGCCCGGCGTGGAACAGTTGCAGGGCGAGCAGCCCCCCGGCGGCGCGCACCTCGGCGGCGACGCGCCGCAGCCGGGCCCGGAACCGGGCGTCGTCGAGCACGCCGTAGCCCGGCCCCCCGGCGCCCTCCGGGCTGACGGCCGCGCCGCCGGTGACCATCAACCCGGCCCCGCCCCGGGCCCGCTCGACGTAGAACGCCGCCAGCGCCGCGCCGCCGTCGTCGCGGGCCTCCCAGCCCAGGTGCATGGCCCCGGTGACGACGCGGTGCGGCAGCGCCAGCCGGCCGATTCGGCCGGGGCGCAGCACGTGCTCCAGGCCGGTCGTCATGTCAGGGGGGCGGTCAGGTCCTGGACGAACGGCGGCGAGACGATCGACAGGCCGCCGTCGGCGACGATGGTCTGCCCGGTGATGTACTCGGCCGCCGGGGAGAGCAGGAACGCGACGACGTCGGCGATCTCCTGGGCGGTGCCCATCCGCCCCTTGGGGATCTTGGGCAGCACCGTGGACAGCGGGGCCATCCCGGGCACGTCGTAGAAGTACTGCGACGACTCGGTCTCGATGATGCCGCCGTTGACCGCGTTGACGTTGATGCCGCGTTCGCCGAACTCCAGGGCCATGTAGCGCACCCACGCCTCGATCGCGGCCTTGGCCGCGCCGAGGTTCGCGTACGTGGGGTAGGCGCGGATGCTGCCGTAGCTGGACAGGGCCACGATCCGGCCGCCGTCGGGCATCAGCCGCACCGCGTGCTGGCAGCCGAGCACGAACGCGCGCAGGTTCATCGCGTACGAGCGGTCGAGGTGGTGCACCTTCAGGTCCATGATGTTCTTGAACGAGCTGGCCGCCGCGTTGCAGACGAAGTAGTCGAGGGTGCCGAACTCCTGCTCGGCGGCGGCGAACAGCCGGTCGATCTCCTCGGGCTGCTCGACGTCGGCGGCCACGGTGAGCGCCCGGCCGCCGAGCTGCTCGATCTCCTTGCGGACCTGGTCGGCCAGCTCCGCGTTCTTCTTGTAGTTGACGACGACCGAGCCGCCGCCCCGGGCCAGGGTGAGCGCGAGGGCCCGCCCGATGCCCCGGGAGCTGCCGGTGATCAGTGCGGTCTTGCCGTGGTAGCTCGTCACCGTTGCCCCGCCAGGATCTCTCGTGCGATGACCGTCTTCTGGATCTCGTTGGTGCCTTCCTCGAAGCGCTGGGCGCGGGCGTCCCGGTAGACGCGCTCGATGGGGCTGCCCTCCCAGTAGCCGATGCCGCCGTGCGCCTGCAACGCCTTGTCGGTGACCCGGGTCAGCATGTCCACGGCGACCAGCTTGGCCATCGAGGACAGCGCGTCCGCGTCGGCGGCCCCCGCCTCCCACCGCCGCGCCGCGTGCAGGGTGAGCTGCCGGGCGGCCTCGATGTCGGCGGCGTTCTCGGCGAGCGCGAAGGCGATCGCCTGACGGGCGGTCAGCGGCTTGCCGAAGGTGACCCGGCGGCGCGCGTGGGCGACCGCCAGCTCCTGGGCGCGGCGGGCCAGGCCGACGCAGGTCATGGCGACGCCGATGCGGCTGGGCGTCAGGAAGCCGCCGAGGGCGACCGCGAGGCCCGCGCCCTCCTCGCCGAGCCGGTTGGCCACCGGCACCGGGGCCCCGTCGAAGATCAGGTGGGCGTGGTCGGTGCCGCGTACCCCCATGGTGTCGGCCATCGGCTCGACCCGGACGCCCGAAACGTGCCGGTCCACCATGAGCGCGACGGTGCCGTCCTTGCCGGTGGTGCCGGCGAGCCGGGCGAACAGCAGCCAGTAGTCGCAGCTCACCCCGAAGGTGATCAGGTGCTTCTCGCCGGAGAGGAGATAGCTGTCGCCGTCGCGGACCACGCTGGCGCGCAGGTCGGCCCCGGTGCCGGCGGTGGGCTCGGTGAGGGTGAACGCCACCCGCAGGTCGCCGGCCACCTGCGGGAGCACGAACCGCTTGCGCTGCTCGTCGGTGGCGAACTGGTCCATCGCCCGCCAGACGCCGTTGCAGACGTGCACGATCATCCGCAGCGACGCGTGGGACATGGAGAAGAGTTCGAGCAGCCGCAGGTACTGCGTGAAGGAGAGCCCGGCGCCGCCGTACTCGGCCGGGGCGGCCAGCCGCAGGTAGCCACGGTCGCGCAGGTCGTCCCAGAGCTGCGGCGGCACCGCCCGGGTGCGCTCGATGGTCTCGGCGTACTCCTCGCCGGGCCCGCGGACGAACGCCTCGACCTCGCGGGCGAGCGTCGCGAACGCCTCGCCGTCGTCGTCGGTCACGTGGCCTCCTTGCTGATGATCTGCTTGAGCTGGTCTCGCAGCACGAACTTCTGCACCTTGCCGACCACGTTGCGGGGCAGCTCGGGCACGGTCTCCAGCCGCTCGGGCCAGTACTGCTTGGCGACCTTGCGCCCGTCCAGGAACCGCCGCATCCCGTCGAGCGTGAGCGGTTCCGGCGCACTCCCCGGCCCGGCCGCCGCCGGTCCGGTCGCCGCCGCCGGTCCGGTTGCCTCCGGTGCCGGCTGCGGCACGACGAAGGCGCAGGCCCGCTCGCCCAGGCGCGGGTCCGGCATCGCGACGATCGCCACGTCGCGGACGGCCGGGTGGGTGTGCAGGAGCTGCTCCACCTCGGCCACCGGGATCTTCTCCCCGCCCCGGTTGATGACGTCGCGCACCCGGCCGGTGATCCGGACGAACCCGGCCTCGTCGATGACCGCCAGGTCCCCGCTGCGGTACCAGCCGTCGGGCGTCAGGGCGGCGGCCGTCCACTCGGGATGGTCGAGGTAGCCGGCGAAGAGGCAGTCGCCGCCGACCTCGAAGTTGCCCTCCGTGCCGGCGGGCAGGACGGTGCCGTCGTCGTCGGTGACCCGGATCCGCACGCCGCGCAGCGCGCGGCCGTCCGTGCCCCAGGCGCGGGCCGGCTCGTCGGTCGGCGCGGCGAGCGTGCCGAGGCAGGACTCGGTGGAGCCCCACGCGCCGCAGACCACCGCCCCCAGGGTGCGGGTGGCCCGCTCGGCGAGGGCGCGGGGCACCGCCGCGCCGGTGGCGACGAAGACGCGCAGCGCCTCGGGCGGCCCGCCGCCGGCCTCGACGGCGTCCACCAGGTCGGCGAGGAACGGCGTGGCGGCCTGGACGAAGGTCGCGCCGGTGCGGTGCAGGGTGGCCAGGGCGGCGGGGCCGCTCCAGATCGGCTCCAGCACGACCGGCGCGCCGAGGACGAAGCCGACCCACATGCCGTAGAGGAAGCCGGTCTGGTGCGCCAGGGGCGACGGCACGTACAACCGGTCGGCCGCCGTGAGCCCGAGGTGGCGGGCCTGCATGGCCGCCGCGCGGGTCAGCGTGTCGGCGCGGTGCAGCACGCCCTTGGGCTGGCCGGACGTGCCCGAGGTGAACATGAGCTGGGCGAGGGCGTCCGGGGCGGGCCGGCGGGCGGCCAGGGCCGCCGCGTCGGGGCGCTGGCGGGCGAGGGCCGCGCCGAACCGCTGCCACCGCGCGGCCGGGCGGCCCGCCGGTGCCGGACCGGGCGACGCCGGGCCCGCCGGCTGCGGCCCCGGGGACGCCGGGCCCGCCGGCAGCGGGCCGTCGCCGCCGACGACGAGGACGTGCGCCACGGCCGGCGCGCCGGGGGCGGCCAGCACCGCCGCGGTCTCGGCGACGTGGTCGCGCCCGCGGAAGGCGGCGGGCACCACGAACACCCGCGCCCGCGAGCGGCGCAGCAGGTCGTCGACCTCCCGCTCGCGGAAGAACGGCATCATCGGGCAGCAGACCGCGCCGACGCGCAGGGTGGCGAGGGTGAGCACGACGAACTCGTGCCAGTTGGGCAGCTGCCAGGCGACCACCTCGCCCGGGGCGACGCCCATCTCCAGCAGCAGCGCCGCCGCGGCGTCCGCGCGCCGGTCCAGCTCCCCCCAGGCGAGCACGCCGCCCGGCCGCCCCGGCGAGGCGGCCTCGATCACGGCGGCGGCGTCGGGGCGGGCGTGGGCGTGCCGGCGCACCAGGTCGGCGGGGCCGGTGGCGGCCAGCCGGGCCGGGGACGGCAGCGCCGCCGGCCGGGCCGGCTCCCGGTCGGCCGGCTCCCGGTCGGCCGGCGGCCTGTCGACCGGTGCCCGGTCGACGGACATGTTCAGGCCGACCGCGTTCATCTGGTCGAGGAACTGCGGGTAGGAGATCCGGTGGGCGTTGGGGTAGGTGAGCCGGCTCTCGCCGGAGGCCCGGGACGCGGCCACGGCCAGGGCCATCAGCACCCGGTGGTCGTTGAACGACGACAGGTCGGCCTCCCGCAGCCGGTCCACGCCGTCGCAGACGAGCCGGTCGGCGTCCAGCCGCACCCGCCCGCCCATCCGGTTGAGCTGGAGCATCGCGGCCACCCGGTCGGACTCCTTGAGCCGGACGTGCGCCACGTTCTCCAGGACGGTGCTGCCCCGGGCGTGGGCCCCGAGCACGCTGAGCACCGGGAGCATGTCGGGCACGGCGCGGCAGTCGACGCGTACGCCGGCCAGCCGGGACCCGTCGTGCCGCACCCGGGTCCAGCCGGTGGCCGGGTCGCGCAGCAGCGGCAGGCCCATCTCGCGCAGGTGGTCCAGCAGGTCGGCCTCGGGGTGGTCGACCTCGCCCGACGGGCCGGCCGGCAACCCCCGGAAGAGGACGTCGGACGGGTGCAGGGCCGCCGCCGCCAGGCCGAAGGCCGCCGCGCCGACGTCGGGCGGCAGGTGGATCTCGGCGGGGGTGGCCCGCTGCCCCGGCTCGATCTCGAACCGCCGCCCGTCCGCGCCGACGCTCACGTGCAGGCCGAACCGCCGCATCATCGCGATGGTCAGGTCGACATAGGAGCGTTCGTTGAACGGGCCGACGACGTCGACCACGGTCGGGCCCGTGGCGAACGGGCCGACCAGCAGCAGGCTGGAGATCCACTGCGAGAGGGTGCCCGGGATCTCCACCCGGCCCCCGGTCGGCGGGCGGGCCGGGACCCGGATCGGCAGGAGCCCGCCGGTGGACCCGATCTCCACGCCGATGCCGGCCAGCGCGTCGAGCAGCGGGCCGATGGGCCGCCGCCGGAAGTACTTCTGGCCGGTGATGGTGACCGGCGACCCGGCCAGCGCGGCCAGCCCGGTCAGGAAGTAGAGCGTCGTGCCGGAGCTGCCGACCGAAACCTCCGGCCGGACCGGCCGGTAGGGGCCGCCCCGCACCACGAACGTGTCGTCGTCGACGGTGATCGACGTGCCGAGGTCACGCAGGGCGCCGATGGTGTGGCGCACGTGGCCGGCGCCGCAGGCGCCGTGGATGCGGCTCGTCCCGTCGGCGAGCGACGCCAGCATCAGCGCGCGGTGGGCATGGTATTTCGATGCCGGTATGTCGAGTTCCCCCACGAGGGGTTCGCTGGTCCCCTTGATGACAAGACGCACGGTCGCTCCCCGCAGTGTGTGTCAGCCGGTCGCGGTCTCGCCGCGCGACGCCGTCGTCCCGCCGGCCGGTGCCGTCGCGGCGGGGGGCACGCCGGTGCCCGTCGCCGGCGACACGCCGACCCCGCCGAAGACGGCGTGCATGCCGCCGTCGGCGTGCACCACCTGCCCCGTGGTGTGCCGGGACAGGTCCGACAGCAGGAACAGGACCGCGCCGACGACGCGCGCCGGGTCGGCGCGGTCCCAGCCCAGCGGGGCCCACCGCTCGTACTGGTCGGCCAGCTCGGCGAAGGTGCGCACCCCGCGCGCCGACACGGTCTCGACCGGGCCGGCGGCGACCAGGTTGACCCGGATGCCGGACGGCCCGAGGTGCAGCGCGAGGTAGCGGGCGACGGCCTCCAGCGCCGATTTGTAGACCCCCATCCAGCCGTAGCCGGGCAGGGCGCGGGTGGAGTCGACGGTCAGGCCGACCGCCGCGCCGCCGCCCGGCGCGCGCGCGAGCAGCGGCGCGAGCGCGGTGGTGAGCTGCTGGAAGGAGTACGCCGACGCCCGGAACCCGTCGAGCACGCCGCTGGCCGGCGCGCTGACGAAGCCCGGGCCCAGCGCGTCGGGCGGCGCGGCGGCGATGCTGTGCAGCACGCCGTCGAGCTGCCCCCACCGGCTCTCGATCTGCTCGGCCAGGGACGCGACGCTCTCGTCGGACATGACGTCCAGGTCGAGCACCTCGGCCGGGGACGGCAGCAGGTCGGCCACCTTGCGGGTGATGCGGGCCACCCGACCGAACGAGGTCAGGACGACCTCGCAGCCCTCCCGTTGCAGGGCCGCCGCCACGTGCCAGGCGATCGACTCGTTGTTGAGGACGCCGGTGACGAGGTAGCGGCGCTTGTCCAGGCTGAGCAGGGAGGTCAATGTGACGCGCCCGCGACGATCCGCGTGACGAGTTGCCCGATGGTGACGTCGGCCAGCTCGCTGCGCGGGATCTCCACCTTGAACTCCTTGACGACCATGGCCATCAGGTCGGCGACGTCCAGCGAGTCGATGTCGAGCTGGTCGAACTTGGCGTCCGGGGTGATCGCCTCCTCGTTGACGCCGAGGTCGATCAGCTCGACGCGGAGCCGGTCGGCGACGACGGACTCGGTGATCGGGGCAGAGGGGGAAGACATGCGGGGCGCTCCTTCGATCGGATGGGTTGGCTACGCGGCCAGCGGCGCGCGGCGGGCGAAGTTGGCGTGGTGCCGCTGCGCCCAGTACCACTGCCGCCAGTAGCTCTCCGCCAGGTCCAGCCAGGTCTCCAGCCGGCCGACGTCGTCGAGGAACCGGTTGGCGCTGACCAGGAGCCAGCTGTAGACGCCCTGGCTGTCGCGGCAGTCGGCGCAGTTGCCGGACGTGCAGCAGAACTGGAGGGTCTGGTAGTCGGCGCCGTAGACGGCGAAGCCGTCCAGGACGGGGTTGCCGTTGGCGATCCGGTCGGCGTGGTCGGGGTGCTCGACGCTGATGCTCGGGCAGACGTCGTAGCCGAACTGGCCGCCCCAGTGGCTGCGCCCGGTGATCAGCGTCTCGATGAAGTACGGGTGGCTGACCACCGTCTCCGGGTACTTCTCCTTGATCCGCAGCGCCTCGGCGAGGGTGCGCTGCTCGTTGTCGATCCGCAGGGCGTGGTCGCTGCCGTGGTCGGAGTAGAAGTTGAAGGTGACCTGGTTGCCGTTGTCCTGGATGGCCCGCACCGTCGGCTCGACGTACTGCAGGCCCTCCTCGGACAACGCGTACACGAAGATGACGCGCGGGTCGTTGCGGTAGTGCCCGAGGGCGGTCTCGAAGAGCCCGGTGAACGCCGACCCGTTCGGGCGGTAGCCGCGCAGGGAGTCGTCGAGCGGGCCGCCGCCGAACAGGCTGATCGCCACCGCGACGGCCTCGAACCCGGCGCGCGGCAGCGGCCGGATCCCGTTGGTGGAGATCGTGACGTACGGGAGCCGCTCGACGAACGGCACGACCCGGTTGAGCACGAGCGTGGGCTCGCCGCCGATGAGCGTCGCCTGGGTGACGCCCCGGGCGACGAGCGAGTCGACGAAGTCGGAGATGACGACGGGGTCCGACGTCTCCGGGACGGCCGCGTCGAAGCCTCCCTCGAAGTACCAGCAGCCCTTGCAGCGGATGTTGCACGTGGTGGTCAGGTGGACCTCGGACGCGGTGACCCGCAGGCCCATGTCCCGGACGGCGGCGAGCCGCGCGGCCAGGTCGGGGCGGCCGGCGAGCAGCGCCTGGAGCCGGGCCTTGGCCTCCTTGCGGGACGGCGGGCGTGGATTGATGGCGACAGGGGTGGGCATGACGCGGTCGTCCCTTCCGTCAGTCCGGTACGACGAGCCCGAGGGAGTGGATGCGGGGCGTGACCGTCTGCAACCACTTCTCCAGGGCCTCGCGGTTGGTCGTCCGGCGCAGGCCGAACCGGACCGCCCGCTTGGAGCGCTCGGAGTCCGGCGTGCCGAAGAGGCCCTGGAACACCGGCCACAGGCGGTCGAGGCCCGCCTGGAGCTGCTCGCGGCCCTCGTCGGTGGTGGCCAGGTTGCGGCAGACGCGCGCGCCGTGGGCGATGTGGATCTTCTCGTCGAGGATGATCGTGCGGACGGCGTCGGCCCAGGGCTTGTAGCTGCTCTCGGCGAACTCCCTGATCATCAGCAGGGCGCTCTCCTCGCCGATGTAGGAGTAGATCCCGCGCTCGGCCCACGTGGTGCACTGGTGCAGGCGCTTGTCGGAGAAGAGCCGCCGCTCCTCGATCGTCTGCTCCTCCATGTAGGTCGTGTCGATGCCGATCTCGGCGAGGACCCGCTTGCCGATCTTGTAGTGGTCGTACTCCTCCGCCGCCCGCTCGGCGCACACCTGGCGTTCCTCGGCGTTGGGGGCCAGCGGGATGAACATCATGGTGTAGTCGTCGCCGCCGGAGAGCTCACCCTCCGTATTGATCATGACCTGGCTGATGAGTGCCTTCTGGTACGCCCGGGGCATGCGCTTGAACTCTTCGGGGGTGCGCACCACGACTTCCTCGTCGTCGAGGATCTCGACTGACATGACAAACCACCTCCTGTCGACTAAAGCCCGAATGGTGCCGGCCGGAAAGAATGGGATCTGCCGCACCGTTACGGCATTCCCGCCGAATCGCGTGGAGTTCTGGTGGCCCGAATCAGGTCCGGATCGGTGCAAGGCTGTCGACCGCCAGCCGCTGCACTTCCGGCCGCTGGATCTTCCCGAGCGGGGTACGCGGAAAGGCGTCGACGCCGATCTCCTTGAGCGCGACGAACCTGCGCGGCACCTTGAACGGGCTCAGGAACCGCAGCAGCGTCGCGCGCCAGGCGTCGTCGTCGGCGACGGCGCCGGGCAGCAGCGTGTAGACGAGGATCAGCTCCACGCCCGTGACCGGGTGCGGCAGCGCCGCGACGACGGCGTCCTCGACGCCCGCCAGGTGGGGCACGGCGTTCTCGATCTCGGCGGGGTAGACGTTCTCGCCGCTGACGATGACCATGCTGTCGATCCGGTCGACGATGGACAGCTCGCCGCGCTCGTCGAGGTGCCCCAGGTCGCCGCTGCGCACCCAGCCGTCGTCGAGCCGCTTCGCGGTGAGCTCCGGCGCGGCCTCGTAGCGGGTGAAGATGCTCGGGCCGCTGAGCAGGACCTCGCCGTTCTCGCCCGGCGGGGCGTCCCGCCCGTCCGGGCCGACCACACGCACCCGGGCGAACGGCACCGGCAGCCCGGCGGTGCGGCGCTCCCCCGGCCGGCGGTCGCGCGGCTCCACCGTCGTCAGGGAGGTCATCTCCGTCATGCCGTAGACCTGGTGGACGCGGATGCCGAAGGTGTCCTCGAAGCGGTGGATCAGCTCCGGGCCGAGCGCCGAGCCACCGGCGAGGACGCCCTTGAGGCTGCCGGTCGCCGGCCGCTCCGGCCGCTCCACCAGGTTGGCCAGGTAGGCGTTGACGACCAGCGTCCACGTCGGGCGGTGCCGGTCGACGTAGTGCCAGAACCGCACCAGCGCCGTCTCGGACCGCACGCAGACCGACCGACCGCCGCTCCACAGCGGCGTGAGCGTCGGGAACCCCTGCCCACCGGCGTGGAACAACGGGACGACGTTGAGGAAGACGTCGTCGGGGCCCGCGTCGGCCCACTTCACCATGGCCAGGGAGTTGGCGAGCAGGCTGCGGTGCGACAGCACGACGCCCTTGGGGACCCCGGTCGAGCCGGAGGTGTAGACGATCTCCGCGTCGCCCGCCCCGCCGTCGCGGGGCGCGGCCAGCTCCCCCCGGTACGCCGCGCCGCGCGCCAGCACGTCGGCCAGGAGCGCCTCGGCGTCGTCCACGGCGACCCGGCGCGGCCCCGGGCCGATCTTCGCGAGGACCGGCGTGGGGGCGAGCACCAGCGCGGGCGCGCAGTGCCCGAGCAACGCGTCCAGCTCGCCGGGACCCGACTTCGGGTTGAGCGGCACGAGCACGCGCTGCGCGGCGATGACGCCGATGAACAGCAGCGCCGTCAGCGAGGTGTTGTGCATGACGACCGCCACCCGGCCGCCCGGCGGCACGCCGTGCTCGTCGAGCAGGGCGGCGCAGCCCCGGGTGAAGGTCAGGACGTCGGCGAAGCTCGCCGTCCGGCCGCCCGGCTCGGCGGGGACCAGGTAAGGGCGGTCGCCGTGCCGCTCGGCGGCGGCGCGGACGAGGTCGAGCAGGTTCGTGGTGACCGCGAGATCCGGCTCGTCGAGCGGACTAGGCATGTGTGCTGTCGCTGCCGGCGGCGGCCCCCACCAGGTCACAGAGGCGGTTCACCGTGGGGTTGTCGAAGATGACGTCGACGACGTCGACCCCGTAGGCCGTCTCGACGCGGGTCACGATCTCCACCGCCGCGACCGAATCCATGCCCAGCGCGACGAGGTCCTCGTCCGGGCCGAGGGTGGAACGGTTCAGCACGTCGGCGCAGATGGATGTCATCTTCAGTTGCAAATCGGTCATAGTCACTGAAGCGGCCTCCATGTCAATGTGATTCCACGGGCCACCGCGACCTTGCAGCAGCGAGCGAATCCCACGCTTGGGAACTCGTCGGGACCATACCCAGGGGGGCTGACGCTGTCCAGAAGGGACATCGATTCGTCCCACCACCTGCGACGTCCGGATATCTGCGCCACAAATTCGTTTACATATATGTACGATCGGCCGCATGGGGGGAAGAGGTCGGCCGAAGGCCGAGCTGATGCTGAGCGACGAGGAGCGGGCACGGCTGGCGCGGGGCGCCCGGGCGGCCCGCTCGACCCAGGCGTACGCGCTGCGCTGCCGGATCGTGCTGGCCTGCGCCGACGGGGCGAGCAACGCGGAGGTCGCGGCCCGGTTCGGCGTGTCAGCGCCGACCGTGGGCAAGTGGCGGTCCCGGTTCGTGGCGCGCGGGCTGCCGGGCCTCGCCGACGCGCCGCGCGCCGGCCGGCCCCCGACGATCGGGCCGGGCCGGGTGGAGCAGGTGGTGGCCGCCACCCTGGGCGCGCAGCCGGAGCGGGCGGCCCGCTGGTCCCGGGCGTCGATGGCCGCGCACAGCGGGCTGTCCGCCTCGACGGTCGGGCGGATCTGGCGACGGTTCGAGCTGCGGCCGCACGTCCAGGACGGGCTCCGGCAAGCCGCCGACCCACGGTTCGCGGCGCGGGTCGGCGGCCCCTGTCGGCATCCGCCGGGACCGTGAACGAACTTCCGGCGTGCGGCTGCGCCGGACAGGCTCAGGGCTTGCGGGCCACCCCACCGACGATGGTGTGGTAGGTGGCGGTCTGCTGGCGGTCCTCCTCGCCGTCCGGACGCCACTCCGCCAGCGGGACCAGCCCGGGCGGCAGCAGCTCCAGATCGCCGAAGAAGCCCATGATCTCCGCCCGGGTGCGCCACCGGCCGGTGCCGAGGGTCTCGTTGAACACCTTCTCCACCGCCCGCGCCCGCTCCGAGACCTCCGGCTGGGCCTCGCCCGGGTCGTGGAAGTGGGAGATGGCCAGGTAGCTGCCGGGAGGCAGGGCGGCGACGAGCCGCCGGGCGACGCCGGCCGGGTCGTCCTCGTCGTTGAGGTGGTGCAGGATCGCCAGCAGCAGCAGGCCGACCGGCTGGTCGAAGTCGATCAGCTTGCGTTCGGTGAGCTGCGCCAGCAGCTCGTCGGGCCGGCGGGCGTCGCCCCCGAGCACGGTGGTGGTCCGGGCGTCGGCGAGCAGGGCCCGGCCGTGGGCGAGGGCCATCGGGTCGTTGTCCACGTAGACCACCCGGGCGTCCGGGTCGACCTCGTGGGCGATCTCGTGCACGTTGCCCTGGGTGGGCAGCCCGGAGCCGATGTCGAGGAACTGCCGGATGCCGGCCTCGGCCGCCAGGAATCTGACCGAACGTCGGAGGAAGGCCCGGCAGGCCCGCCCCGCCTCGGGACCGTCCGGCGTGACCTGCATGGCCATGTGGGCGGCCTGCCGGTCGACCGCGAAGTTGTCCTTGCCGCCGAGGTAGTAGTCGTATACCCGGGCGATGCTGGGCCGGGTGGTGTCGACGCCCGGAGGCGCCACCTTTTCGCTGGTCAACGCTTCGACCCCTCCGTACACGGCCATGGTCGCTCACACACTGGCGGGGAGACCACACACGACACCCATGGCTGCCGAACCGACGCCGGCCCACGAAAGATGGGACCGGATGTGCCCTGAGGGTAGATGAGCAACCCCGAAACGTCGATTCCACCCACGACAGTCCGGACGGCCGGGGCACAGAAGTTGCCCACCCCGAAGGCGACCCATTGAAGCGTGGCGATATTACCGGGCCATTTCGCCGAACTCAAGCGCTGCGACCCGCCCCGCCCCACATGGGAAGTTGGCGGCAATCAAATCATGCGGATCGATGGATTAGGACTTATGCTGCCCGATGTCCCCATCGCGCCCGACGGGCCCGCCCGCCACCACCGGAGCCACCCGGCGGATTCGTCGCCGCGCCACCCCGCGCCCGCCAACGGCGGCGGGCCCTCGCCGATCGGAGCCCCCGATGGTCCCGACTCCCACACTCGCCGCGCTGGCCGGCCTCTGCCTCGCCCTGTCCGCCGCCGTCCCGGTGGGCGCCGCCGCCGCGCCCCCGCAGATTCTTCGCGCCGGCCATGTGAGCGCTCACACCACGACCGCGCTGGCCGGGCCACCCGGGGCGCCGCCCGGTGTCTGCCCGGCCGACGCCAGCTACGGCCCGCCGCTGCCGGCGACCTCGGTCACGGCGGCGAAGATCCGGGGCGGCTTCTCGTTCCTCGAAGGGCCGGTCTGGCTCGCCGACCGGGGCTACCTGCTGGTGTCCGACATGGGCGCGGCCACCGGGCCGGAGCGGGTCCAGCCGTCGACCATCCGCCGGTTCACCCCGCCGGCGACCTTCGACACGTTCCTGGCCAACTCCGGCAGCAACGGGCTCGCGCTCAGTCCCGACGGGCGGCAGCTCGTCGCCGCGACGCACGACCAGCGCAGCGTCTCGTCGTACCGGATCGACGACCTGACCCGCGGCGTGGTCGCCGCCAACTACCAGGGCCGGGCGTTCAACTCCCCGAACGACGTGGCGGTCCGCTCCGACGGCGTCGTCTACTTCACCGACCCCAACTTCCAGCGCGGGGCCCGCGCCGACCAGATGGGCGGACGCACCAGCGTCTTCCGCGTCTCGGGCGGGCAGGTGTCGCTGGTCGACGACGCGCTGCGCCAGCCCAACGGCATCGCGCTCTCCCCGGACGGCGCGACGCTCTACGTGGGCGCCTACGGCGAGAACAAGATCTACAAGTACGCCGTCGCGGCCGACGGCAGCACCGGCCCCCGCAGCGTCTTCGTCAACTACGTCGGCGGCCCGGACGGCGCGACCGTCGACTGCGCCGGCAACGTGTACTGGGCGTCGGGCTTCGACGGCCTGGTCCACGTCTACTCGCCCACGGGCGTCGAGCTCGGCACCGTCCGCTCCGGCGCCTCGGGCACCACCAACGTGGCGTTCGGCGGCTCCGACCGGCGGACCCTCTACGTCACCTCGGGCCCGACCAACGACTCCGGGCTCTACAGCGTGCGGCTCAACGTGCCCGGCTACCCGTACTGACCGCCAGGCTCCACCCCCCGGAAGGGACGACCAACGTGCCAACCCGCTCCCGCGCCACCCTCTCCCTGCTGGCCGGCGCCTGCGCCGTCCTGGCCGCCGCGCCGGCCGCCGCCGCGCCACCGCCGGCCGGCGGGTCGACGGCCGCAGCCGTCCGGCCCGCCGCCGACACCAGGCCGCCCACCCCGCCGACCAACCTGCGCAGCAGCAGGCTGACCTGCCAGTCCGTCACGCTCACCTGGTCCGCGTCCCGTGACGACGTCGGCGTCACGAACTACGACGTCTACCACGACGGTCAGCTCGTCACCTCCGTCGGCGGCAGCACGCTGACCGCCACGCTCACCGTCGCGCAGGGCGTCACCTGGGGCTGGTACGTCAACGCCCGGGACGCCGCCGGCAACGTGTCGCAGGCCAGCGCCACCCTCACCGTCACGCCGCCGTTCTGCCAGGTCGACACGTCTCGGCCCAGCACGCCGACCAACCTCGCCGCCACCGCCAACGGCACGGACGTGCGCCTGACCTGGTCGGCCGCCACGGACAACGTCGCCGTCACCCGGTACGACGTCCTGCGCGGCGGCACGACGGTCGGCTCCGTCACCGGCACGGCCGCCAACCCGCCCGCCACCACGTTCACCGACACCGGGTTGGCCGCGAACACCCAGTTCAGCTACACGGTCGTCGCCCGCGACGCGCAGGGCAACGCCTCGGCGGCCAGCGCCGCGGTGAGCGTACGCACCGGCTCGGCCTGCACGAGCGCGGTCTGCGGCACGACGGTGGTCACCACCGAACGGGACCTGCCGTGGGGGCTGGTGCAGCTCTCCGACGGCACCGTCCTGTACGGGCGACGCGACCTGTTCGACGTCGTCGCCATGAACCCCGACGGCACCAACAAGCGCAGCATCGGCACGGTGCCGAACGCCGCCGGCACCAACGGCGAGGGCGGCGTCCTCGGGCTGGCCGTGGCGTCGACCTTCGCCACCGACCGGTGGCTGTACATCTACCACACCACGGCGACCGACAACCGGATCGTCCGGATGCGCTACGACGGCACGCTCCAGACCAGCAGCCTCCAGGTGCTGGTGACCGGCATCCCGCGCAACAAGTACCACAACGGCGGTCGGCTGCGCTTCGGCCCCGACGGGATGCTCTACGCCGCCACCGGCGACGGGCAGACCCCGGACCGCGCCCAGGACGTCAACGACCTGGCCGGCAAGGTGCTGCGGATCCGCCCCGACGGCACCGTGCCGACGGACAACCCGTTCGGCAACCAGGTGTGGAGCTACGGCCACCGCAACCCGCAGGGGCTGGCCTTCGACTCCCGGGGCCGCCTCTTCGAGCAGGAGTTCGGCAACAACGTCATGGACGAGACCAACATCATCGTCCGGGGCGGCAACTACGGGTGGCCGGCCTGCGAGGGCACGGTCGGCGACTGCGCCAACCCCAACTACCTCGCGCCGGTACGCACCTACCCGGTCGCCGACGCCTCGTGCAGCGGCCTCGCCATCGTCCGCGACGTGGTGTACCTCGCCTGCCTGCGCGGCAACCGGATGTACCGGGAGGTGATCAGCGGCGACACCCTCACCGACGTGCAGCAGTACTTCGTCGGCACCTACAGCCGCCTGCGCACCGTCGAGCCGACCATCGACGGGAACCTGTGGCTGACCACGAGCACCGGCGGCGACAAGGACAGCGTCCCGAACAACAGCAACGAGCGGATCCTCAAGGTGACCCTCGGCAGCTAGCCCGCCCCACCATCCCGTCCCACCAGATCGGAGCCCCATGTCCGTGAAACGTCTTCTCAGGGCGGTGGCGGCCCTCGCGGTCGTGCCGCTGCTCGCCATGACGGTGCTGATGGCCGCGCAGCCGGCCTCGGCGGCGGCCCTGACCCAGGTCACCAACTTCGGCAACAACCCCAGCGGCCTCAACATGTACCTCTACGTGCCCGACAACGTCGCGCCCAGGCCGGCGCTGCTGGTGCTGATCCACTACTGCGGCGGCTCCGGGCCGGCGATCTTCAACGGCAACGGCCGCGACTACGTCACCGCCGCCGACCGGTACGGCTACATCATCGTGCTGCCCGAGGTCACGCGCAGCAGCAAGTGCTTCGACGTCTACTCCCCGCAGGGGCTGCGGCGCGGGGGCGGGAGCGACTCCGACGGCATCATCTCCATGGTCAACTACGCCAAGCAGCGGCACAACGTCGACCCCGCCCGCGTGGTCGTCAGCGGCTTCTCCTCCGGGGCGATGATGACCAACGTGATGGCCGCCGAGTATCCGGACGTGTTCGCCGCCGGGTCGGCGTTCAGCGGCGTGCCCGCCACCTGCTTCGCGACCGGCAGCAGCACCAACACCTGGAACAGCCAGTGCGCCGGTGGGCAGATCACCAAGACCGCCCAGCAGTGGGGCGACGCCGCCCGCGCCATGTACCCCGGCTACACCGGCCGGTACCCCCGGATGCAGTTCCTGCACGGGACCACCGACACCACCCTGTCGTACGTCAACTTCGGTGAAGAGATCAAGCAGTGGACCAACCTGCACGGGTTGAGCCAGACGCCGGCGTTCACCGACCGCCCCCAGTCGAACTGGACCCGCACCCGGTACGGCGACACCGGCACCCGGGCGACGGTCGAGGGCATCAGCATCAGCGGCGTCGGGCACGAGCTGCCGCAGGCCGGTCAGATCGCGTACTCGATCGCCTTCCTCGGCCTCGACGGCACCACCACCACGCCGACCCCGACCCCGACGACCCCGCCGCCTACGACCCCGCCGCCGGCGGCCGGGGTGATGGTCGTCGGCACCCAGTCGGGCCGCTGCCTGGACGTGCCGACCAACGGCGGCAACGGCGTCCAGATCCAGCTGTGGGACTGCCACGGTGCTACCCAGCAGCGCTGGACCTACACGGCGGGCAGACAGCTCACGGTGTACGGCACCAAGTGCCTCGACGCCAGCGGCGGCGGCACCAGCAACGGCACCCAGGTGATCATCTGGGACTGCCACGGCGGCACCAACCAGCAGTGGAACGTCAACGCCGACGGCACCATCACCAACGCCCAGTCCGGGCTCTGCCTGGACGCCAGCGGGTTGGGCACCGCCAACGGCACGAAGATCATTCTCTGGTCCTGCGGCGGCCAGGCCAACCAGCGCTGGACGCTGCGGGCCTGATCCACGCGCCTCGGGGGGGTCGGCCGGACGGCCGGACGACTCCCCCGGAGCGGCCCGGGCGGGGCGGGGTCGCGTCGACTCCGCCCCGCTAGCCCGGCCGCAGGCACGGATCGGTGACCGGGTAGGACGGGCTCTGCGCGGTGCGGCCGTCGGCGGCGGTCGCCCGCACCGTCCAGGTCAGGGCCGACGCGCGGAGCTGGCCCACGCTCGCCCGCGCCGTCGACCCGTCCACGGCCATGGCCCGGCTCGACGCGGTCCCGCCGGACGCGGTCCAACGCACCTGGGCCGCCTCGATCGCGGCGCTGCCGGTGGCCTGCACGACCAGCGTGTAGGTGTCCGCCCCGCAGCGCACGTGCGCGCTCGCCCGCAGCGTGAACGCCGTGGCCAGCTTCGGCGTGCCCGTCGGCCGGGGCGCGACCGGCGATCCGGTCGACGAAGCCGTCGGTCCGGGCCCGGGGCCCGGACCGGAGACCGGGCCGGTCGCGCCGGGCGGCGGCGCACCGGGCGGGACCGCACCGGTGGGCGTACCGCCGGCGCCGTCCGGCCCGGGTCCCGCCGGGGCCCCGGAACCGCCGGGCGCGGCGGCGTCGGTCGGGCCCGCCGAGCCCACCGGCCCCGACCGGGGCGTCGCCGGTCCGTCGGCCGCCGCTCCGGAGGTCGCCGCCACCCGGTCGGCGGCCGGGCGACCGGGCCCGAGCGCCCAGGTGCCGGCCGCGGCGAGCAGCACCAGCAGCCCGGCGCTCGCCGCCAGCCGACGCCGCCGCCGGGACCGCGATGCCGGACGCGGAGACTCCGACCCGGCCCGCGGAGCCGCCGCGCCGCCCCCGGCCAGCGCGGTGGCCGGCCCGGCGGGGGGCCGCTCCGCCGACCTCGCGGTGTGCCCGCCCTCCGCCGACGCCGCGCCCTCCGCCGGCCCGGCCGTCTGCGGCCCACCGTCCGGCCCGGCCGTCTGCGACGGGCCGGCGGGCTCGACCGGTGCCGGCGGCGGCGCGGTCGCCGCGTCGGCGGACGCCCCCGACCCGCCGTCGGCCGCCCCGGTCACCCCGCCGTCGGCCGCCTCCGCCGGCCCGCCGTCGACCGACCCCGGCCACGCCGAGTCGGCCAGCCTCGGCCACACCGTGTCGGCGACGACCAGGAACCCCGGAGCCGTGTACGCGGAGAGCAGCGCCGCCGGGTTGAGCTGCTCGCGCCGGAGCAGCCCGCAGGCGGCGCAGCCGTCGATGTGCCGGGCGACCCGCTTGCGCAGGGTCGGGGTGAGCCGCCCCTGCCAGCCGTCGAGCAACCCGGCGAGCGCCGCGCAGTCCCGGGAGCCGCTGCGCGCGACGAGCAGCGCGCCGAGCGCCCGTTCGAGCTGCGACCGGGCCCGGGACAGCCGGGCGTGGGCGTGGTTGGCGGGCACCCCGAGCGCCGCGCCGATGTCGACGGGGGACAGGTCGTGCCGGATCGCCAGGTGCACCACCTCGCGGTCGCCCGGGTTGAGCGCCGCCGTCGCGCTGTGCACGAGCTCCCGCACCTGGTCGGCGTTGACCCCGGCGCCCGGGTCGACGGTGTCGGCCACCGGGTCGCCCGCCTCCTCCAGCGCGGAGGAACGGGACCGCTCCCGCAACTGCCGCAGGCATTCGTTGCGCACGATCGCGTACAGCCAGGGGCGCAGCCGGTCGGGGTCACGGAGCTGGTCGATGCGCCGGCTGGCGGCGAGGAACGCGTCGTGGACGACGTCCGCGGCGGCCTCCGGCTCGCGCACCAGCACCCGCGCGTACGTGTAGAGCCGGTCGGCGTACCGCCGGTACATGCCCTCCAGGCCGGCCCGGTCGCCCCGGCGCACCGCCTCGACGAGCGCCCTGTCGTCCTGTGCCGCCGTGTCCATCCGTGCCCCCACCGTTCTCCGACCGGTCCAGTAGAACGGAAAAGATAAATCCCGGTGCGTTTCTGTTGGCATGCCGACCCGCCCGTGCTCCCACCGGTGTCAGCGCACCGCAGACACCGAGGAGACGCTCATGACACCGACGCCACCCGTCCGCCGCCCCGCCGCCGGCCCACGCCGGACCCTGGCCGCCCTCGTGGCGGCGGCGCTCGCCGCCGGCATCGTCACGACCACCGGGCCGGTCGCCGTCGCCGCGCCGACGGCGGCCGGCCCCACCGCCCCGGGGTCAGCCGGCCCGACCGCGTCGACGCCCGCCGGCACCCGTGGCGAGCCACTGGCCGTCCGGATCGATCCGGGGCTGTCCGCGCCCCGGCTGCCGATCGACCCCGTGGGCCGGCTCGGCACCGACCGGGAGCTCGGGGTGGTGGCCGGACCCGACGGTTCGCCCGCCGGCCTGGTGCTCGACGAGGTGATGGTGCGGGTCGCCGACCAGGCCGAGTTGGACGCCTTCCTGACCCGCTGGGGCGGTCAGGTGCTCGACTCGTTCGCACCCGACGGCCAGGGACAGGACCACCTGGTCCGGGTGGACGCCGACCGCGCCGACCCGGCCGGGCTGGTCGACGACCTGCGGGCCGCCGAGCCGGGCCAGTCCGGCACCTACCGCGTCGGCGACGAGCGGGCGCTGCGACTGCTCGCGCTCGCCGCCGCCGAGTGGCGGGCGGGGACCGAGCTGGTCCTCGACTGGGTGGTGGAGCCGACCGGCATCGTCGACGGCGAGGTCTACGAGGCCCCCGACATCACCAACAACGTCTTCGACTGGATGTTCATGAAGTACGGCGGCGCGATGGACATCGGGGTCGCGCCGGCCTGGCAGTTGCTGGCGGCCAAGGGCAAGCTGACCAAGCAGGTGAAGTACCTGGTGCAGGACGGCGGGTTCCAGTCCAACCCCGACTTCCCGACGAAGGTGTCCCTGCACTCGGTGGAGTGGGGCAAGACCAACACCAACGACTGCACGGGCGGCAATCCCTGCCCGTGGCACGCCACGGACGTGGTGCTCGCCGCGATGGGCCGGGTCGACAACGGCTACGGCACCGCCGGGCCGGCCGGGCCGGTGGTCGACGAACTGGTCGCCGTGCGCAACGGCATCGACTACTGGACGGTGCTGCGCCGGCTGGAGAAGGCCGCCGAGGCGAGCCACCCGGACGTGGTCAACCTCAGCTTCACCCGGGACGTGAACCTCGGCAAGTCCCACGCCAGCACGTGGACCGACCGGCGGATGAAGCACGTCCGCGACACCGGGGCGCTGATCGTCTCGTCCGCCGGCAACGACGCCGCGAACATCGACGGCGACACCCTCTACGTGCCGTGCGAGAGCACCCACGTCATGTGCGTGGGCGGCATGAAGACGGACGCGACGCTGGGGAACAAGTCGAACTTCGGCACCAGCGACCTGACCACCTCGGTGGAGATCTACGGCCCGGTGTGCGTCATGGGACTCAAGGACCCCGGCAACCCGGCCGTCAACGAGACCCGGTCCGACGCCTGCGGCACGAGCGTCGCCGCGCCGTTCGTGGGCGGCGTCGCCGCGCTGGTGATGGCCGCCGACCCGAGCCTGACCGCCGCGCAGGTCCGGGACATCCTCAACGACACCGCGCACGTCGGCGGGCTCGGCGCCAAGGTGACGGGCAGCCAGCGCCGGGTCGACGCCCTGGCCGCCGTCGCCAAGGCACTGGGGGTCAAGGTCGACGAGCCCGCGGTGAGCATCAGCGCGCCGACGACCGGGCAGCACGTCGGGGTCGGCCAGTCGGTCGACCTGTGGGGCAAGGCGACCGACTTCCTCGGCAAGGAGCTCCCGATCACCTGGATCAGCAGCCGCGACGGTGTGCTGGGCCACGAGTCGCAGACGTTCGTGCCGGCGCTGTCGCCCGGCACCCACGTCATCACCGCCAAGGCCACCGACGACCTCGGACGCACCGGCTCGGCGACCGTCTCCGTCACGGTGGTGGACAGCCCGACGACCGCAGCCGTCATCTCGCCGCCGGTCGGGCTGACGCTCGCCCCGGGCCAGTCGGTCAGCCTGGTGGGCACCTCGCACGACCCGGACGCCTTCGGGCCGGTGCCCGACGCCGAGGCGTCCTGGACGGTCCGGCGGGGCGGGACGGTGGTCCACGAGCAGACCGGGCACCTGGCGCTCCTGCCGGCGGGCAAGGTCACGGCGGGGTCGTACACGGCGACGTTCACGGCCGGCGGCGCGAGCGCGCAGCGCAGCTTCACGGTCACCGCGCTGCTGGCCGGGCAGCACCGGCCGACCGCCACGATCACCAAGCCGGCGACGGCGCTGGACCTGACGGCGATCGACGGCAAGCCGAAGCTCGTCGCGTTCGCCGGCACGGCCACCGACGTGGAGGACGGGACGGTAGCGGGGACCCGCTACCGGTGGACCGCGTACGGCGACGGCGGCGTCAAGAAGGTGCTCTGCCAGGGCAGCGCGGTGCCCACCGGCGGCCCGGTCGACGACATCGTCCTGCCGCAGAGCTGCGCCGGATTCAGCGCGGAGCTGGGCCTGGGCAAGGGCAACGTCACCACCTGGTCGGTGTGGCTGGAGGTCTTCGACTCGGCCGGGCTGGTCGGCGTGGACTCCGTGCCGGTGCGGATCCAGGTGGCCACGCCCTGACCCGGCGACCGCCGGCCACCGGAGGATCGGTGTGACGCGGACGACGGGGGCCCGGCCGAACGGCCGGGCCCCCGCCCGTGCTTCTCCTTTCGTCGCGGGGAGACGCCCGGGCCGGGGTGGCATGATCCTGGAGTGACCAGCGGTGCCGCCGAATCCCAGCGCCTGCGTGACCTCGCGCGGCTGCGGCGGGTCCGCGACCGGATCGACCGGGACTACGCCCAGCCGCTGGACGTGGAGGCGCTCGCCCGGGGGGCGAACATGTCGGCCGGGCACCTCAGCCGCCAGTTCCGCCTCGCCTACGGCGAGTCGCCGTACTCCTACCTGATGACGCGGCGCATCGAGCGCGCGATGGCCCTGTTGCGCCGCGGCGATCTCAGCGTCACCGAGGTCTGTTTCGCGGTCGGCTGCGCGTCGCTGGGCACCTTCAGCACCCGCTTCACGGAGCTGGTGGGGATGCCGCCCAGCAGCTACCGGCAGCGCGCGGCACTCAGCACCGTGGGGCTGCCGGCCTGCGTGTCGAAGCAGGTGACCAGGCCCGTCCGGGATGCTCCCCGGTCACCCCGCAACCAGGCGACCTGACCGGGGAGCTCCGGCGGCTTCCGGTGGGCGACACGCCGACGCGGTTCCCCCGCGACCGCGACACCGACCGCCCCACCGGGCCGGGTCAGCGCCCGGTGTCGCCGAGCAGGCCGTCGATCTGGCCCAGGGCCTCGCGGAGCCCCTCCTCCATGCCCATGTTCACCATCCGCTCAAGCTGGTCGGCGTCGACGAACCGGGTGACCAGCGTCAGCCGGGTGCGCGCGCCGTCGGCCGTCAGCGTGGCGACGGCGTGGGTCGGCCGGTCGGCGTCGATCGGGTTGCCGTGCTCGTCCGAGAAGCCGTCGTCGAACTCCAGCCGGTGCGGCGCGTCGAGCGCGGTGATCCGCCACCAGCCGCGGGCCTTCTCCCCCTCCGGGCCGGTCATGTAGTAGTGGGACCAGCCGCCCACCACGAAGTCGTGCTGCTCGAACGTGGCCGGCCAGGTCGGCGGTCCCCACCACCGCTCCAGCTGGCGGGCGTCCGCCCACACCTGCCACACGCGCTCGACCCCGGCGTCGAACTCGGCGACGAAGGTCAGGGTCAACGCCTCGACGTCCTTCTGGATGCTCGTCACGGGCATGGTTCGGTTCCCTCTCTCAGTCTTCGGCGATCAGCTGGTCGATGCGGGCCACACGTTCCCGCCAGATCTCCTCGTACGCCTCGAGGAGCCGGGCGGCCCGGCGGAGCACGGTCATGTCCGCGTGCACGATCTGCTCCCTCCCCCGCCTCTCCTTCGTCACGAGCGAGGCCCGTTCGAGCACCGCGACGTGCTTCTGCACGGCCGCGAAGCTCATCGGGTAGTGCCGGGCGAGCGCCGAGACGGACTCCGCGTGGCGGATGACCCGGGCGACGATGTCGCGCCGGGTGGCGTCCGCGAGGGCGTGGAAGATGCGGTCGGCAGGCTCCCCGGTCACCACTTCTACAACCATATGGTTGTACGTTAGTGGCGGTGGACGCCCGACGCAAGCGACTCGGCGGCACCGGCGTGACCGGCGGCGGACCCGCGCCGGTCCATCACGGACGGGGGCCGATCACGGCTCTGTTAGGGTCGATTCGTGGTAAGCCCCGACGTCATCACCGACCGGTCGGATCCGGCCGTGCAGCGGATCGCCGACGTCACCAAGCACTCGCGATCCGTCGTCCGCACCGTGCTCATCGAGGACGCCGAGCCGCTCGTGGAGTGCATCCGCGCCGGGCTGGAGTTCATCGAGGTCTACGGGGTGGAGACCACCCCCGTCCCGGGCGAGGTGCTCGCGGCCTGCCGGCAGCGGGACATCCCGGTCCGCCTGGTCGGGGCCCCGATCATGAACGACCTGTTCAAGACGGACAAGAAGCCCAAGGCGTTCGGGATCGCCCGGGTGCCGAGGCCGTGGAGCTTCGACGAGCTGGCCCGCACGACGGGCGACATCGTCGTCCTCGACGGCGTGAAGATCGTCGGCAACATCGGCGCCATCGTGCGCACGTCCTTCGCGCTCGGCGCCGGCGGCATCGTGCTCGTGGACAGCGACCTCACCACGATCGCGGACCGGCGCCTGGTCCGGGCCAGCCGGGGCTACGTCTTCTCGCTCCCGATCGTGCTCGCGTCGCGCGCCGACGCGATCGACCACTTCCGACGCACCGGTGTGCCGCTGATCGCCTTCGACACCGAGGGCGACCTCGCGGTCGGCGACCTGCGCGACGCCGACGAGCAGCTCGGCCTCCTACTCGGCAGCGAGAAGACCGGCACGTCGAGCTCCTTCGAGAGCGTCGCCAGCCACACGGTGTCGATCCCCATCAACCCGGCCGCGGAGTCGCTGAACGTCTCCGTCTGCGCCGGGATCGCGCTCTACGAGCGTTCCCACTGGAACCTCGTCGACCGACGGCGCGCCCCGCAGCCGCCCCGGGCCCCGCAGCCGCCCCAGGCCCCGCGGCCGGCCGCGGGGCGCGGCGCCGGGCGGCCCAGCCGACCGGCCTTCCCGGGCCGCCGGAGCCGCTGACCGCGCCCCGTCCGCGCTACCTCCCGGCGGGCACCTGCTCCTTGACCTCGTCGTAGCCGACCTTCCCGGGCGTCGTGGTCGGGGCGTAGATCACCCGGAGCACGCCGGTCGGATACGCCTCCGTCGCCGTCACCCTCAGGTGGTACGGCGCGTCGCCCTCGTCGAACAGCCTGCGCCCCTTGCGCGCCGCCACCGGATGCACCAGCAGCCGCAGCTCGTCGACCAGCCCCGCGGCGAGGAGCTGCTGCACCACGGAGATCGACCCGGGGACGAGGATGCCCCGGATGCCGGCGTCGGCCTTGAGGGCGGCGACCGCATCGAGGAGGTCGCCGTCGACCAGCTCCGAGTTGCGCCAGGAGAACTCCAGCGGCTGACGGGAGACGACCACCTTGCGCATGTCCCCGAGCTGCTTGGCGAACGGCGCGTCGTCGCCGCCCGCGGCCTCGCGGTCGGGCCAGGCCCCGGCGAAGCTGTCGTAGGTCTCGCGGCCGATGAGCAGCACGTCGGCGGCGTCGTAGTCCTCGCCGACGGCGCGGCCCATGTTCTCGTCGAAGTACGGCATGTGCCAGTCGGGATCGATCTCGGCCACCCCGTCGGCGGAGATGAAGAGTGTGGAGATGACCTTTGCCATCGGCGTGCTCCCTTCACGAGTCAAGAGGTAGACCGACGCATCATCGCAAACTCGTCGGCGGGCCCCAGGGTAGTCGCGACTTCGGCCAGGCTTTCGCGTTCGCCGGGTGGACACCCGGCAGGCACCCGCCCCGGCCGCTCGCCACAATCTCACTCAAGGAGCGGTCGAAACGCACTGGAGTACCAGCCAAAGAATAGACGCCGGTTGACATATAACTGAGCGCGATCCTAGGCTCGCCCGCACACCTGACCGTTCCACCGCCGTTCCCGGCGCCACATCGAACGACTGAGATCGACGTCCCGGCACTTCGCCCATCATCCGTTCGTGAGAGGAACCGAGTGGCTGACATGACTCTGGCCGACTACCTCGAATTCGTTGGCGATCCCGGCCGGGACGACGTGGAAGGGTGGCTCTACCCCACCGACGCCCACCTGCTCAGCGTCCTCAACGATCTCCAGCTGGGACGGGGATTTCGTGGCGACGTCCTGGAGATCGGCGCCTACAAAGGCAAGAGCGCCATTCTGCTGGGATTCTTCCCCGGCCCGGATGAATCGTTGTCCGTCTGCGACATCTTCGATTCCGGCACGCGGATGAGCGGCGAGAACGAGCAGGAGAACACGGCATTCTATCCCGACCTGTGCCAGGCCGACTTCGAAAAGAACTACCTGCGGTTCCACGACCGGTTACCGCGAATGCACGTCAGGCCGTCCGAGGGGCTGGCGGAAGCGGTGCCAGCGGGCTCGTGCCGGCTCGTCCACATCGACGGTGGGCACACCTACGGGGTGGCCCGCGCCGATCTGGAGACGGCCCGCCGAGTCCTCGGCCCTGCCGGGGTGGTGGTGGTCGACGACTGGTCGAGCGCCCACATCCCGGGTGTGGCGATGGCACTGTGGGAGCAGTACCTGACGGGGGAGCTGATCCCGTTGGCCTTCACCAAGGGCAAGTTCTATGCCACCTGGGACCCGGCGGGCCTCACGGCCGGCGAGGTGGCGGAGGCGGTGGCGGCCCGTCCGGGCATCGAGGCCAAGGCCACGCTCCGGCTCGGCCGGCACACCGCAGCCAACGTCACGATGACGCCGGACGCCTGGCAGCGCTACAACACCGGCCTGCGGGCGGTCTACTCGAAGCTCTACTCCGGCGGCGGGGCCGCGCCGGCACCCCAGCTGGTCGGGTTCTGACATGCGCGTCGCCGTCACCACCCACCCGAACCCGAGCCACCTGGTCGGCGCCCTGGCGGCGGCCCGCGCCGCCCGACACGCCGGCTACGAGGTGGCCGTCGTGTCGGGGCCCGGGGTCACCGACCTGATCGAGGCGGCGGGGTTCCCCGCGCTGACCGTGCCGAGCATGCAGACGATAGACGAGCTGCTCAGTGCCCGGGCCGCCGCCGCGCAGGCTCCGGTGGCCCCGCGTCCGGTCGGCGGCGGGAGGTCGCCCGCGTCCGCCCACCCCTTCATCACTCCGCACACCGGTCGGCAGGCGGCCGAGGTCGTCGAGCTGCTGCGCCGGTGGCAGCCCACCTGCGTCCTGCGGGAGTGCACCGAGCTGGGTGGCTACCTGGCGGCCGAGACCCTCGGGGTGCCGTACGCCACGGTGGACATCGCGCCGCTGTCGCCGTGCTCCCGGCCCGGCGCCCTGGACGAACTCAACCGGCTGCGGGCCGAGTTCGACCTGCCCGCCGTCGACGACCCCTGGCACCCGGCACGGCCGTTCCGGGTGGGGCTGGTGCCGGACATCTTCTACCCTGCGGAGCTGCGCTGGCCCAGCGCCACCTACTACCGCCCGGCCACCGAGGACGAACAGGTCGACCGGGCGGCAGCCGCCGGCGTCTCCGGGCCCGACGGTGAGGAACCCCTCGTGCTGATGAGCCTGGGCATGAACGCGCCCCGCTTCGACCCGAGGGCCGCGAGCCTGCTCGACGCCGCCGTCGAGGCGCTGGGGCAGCTTCCGGTGCGGGCCGTGGTGGCGATCGGGTCGGGGCACGACCCGGACGGTTGGGACGGGACGCGGGCGGCCAACGTCCGGCTGGAGTCGTTCGTCCCGCAGCGCCAGCTCCTGCCGTCCTGCGACCTGTTCATCACCCACGGCGGGTTCAACGGTGTCCGGGAGGCCATCGACTCCGGCGTACCCATGGTGGCCCTGCCCCTGTTCGGCGACCATCCCGCCAGCGCCGCGCGGCTGGCCCGGCTCGGGGTGGCCGTGGAGCTGGACGCCGACGCCGTGACCGCGGCGGCGCTCGGCGCGGCGATGACCACGGTCCTGCGCGATCCCGGATACCGGACCCGCGCCGCGGACCTGCGCCGCCGGATGCGGGCCCTGCCACCGCTGGACCGTATGGCCGCCGACCTGCGGTCGTTCGTCGCGGCCGCGGCTCGGTGATCGAACCCGTTCGGCCGTGAGCAACCGTCGAGTGTGGAAAGGACTGCCATGAAGGTCGGTGTGACCGGAGGTTGTGGATTCATCGGCACGTACGTCTGCGAGGAGCTGGCCCAGCGGGGCCACGAGCCCGTGGCCTTCGACCGTCAACGCCGGGCGTCGGCCCCGCCGTGGGAGGTGATGCTCGGCGACGTCCGGGACGCCACCGCCATGGTCGAGTTGGCCGCGCACTGCGACGCCGTCGTCCACCTGGCCGCGGTGCTCGGCACCCAGGAGACGATCAGCAACCCGCGCCCCGCCGCCGAGATCAACGTCCTCGGCGGCCTGAACTTCCTGGAGGCGGTCGCCCAGTACGACCTGCCCGGCGTCTACATCTGCGTGGGCAACCACACCATGAACAACTCGTACTCGATCACCAAGACCACCATCGAGCGGTTCGTCCGGATGTACAACGCGGAACGCGCGACCCGGATCAGCAGCGTCCGGGTCGTCAACGCCTACGGGCCGCGACAGCTCGCGGCCGCGCCGTTCGGGTCGAGCAAGGTTCGGAAGATCACCCCGGCCGTGGTGTGCCGGGCGCTGTCGGGCATGCCCGTGGAGCTGTACGGCGGCGGGCACCAGGTGTCGGACATGGTGTGGGTCGGCGACGTCGCCCGCGCGCTGGTCTCCGCCCTGGAGACCGTGGCGGCCGGGCAGGTCGTCGACGTGGTCGAGGTGGGTCCCACCCGGTCGGCCACCATCCGCCAGCTCGCCGAGATCGCGATCGGGCTGGCCGTCGACCGGGGCTTCGACCCGGTCCCCATCGTCGACCTGCCGATGCGTCCCGGCGAGGACCCGAAGACGCCCGTCACAGCGGACGCGGAGACGCTGCGCGCCATCGGCATCGATCCCGGCTCCCTGCGGAGCCTGTCCGACGGTCTGGCCGACACGGTCGACTGGTTCATCAAGACCGAGGGCGAGCACTGGACCGCGCCGAACGGCCTCCGCCGCGCCGGCTGACCCCGCCCGACCCGCGCCGCCGAGAGAGGACCCACGACCGTGACAGATTCCGTACGCCCAGACCCGCCCCGCGACAGCGCAGTCCAGCTCTACCTGGACCTGCTCAAGCGGTGCGTGACGAACGTGATCTACCAGGACCCGCCGATCTCCCCGCCGTGGGCACCGCAGGTCCCGTTCGGTCTCGACGCCCGCGTCGAGGGGCTCGACTGCCCGAGCCAGGCGCACACGATGGTCGGCTTCGCCCGGCTCGACAACCTGCGCGAACTCACCGAGCGGGTGCTGCGCGACGGCGTACCTGGGGACTTCCTAGAAGCCGGCGTCGGCCGCGGCGGCGCCATGATCTTCCTGCGCGGCGTGCTCAGGGCACACGGTGTCACGGACCGCCGGGTGTGGCTCGCCGACTCGTTCCAGGGGTTCCCGGAGCCGCCCGCCGAGGCCCGCTACCAGCTCAAGGACGTCTACCCGGAGTTGGCCGCCGGGGCTGACCACGGCCGCCGGCAGGCCGCCGAGGCGATGAAGGCGCTGTTCCTCCGGGGCGGTTCGGAGGACGACGTACGGGAGAACTTCCGCCGCTACGGCCTGCTCGACGACCAGGTTCAGTTGCTGCCCGGGTGGCTCGCCGAGACGCTGCCCACGGCGCCGGTGCGGAGGCTGGCGATCCTGCGGGTGGACAACGACCTCTACGACTCCACCCACGCCACCCTGGAGCACCTGTATCCCCGGGTCTCGCCCGGCGGCTACGTCATCGTGGACGACTACCACTTCCTGGACGAGTGCCGGCAGGCCGTGCACGACTACCTGAAGGCCTCCGGCACGCCGGAGCCGGACCTGTTCACCATCGACCGGTGCGGAGTCTACTGGCGCAAGGAATCCTGACGGGTCCTCCACCGCGGGTCCCCGTCCGCCGTCCACCCGGACGGTCGGGCGGGGACCCGCCGCGTCCGCCCAATTCAGTCGGCCCGCAGCCGCACGTCGAGCCGGGCCGGTCGCCGGTTGAACCGGTTGCTGACCATGACCACGTCAGCCACCGGGGTGGCCAGCGCGAGGTCGGGGAACCGGGCGAACAGCCGGCCGAGGGACTCCTGCAGCTCGACCCGGGCCAGCGGCGCGCCCAGGCAGAAGTGGGCACCGACCCCGAACGCGAGATGGCTGTTGACCGACCCACGGGAGAGGTCGAACGACTCGGGATCCGGCAGCCGCAGCTCGTCGCGCCCCGCCGAGTCGATCGACACGAACACCGCCGCCCCGGCCGGGATCACGACGTCAGCGACGGTGACGTCGCAGGTGGCGTACACCATGCCGGCGAAGCCGGTGCTGGCCTGGGCATAGCGGAGGATCTCCTCGACGGCGTCGTCGGACGGCTGCTCGCCCGACCGCAACCGGGCCAGCTCGGCGGGATGCTGGAACAGCGCGAGCAGCCCGTTGCCGAGCTGGGTCGCCACGGTCTCGTAGCCGGCGATCGCCAGCAGGAGCACGGTGGAGACCAGGTCGTCATCGGACAGCGCGCCCGGCTGCCGGATCAGCTGGGACAGCGGGCCGTCGCCGGGTCGGGCACGCCGGGCGGCGACCAGCTCGACGGCGGCGCGGTGCAGGCCGGACATCACAGCGCCGAAAGCCGCCATCGACGCGCCACTCGCCCGCAACGACGCCGCCCATTCCTCGAAGGCGGGGCGGAGGTCGTCCGGCACCTCGAACAGGGCGCACAACACTCGCAGCGGCAGCTGGAAGGCGAAGTGCTCCATCAGGTCCACCGGCTGCGGGACGCCGGCCAGCTCGTCGAGCAGGTTCTCGACGAGCTGCGCGACCCGGGGCCGCATGGCTTCGGCCTGCCGAGCGTTGAACACCTGGTTGACGTGCCGCCGCCAGCGGGCGTGGTCCGCCGGGTCGGCGACCGACAGGCCGAAGTCGAAGGCGGGCGCGGCGGGACGGGGAGGGCCGGCGGGCGGCCCACCCGGCCGGCCAGCGTCAGGCCCGCCCGGCCGACCCTCGGGTGGTCCGCCCCGTTGACCCTCGGGCGGTCTGCCCAGCTGGCCGTCGACGGCCCGGGCCCGCACCGGCCGTCGGCTGAACCGCTCGTCGGTCAGCACCTGCCGGACATGCTGGTAGCTGCTGACCAGGTATGCCGGCGTGCCGGTGGCGAGTCGGACCCGCGCGACCGGTGCCTCGCGGCGTAGGCGGGCCAGCTCCGGCGGGAGCCGGAAGGGGCACTCGGGCGCGAACGGATACGCCGGCGTCGGGTCCACCGGCGACCCCGGAGTGGCGGTTTCCGGGGTGCCGCCGTCGGCTAGGGTTCTTTCCGTTTCGGTGTTCATCTCAACTCCGCTGACAGGAGGCGAATCCTCTGGCCATGAGATCGGGGCACGGAACGAGCAGGGAGGATGCCGGTCGATGGGTCCACAAGATAGCGCGGCAATCTGTGCACCACAAGCCGGTCGACGATTATCCGGGTCAATAGAAAGACGCGTTGAACGCGTCTTTAGCGGGCGTGTACCAGGCCTTTAGCTGAATGGAGACGCCCGCACCGCCAGCTGCTGGCCGCGAGCCCACCGACCACGTCGGGCACTGTTCGCCGACCTGTTCTTCTTCTAGGATTGCCAGTGACGGCCGCTTATCGAGGGGGACTCCGTGGCAGACGACCGCCTATACTGCTCCATCATTCTGTGGAATCTCTCCCAGTCGGAACAGACGGTGTCCTCACTGCGGGAATATCTTCGCGACTACGCCGTCGACGCATATTCACAGGTGCCCGGACTGCGACAGAAGATCTGGGTCTCCTCGACGGGTCCGGAGGGCGAGACCTGGGGGGCGGTCTATCTGTGGGACAACGAGGAGTCCGCGTACGGCCGGCCGCCGGCGGCGTCCCGGGTGGGCGAACTGATCGGCTACCGGCCCACCCGGCGGGAATACTTCTCGGTCGAGGCCGCGGTCGAGGGGGCCAGCGCGGTCGGTGCGCTGATGGCCGGCCTGGGAATGGCGTACCAGGACCCCACGGCAGTGCCGCTGACCCGGCCCAGGGAGTACGTCCCCGGCGGTGCGGCACCGCTCATCCCGATGCGGGGGGACGGGCCAGGCCCGCTCTCCTGACGCCCGGGCGGAGCCTCACCGGCCGGTCGACGCCGCGTCGGTCGAGTGGGCCGGCGCGGACAGGCTCTCCAGGACCGACAGCGCGTCGGTGCCGCTCAGCGTCTCGCAGCCACGGCTGACCAGATAGCAGAGGAGGTAGCGCTCGGCCATCGTCAGGCCGGCCGAGTGCAGCCCGAGGTAGAGCAGGCTGGTGCCGAGGCGGACGGCCAGGAAGGCGGGGTCGCCCTGGATGTACCGCTGGAGCGTGTCGGAGGCGGCCGCCCTGCGGTGGAAGCCGCTCCGCGCCAGGTCGTTGCCGTGGGTGCTGGGATCGGCCGGCGCGGCCACCCGCACGTCGCCGGCCCGGAAGGCCCCCTCGAAGTCCCGCCGCGCGGCGCGGGCGACTGCGTACCACAGCCCTGCCGGCCCGTCCCGCAGCAGGCCGGCGTCGGCCGCCCGGAAGACGCCCGCCACCGTCGAGTCCACGAGGGACCGCGCGCGCCGGTAGCGTTCGTCCATAGAGGCACGGGCGGCGGCCGGATCGCGGCACGTGCTGAGGAACGCCTCGGCATGGGACCGGAAGCTGACGAAGCCCAGGGGCACCCCGTTGAGCGCCAGCTCCGAGGCGCCCGGCGCGGCCGACGGTCCCTGCGCCGCCAGTTGCGCCGCCATCACCGACAGGGCCTCCTGCACGAGCGACTGCCGCTGCCGGCGGCCGGCGGCGGCAAGCTGCACCAGCACGGGCCCGACCTGCCGCAGGAAGGCACGAGTGAGGGCCGGCAGGGCCGACCCGCCGAAGACCGGGCCGGCAAGCGGGACGAGGTTGGCCGGGCGTACCACGGCGGTGGCGGCGGTCGCCACGGCACCGGACGTCGTCGAACCCGACGGCCCCGGCAGGTCGAAGATGACGTCGGTGGCGATCGGGAACGCCCGTGGCAGCCCGCCGAGCAGGGCACGGTACGCCTCCGCCAGGTCACCACCGGAGGCGGCCCGCGCCTGCACATACAGCGCGGGAACGCCCTGGGCGGTGACGTCGCGGACGAGGAGGGCGTCGGCGATCGGGGCCGCGTCGCCCCGAGTCGTCCGCAGCAGCGAGCCACCCACCTCAGCGACGGTCGCGCACCAGTGCTCCGCCGGGACGACGAGTTCCAGCTCCCACCATCGGCGGCCGGTGTCGGTCACGCGAGCTCCGGCTGGGACATCGCCATCTCGAAGGCGAGCTCGATGAGCGTCACGCCGACGTTGCGCATCGGCAGCCGGATGCCGCGTTCGTCGCAGATGAGACCGCGTCCCCGCAGGAAGTCGGCCAGCGGCGCGATGGCCGGGCGGGCGAGCACCTCGTCGAGGTCGGTTCCGGTGGAGACGCGCCACTCGTCGCGCAGGACGCCGTCGAACATCGCCAGGCCAGCCTGGAGGAACGAGATCAGGACGCGGTCCTGGCTGGCCGGCACCGCGATGTCGAAGCTCGTGGGCGCGTCGACGTAGCTGTGCAGCAGGCCCTTGCGATGCGACAGGAACTGCCGGTTGACCAGGGAGATGGCGCCGGAGCCGAAGCCCACGGTGTCCGCGCGCAGTTGGAAGTACATCGCGGCGAACGGCGACACCTTCCCGAAGTAGCCGGACGCGTACTCGGTCAGCCCGGCAGCCGTGATGAGCCGGCGGGCCTGCGTGAACAGGTGCTTCTGGTCGCGGAGGTAGCCGCGTTTCTCGTCGGGGTTCATGCGGCGGCGCATGAACGTGCCAGGGGTGGGGCGGAACGAGTACAGCGACAGGTGGTTGATCGGCAGCCGCACCGCCTGGTCGACCGTGTGCCGCAGCTCGTCGAGATCCTGGTCGGGGAAGCCGGACATGATGTCGATCGACACGTCGTCGAACCCGACCTCGCGGGCGGCATGGGTGAGCCGGACGGCCTGGTCGGCGCTGTGCCGGCGGCCCAGCTGCCGCAGCCGCTCGTCGTCGAAGGACTGCACCCCGCTGGACACCCGGTTGAAGCCGAGCTCCCGGAAGAAGGCCAGCTTCTCCGCGTCGACGGTGTCGGGGCTGCACTCGATGGTGGCCTCGGCGACCGCGCTGAGGTCGAACGCGTCCCGCAGGGCCGTCATGACGCGGGTTGCCTCGTCGTTGTCGAGGCTGCTCGCGGTCCCCCCGCCCCAGTAGATGACGTACGACATCGCGTCGGTCCCGGCCAGTTCGGCGCCGCGCTCGCGGATCTCCCGACAGAGCGCGTCGATGTACTTCTCACGAACGGAGTCGCCGGGCTTGCGGAGCAGGTCCCGGTTGGGGATCGCCTGCACCCAGTCGCAGAACGTGCAGCGTGAGTGGCAGAACGGCACGTGCACGTACAGCATCAGGACGCGTCTGTCCGCAGTGCTGCTGGGAAGGCCGAGCTGGTTGTCGGCGGCGGGAGCGATCGTCATCAGCCGGTCCTTTCGAGCGTCTGCGGCATGGCTGCCGTCCAGGCGTGCCCCGTGACGCCGGGGCCGTCTGGCCACGGGACACGCCCAGCCGTGCGAGCTTTCCCTACGCCGGGTCACCGGCGGTGTGTCGGCGGACCCGGGCGATCGGGGGTGATCAGGAGGAGCAGCTGCAGCTGCACTCGCAGGTGGTGCAGGACGCCGACATCACCTTCGCGACGACCTCGCTGTCCTCGAGCCGGCTCTCGTCCAGGAACTCCGAGATCTCCAGGTCGTCGATGTCGAGAGTCGAGAGTTCGTTCTCCATATTCGCCACCTCTTTCTAAACACGGTTCCCAATGTGGCCCCGGAGACGAAGTTATGAATCGCCCGGGCACCCTGTCAAGGTTCTCGAAACAATTATCGACAAAGTAGATTCTGACTACAAAGGCGCTATAACCCTGTTATCGAGCGGCCACAACCATGGCATCGAAGACGTCAAGCATCGACACGGCGTGAGCATGTCTCCGCAGCTAGAGCCCATACGATCCGACAATCGATCAGCCCTTACCTAGACCTTTACGCATTGTCAAGGGTGGTTGTATCCGGCAACTCTGTCGAGGTAGCGTCACCGAAGCCACCCAGCGGAGCGCATCAATTCCGCAAAAGGGCGTCAACGGCAGATTGCGCCACCACCGACCGCCGGAAGGGAATGTCGTGAGGGATCAGCACGCCACAGCCTCATCGAATTTCGTTAAACCGGACCTCGCGGCAGTGCAGAAGGAGGCCGGGACGGTCGACACGAGGGCCGCGCTGGCGCTGCCCGTCGGCCAGGAGCCTGCCGTCGGCCGGCCGGCCGTGGCCCTCGCCCTGTGGCAGGACCGGACGATCTCCACCGGGGAGCTCATCGCCGCCGCCGAGGCCCGGTGTGCGGTCCGCGAGCCTCGGCTGCACACGTTCGTGCCGCTCTACACCACCAACCACTGCGACTCCGAGTGCAAGATGTGCTCGATGCGCAAGGGGAACACCCGGATGGAGCGCAAGTTCTCGGGCCGCACCGAGATCCTCGAACAGCTCGACATCCTCTACACCCACGAAGGCATTCGCGGGGTCGGCTTCCTGACCGGCGAGTACCAGGACAAGTACACCCGGCTCAGCACGGCGTTCCGCATCGGCTGGGCCATGCGGCAGGCGCTGGACATGGGCTTCGAGCGCATCTACTTCAACATCGGCAGCATGGAGCCCGACGAGATCGACGTCCTCGGCGAGTGGATCCGGCCCGCCGAGCCCGTCACCATGTGCGTCTTCCAGGAGTCCTACGACCGGGAGACGTACAAGCGGTTCATGGGCCGGACGCCGCAGGAGGTGCCCAAGGCCGACTTCGACCGGCGGGTCGTCTCCTTCGACCGCTGGCTCGACGCCGGCTTCCGGTACGTCAACCCGGGCGTGCTGGTCGGCCTGCACGACGACTTGGCCGCCGAACTCGTCGACCTCGTCGCGCACGGCGCCCACCTGCACGCCCGTGGCGCGGTGGTGGACCTGTCGCTGCCCCGCATGCGCCCCGCGAACGCCTCCCGCGACACCACCCGGGTGACCGACGACGACTACCTGCGGATGCTCGCGGTGGTGGCGTTCACCTGCCCCGAGCAGCGCCTCGTGCTCACCACCCGCGAGCCGCAGGAGTTCCAGGACAAGGCCGTCGGCCTGGCCGGGGTCTTCAGCCCCGGCAGCCCCGACGTGGCGCCCTACCGGGCGGACACCCAGGCGCAGAACGACGCGAACACCTCCCAGTTCCTCGTCGCCGACCTGCGCCGACCACGACACATCCTCAGCCGGTTGCAGGCCAACGGGATGCGGGTCGACCACTTCGTCGATCCCGCCGGCGTGGCGACCGTCGCAATCGGTTGAACCGGCAGGCCGACCAGCCGCCCGTGTACCTGCTGCATGGGCTGCTGGGCACCGGTTACGGACACTTCAGCGGGCAGATCCGCGCCTGGGAGGGGCGGTACCGGGTGGTGCCGGTCGACCTTCCCGGGCACGGCCGGTGCCGCCTCGACGCGGACCCCGACTATCTGGACACCGCGCTGGACTACGTCACGAGCGTCATCGAGCGGTTCGGCGCACCCGCACGGCTGGTCGCCGCGTCGTACCTCGGCGGGCCGCTGGCCGTGCGGTGCGCAACCGCCCGGCCGGACCTGGTCGAGTCGCTTGTCCTCACCGGCTTCGCGCCCGGCCTGCGGCGGGACGTCTTCGTCACCCTGCTGGCCGGGTTCGGCCCGTTGGTGGACAGGGACCCCGCACTGGTCGCCGAGTACGACCGCCTGCACGGCGCACGGTGGCGGGCGACGCTGGCCGCCTTCACCGCCCACGTCGAGCGGGCGTACGAGGAGACCGCGCTCGTCCGCCCGGAGGCGCTGGCCGCGCTCGACACCGACACCCTGCTGATCAACGGAACGCTCAAGTCGGTGGAGCTGGCGGCCGCTCGCGACGCGGGCCGGTTCGGACCACGGGTGCACGGACATGTCATCGACGGCGCAGGACACATCGCCAGTCACGACGCGCCGGACGAGTTCAACAGCGCCGTCGAGGCGTTCTGGCGAAAGGAGCCGCGGCAGTGAGCGATGACCTGCGAGCCCAGCTCACCCACCTCGTACAGGAGGAGGACCCCCATCGCACCCTCGACTCGCTGGAGTCGGTGGTCATCCGGACGTACCTGACGAACCAAGGCTACGGCACGCCTGCCGAGGACGGGCCGCTGACCATCGAGGGGTGGGTGGCATGGGTCGAGCAGCATTCCACCGTTTCCTGACCGCGCCGTCCGCCACCGGCGGCGTGCGCTGGGGTGGCGAGCACGCGACGTGGCGGGACCTGGCGGCCCACCGGGTCGCCGAGGTGCGACCGGGCGGGGCGTACCTGGTCGATCCGTCCGTCGGCCTGGCCTCGGTGGCGGCGCTGCTCGCGGTGGCGTCCGTCCCGGACACCACCCTGCTGTGGGCCACGCCCGACAGCGTCGGCGCCGAAGGCCGTCGCATCGCTCCCGGCCTGCACCACATCGGCTCGCCCCTGCCGAGCCCCACCGACCGCCCGCTCTGGGGGGTCGCCACCTCCGGCAGCTCCGGGACGGCGAAGATCGCCATCGGTCACGCCGACGCCTGGGAGCTCGTCGCCCTGCACTACGAGCGGGCGATGTTCCAGCCCGCGTTCGACGGGCGCACCCCGCAGGTCCTCGCCACCTGCCTGCCGCTGCAGTTCTCGGCGGCGTTCTTCATGGTCATCCTGCCCGGTCTGTTCCTACAGCGCGACGTGGTCGTCTTCCCGCCGCACGACTGGGCGTCGGTGGCGCAGGCGGCGCGGGACGCCTTCGTGCTGAGCGTGCCGGCGGTGACCGCCGCGGCCTGCGTCGGCACCGCGGCCCCCGTCGACATGCGGCACGTGAGCCTCTTCCTCGGCGGCGGCCACGTCACCAAGACCCGGGTCGACCTGATCCGGGACCGGTTCCGGGGGGTCTCGCTGGCCAACCTGTACGGGACGGCCGAGACCGGGGCCATCGCCGTGGACCACGACCCCGGCCACAACCAGCACGTCGGCCAGCCCATCCCCGGCAAGACCGTGTGGATCGACCAGCCGGACGAGCGCGGGGTGGGCCGGGTCGCGGTGGCCGGGCCCGACTGCTGCCGCTACCTGTGGCGGCCCGGTCAGTCGCCGCAGGCCACCGGCGACCACGTCGCGAGCACGGACTACGGGCGGCTCGACGCCGCCGGCAACCTGTGCCTGGAGGGTCGGGTCGACGGCGGCGAGAAGCTGCGCGGGGTGCTCGTCTATCCCCGGGCGATCGAGCGGCACCTGTTGGTCCTGCCTGGGGTGTCGGACGCGCGGGTGCTGGTCGAGCGCCGGGACTCCGGCCTGGAACGGCTCGTCGCCCGGATCGTGGGCGACGTCGACCCGGCCGCCGTCCACGAACACTGTCGCAGCCTCGCCGAGCTGGAACGGCCGGCCGACGTGCAGGTCTTCTCCGAGCAGGCGGCGGGTGCCGCGTACAACGCGCACGGGAAGTTGCGATGATGACACCTGACTCGCGGCGGTTGCGCATCCGGCCGGACGCGTTCTTCGTCCGGCGGCCCGACGGGGTGCGGCTGAGCAACAACGCCGGCTCGTTCACGATCCGCGGCGGCGGGGCGTACCGGCTCGTCGCCGCCGTCTTCGGCAACCTCGACGGCGAACGTACGCTGGACGACCTGGTCTGCGGGCTGCCCGACGTGGCCCGCCGCTCGGTGCTGGAGCTGGTCGCCACCCTGGACGCCAACGGTTTCCTGGGCGAGGTGCGGCACCCGACGGAGCCGGTGCCGGACCGGCTCCGCCAGCTCTACCCGGCCCAGCTGGACTTCCTGGACCTGCACGCGGACCGGCCGGTGGCGCAATTCCACCGGGCCCGGTCGGCACCGCTGCTCGTGGCCGGCCGGGGCGTCGCCCTCACCGCGCTGCTCGGCGCGCTGACCGATTTCGGGCTGGCCCGCCTGCACCTCGTGGTGACCAAGTCGGACGACGAGCGGGTCGCCGAGGTTCTCGCCGCGGCCGAGAGCCGGGACGCCCAGGTGCGGTACGACCTCCACCACGTGGACCAGATCCAGCCGGCGGAGCTGGTCGACCGGGCCGCGCGGCTGGACGCGCCGCTGGTGCTGCTGGCCGACGAGGCGGACGGCGACGATCCGACGGTGGTGTCCCACCTCGCCACGGCCCAGGCCCGGCTGCGCGACGAGGGTCGGCTCCTGTCGGTCCTCGGCCGGTGCGGCGACTTCACGGTGGCCCTGCCCGGCGGCGCGGACGGCTGTTGGGGTTGTCTGCACCGGTGGACGGCGGCGCGGGCGGCGGCGACCACCGCTGACCCGTTGCCGCTGGCGGCGGCCCCCGCCGCGATCGCCGCCCTGCACCTGGCGCAACACGCCTTCACGGTGCTGGCAGGGGTGCCGCAGCCCGCGTTCGCGCGGATCACGACCGTCGAACCGGTCGCCCCGGTGGTGCGCTCGCACCAGCCGCGCCGGCACCCGCGCTGCCCGTCGCACGGGCCGGCCGCGACATCGCCGCGCGCCGCATCCCGGTCCCGGCCGGAGCCCTCGGGCGACGAGAACGACCTCGTCCGTCCCGACGTGCCGGCCCCCGAGGACACGGCCGACGTCCTCGCCGTCGCGGACCGGATCGTCACCGCCTGCGCCGGCTGGACCGACCCCGTCGTCGGGCCGGTCCTGGCCCTCGGCGAGGAGGACCTCGACCAGGTGCCGCTGGCGGGGAGCGCGTGCCGGATCGCCCGACCCGACAGCAGCGTCCGGACGCCCCGCGTCACCCGCATCGTCTGCCGCGCGGTGTCCCCCCGCGAGGCCCGCAACCAGGTCGTCCTGGCGGTCTGGGAGGAACTAGCCCGGGAACTGGCCGGCCCCGCCGGGCTGCTCGCCGACGGCTGGCGGGTCGGCGCGGGCTGGTCCCGGGCGGAGGCCCGCTACCGGGCCCGGCTCGCCGTCGCGGAGGCCGCCCGGCCCGAGGCGGTGCGGGGCCGGGCCCCGGCCGCCGTGGCGGAGGCCGCCCCGCCCGGGGTGCCGCCGGGCCGCGCCCTGCCCGCCGTCGACGAGGCGCCGGGGCCGGTGGGCACGTTCCTCGCCGACGAACTCGCCACCCGCGGCCCGTGGCGGATCACCGCCGTGACCGACGACGTGACGGGGTTCGTCCGAGTCGTGCTCGACACCCCGACAGGGACCGTCACCGGCCTGGGCCTGACCGTCGGTCACGCCCGGGACAACGCCCTGCTGCGGGCGGTCGCGGACGACCTCGTGCCCGCCGTGGACGGCGGGCCGGTCCGGGCCGCCCAGCTGGCCCCGCCGGTGCGTACCTGGTCGGAGGCCCTGGCCCGGCTCGACCGGCGGGCCCGGTGGTCGCCGGGCCTCGATCTGGGTCACCTTCTGGGCTTCCTCGACGACCAGGCGTACGTGGTGGCCGTGCCGGGGGTGCCGGCATGACGACGACGGTGCCGTCGGTGGACGTGGTCGGGGCTGGTCTGCTGGCCCGGCACCTCGCCGCGCGGCTGAACCGGCCGGCCGACCCGGGCGCCGGGGTACGCGTCCTGGTCGCCGAGCTCGACGCCGTCGACAGCCACCACGACACGATGGTGGAATGCGTCGGGCTCGGCCAGTCCCTGCTGTTCGTCGGCACGTGGCGCGCCCTGGTGTACGTCGGTCCGATGTGGACGCCGAGCCGGGCCGGCTGCCCCCGCTGCCTGGTGAGCCGCGTGGCGAACTCGCCGTTCGGGCCGGACCTGGACGGCGACGCGATGCCGGACTCGTCGGGCCGGGACACCCGAACGTGGTCGCTGCGCCCGGCCGCCATGGGGATGGTCGAACGCTACGCGCAGGCCGCCCTGGACGGCGTCCTGCTGGACCCCGGGCGGGTGCTCGTGCTGGACACCGAGGTCGGCACGGCCGAGCCCCAGGTCCTGCTGCCCGACTCGACCTGCGCCGGCTGCGGCCGGCCGGCGACGACCACCGTGCCCTCGTTCGCCCCGGTCGACACCGCCCTGCCCAAGCTGACGCCGACGACCCTGCGCACCCGACAACTGGACCCCGCGACCCTCGGCACCGACTACCTGTTCTCCGGGCTCGGGCTGTTCAAGGAGCTCCGGCAGGACCTGCAGAGCCCGTACGGGGCATGTTCCGTCGAGCTGTCCACCCGCTGGGGACGGCGGGAGCCGGCCATCGGCCGGGCCCGCAGCTACGCCGACAGCCGGAGCATCGCCGTGCTGGAGGGCCTGGAACGCTACGCCGGCCTGCACCGGGGCGGCCGGCGGGCCCCGGTGCGCGCGGCGTACGCCGACGTGGCGGACCGGGCCCTGTACCCGCCCCGCCTCGGCACCCACCCCGCGAGCTCGTACGCCCGGGAGGACTTCCGCTACCGGGCCTTCGACCCGCGCACCGTCGTCGACTGGGTGTGGGCGTACTCGTTCCGGACGGGCCACCGGGTCCTGGTGCCCGAGCGGTCCGCGTTCTGGGGGCCGCGGCACGACCAGGAGGTGTCGTTCTGCTACGACACGTCTAACGGGTGCGCCCTCGGCAACTCGGTCGAGGAGGCCATCCTGCACGGCCTGCGCGAGGTGGCCGAGCGCGATTCGTTCCTGCTCACCTGGTACCGGCGGCTGGCCCTGCCGGAGGTCGCGCTGCCCACCGACGGCGAGCTGGGCGCGCTGCTGCGCAAGGCCCGGCTCTTCACCGGCTTCGACGTCCGCTGCTTCCAGTCGACGATGGAATACCAACTGCCGACGTTCTGGCTGGTGGCGTGCCGGGCTCGGCCGGGCGACGGGCCGGCCGTGCTCGCCGGCTCCGGGGCCCACCCGGATCCACGGCAGGCGGTCACCGGTGGGCTCCACGAACTCATCGGCAGCATCCTGGCCACCCGGCACAGCTATCCACGACGGCGGCCGGAGGCGTTGCGGATGCTGGACGACCCCACGCTGATCCGCCGGATGGAGGACCACTCCCTGGTGGGCGCGCTGCCCGAGGCGCGCGACCGCTACGCGTTCCTGCTCGACGCCGCCCGGCCGACCGTCGCGCTGGACGAGATCCCGGGCACCCTCGCCGAACACGACCCGGACATCCGGGGCGATCTGCACCGGGCCGTCGGCGACCTGCTGGCCGTCGGGCTCGACGTGCTGGTCGTCGACCAGACGATGCCCGAGCTGGCCCGCAACGGTCTGCACTGCACCCGGGTGATCGTACCCGGCCTGGTGCCGATGACGTTCGGCCACCTCAACCGGCGCACCGAGGGGCTGCCACGCCTCACCGCCGGGGCGGGCCTGCCGTACCGCAGTCAACTGGCCGCCGAGGAGGAGGTGGGCGTTGTCCCGCACCCCTTCCCCTGAGCGGATCCCGGAGCACCTGCGGCGGCTGCGGGAGGACCCGCAGTCGGTCAACCCGCCCGACTGGCGGGTGGACTATGCGGACGGGCCGTGGCCGGTGAAGGTGCACCAGGGCGGGACCCGGGTGGCACCGGAGGGACCGCTGGCCCGGGTGCTGCGCGGGTCGGTCGCGGTCACCGCCGTCCGGGGCACGCGGGCGACCCTGCGGCGCGCGGTGCCCTCCGGCGGCGCGATGCATCCCACCGAGGTGTACGTCGTGTGCGCCCGCACGGAACGGCTCTGGCACGTCGATCCGTACCGGATGGAGTTGCTCGCGATGTCGGCGGACCGGCCGGGCCGCCTGGTGCGCGCGGGCCTGCGCCTGTCGCCCGGGGCCGCCCTGCCGCCCGTCGTGCTGGTCCTGACCAGCCGGTTCTGGAAGAACTTCTACAAGTACGGCGACTTCTCGTTCCGCCTCGGGGCCGTGGACGCCGGCGTGGTGCTCGGACGCGTGCTGCGGCTGGCCGAGGCGGAGTTCGGGACGGCGTGGGTCCGCACCGACTTCGTCGACGACGCGCTCAACGCCGCGCTGGGGCTGGACGGCCGGGACGAGAGCGGCTATGCCGTCGTCGGCTGTGGCCACCCGGAGGAGGCCGGCGGGAGCGGGGTGTCCGCGGCGTCCGGGCCGATGCCGAGCGAGGCGCCCAGGCTGCGGGAGCGGTCCCGGCGGGTCAAGCGGTCCCCCGTCTTCGACCTCGTCCAGGCAAGTGCCCACGTGGTCCAGGCAGGCACCCAGGTGCCGCCGTCGGGTCCGGCGCGGGCCCCGGCGGCTCCCGACGCGCCGCCGGGGGTGACCCGTGCCGGGGCGGTGGCACTGCCGCCTTCGGTGCCGGTGGACCTCAACGACCCCCGGGTGATCGTGCGCCGCCGCTCCGGCGGCCGGGCGTTCACCGGCCGGCCGGCCGAGCTGGCGCAACTGTCCACCGTGCTGCGCCACGCCGACGCGGCGGGGACGCTGCTGCGGGACCGCGCCGATCCGACGGTGCCGCGGGTGCGGCTGTTCGTGGCGGCGCACCGGGTGCGGGGCGTGCCGACCGGTTGGTACGAGCACCTCGGCGACCTGCTCGCGCCGGTCGGCCGGGGGCTCGACCCCCAGCTCGGCCCCCGCCTCCAGGACGCCCTGTTCGGCAGCGGCGTGAACGCCGAGCTGGCCGCCTTCACCGTGCACGTCGTCGCCTCTCCGGCGCAGGGGTGCCGGTCGGCCCGGCACTACCGCACGCAGCAGTTGGCGGTGGGCGTGGCGATGGAGGCGACCGTCCTCGCCGCGACGGCCGTGGACCTGGGTAACCACCCGTTCCTTGGCTTCGACGCGCCTGCGGTCGACGCCGCGTACGGCCTGGACGGGCAGGACGACGGCGCGCAAGCACAGATCTGCGTCGGTGCCGTACGTGCCGACGACGAGTGGGAGGTGGCGGTGAGGCCCCGATGACCGGTGACTTCAGCCCGTACATGCTGTTCCGGCGGGGCACGTTGGGCCTGCCCGCGCTGCGGGGCCTGGTGCCGGAGCGGTTCTGGGCGCTGCGGGACGAGGTGGAGGAGGCGGCCCGGCGGCGGGCTCCGCTGCGCGAGAAGCTGGCCGACGCGTTGTACGCCGCCGTCCCGCTCAGCGCCACCGAGCACCGCCGGGAGCTGCTGGCGATCCGCCGGGCGGTGCACAACGACCGCACGCCGCCACCGCCGTCCCGCCCCGACCTGCTGCCCGGGCCGGTGCGCGGCCTGCTCGACGAGTGGTGCGCCGAACGCGCCACCGCCGACGCGCTGGCGGCCACGGTCGACGAGGTGCTGGCCACGGAACTGGCCGAGGGGCGGCACGCGCTCGCCGAGGTCGCCCGGGGCGAGGACTTCCAACGCGGGGTGCAGCTGTCCGGCGAGGACGTCTACCGGGAGGTAATGGCCTACGCGTCGAACCCGTTGGAGGCCAGGCGCAAGGCCAGCCGGACGCGCCGGGCCGAGAGCACGGTGACCAGTTTTGCCTACCGGGTCGCGCTGAAGCCCTCGCCGTTCGGCGCGTTCACCGAGATCGGGGCCGGGCCGTGGCAGGCGGGGGGCCCGACGGCCAGCCGGCGCACCCAGGTCCGGCTCAGCGTCGGGCTGGTCATGTGGATGCTGCACCAGCTGCACCGCATCGACGGGGCGGACGACCTGCTCCGGGTCCGGCTGAACAACTCGCTGTCGGTCCGCGACGGTCAGGCGGTCTTCGTCCGCCGCCCCATCGAGGGGTCCGAGGACGGGTTCGAGCCGGACAAGGTGGTCGTGGCCCGGCACACCGACCTGGTGCGCGCCCTGACGGCGGCCCTCGGCGCGGGCGACCTGACCGTCACCGAGCTGTGCGGACGGCTGGTGGTGGCGGGGCTGCCGGAGGCGTCCGCTCGGGACACCGTGGAAAAGCTGATCCGGCTGGGGCTGTGCCACCGCGGGCTCGGGCTGCCGGACCAGACCACCGACCTGGCGGGCGAGGCGGCCGTCCGGCTGCGCGGCCTCGGCACCCCGCAGGCGCTGACCTGCGCCGAGCTACTCGAACGTCTGCGGGCGATCGAGCGGACGTACGGTGCCGCGGGTGCCCGGCGGCGCACCGACCTGCTCGCCCAGCTCAGGGCGCTGGTGCACCGCTTCGCCGAGGTGTGCGGCGGCCCGCCCCCCGCGCCGGAGGCGATGCGAGCGGCGCTCTACGAGGACGTCGGCACCACCGGCCGGCCCGGCACCTGGCGGCCGCAGGTGCTCGCCGCCAACCGCGACAACCTGGACCTGTTGCAGCGGCTGGTGCCCGTCCTGGACGACGCCACCATCGAGAAGGTGGGCCTGTACGGGTTCTTCGTCCGCCAGTTCGGGGCCACCGCGCAGGTGCCCCTTGTCGAGGTGTACCGGAGGTTCGCCGAGCTGCCGCCGGCCGAGGCCAGTGCGGTGATGTGCGGCGTCGCCGATCCCACCGCCGAGACGGTGCACGGGTTGCGCGAGGACTTCTTCGGCCTGTTGCGGTCCCGGTTGGCCGCGGAGCCGGCCGCCGAGCAGCTGGTCCTGGATCCGGCCGAGCTCACCGCGTTCGTGGACCGGCTGCCGCCCGCCGTGGCGCCGTGGCCCTCGGCGGCGTACCGGGTGCAGTTCGACGCCGGGAGCGGCACCGCCGTCGTCAACGGCATGACCACCGGACGCGGGGTGTTCTTCTCCCGCTTCTGCGACCTCCTGGAACCCGAGGACGGCGACGGCTGGAGCCTGGCGGCGGCGCTGCGCCGGCACATCGCCCGCACCGGCCCCCGGCAGACCGACGTCACGGTGGTGCTGGGCCTGAACTTCAACCTGCATCCCCGGTTGAGCCCGCTGGAGCTGGTGTACCCGGGGTCGGTGCCGGCGCCCGACGCCCCCGCGCCGCTGACCCTGGCCGACCTCACCGTGCGGGCCGACCCGCAGGGGCACCGCCTGGCGCTGGTCTCCGGGCGGGACGGGCAGCCGATCGACCTGGTGCCGTTGAACTTCCTCTACCCGGCGGCGGCACCGATGCTCTACCGTTTCCTGTGCGTCTTCGCGCCGACCCGCACCTACCGGGGCGGGCTGTGGGACCAGCTGGACCGCGCCGACGGGCCGTACGTGGGGCCGCGCCCCCGGCTGCTCCTCGGCGACCTCGTGCTTAACCGCCGGTCGTGGCGGTTCGACGTCCACGACCTGCCGGACCTGGCGCGGCTGGAGCGGTACGAGGCACAGGGGCTGGCCGACTTCGACGGCTGGCGGCGGTCCGTCGGCCTGCCTCGGCAGGTGTTCTTCCGGCTGGTGCCACCGCGGGCGGTGCCGCACGGCGAGCGGGACCTGCTGGCCGAGACCCGGCAGTGGGCGCTGGAGGCGCGCAGCGCCCGCCTGCACAAGCCGCACTACCTGGACACGCGCAACCCCTTCCTGACCCACGTGTTCGCGAAGCAGGCGAGGGCGCTGCGGGGCGGATCCGTGGCGTTGCAGGAGTGCCTGCCCGGGGCGGCGGACCAGGACGGGGCGACCGGAGCCGAGGAGTTCTTCGTGGAGTTCAACCGGGGGGTGACCGATGTCGGGTGACGTCTGGCGCAGTGTGCACGTCCACCGGCTGGACGGGCAGGACGTGTTCCTCACCGAGGGGTTGGGCCCGGCGCTGGCCGACCTGCGGGCGCAGCGCCGCGTCCGTCGAGCGTTCTTCCTGCGGTACTGGGAGGGCGGCCACCACGTCCGGATACGGGTCCGGTGCGCGCCGGTGGACGCCGACGCCGTCGTGGCGGACCTGTCCGGGGCGCTGACGCGGTACCTGCGCGCACATCCGGAGGAGCACTCGTTCGACCTGGACGAGTTCGCGCGCACGGCACAGCCCACGATGGCCGCCCTGGAGGGCGTCGCGCCGGGCGGCACGTACCCGCCGGGCACGGTCCGGGAGGCGCCGTACGTCCCCGAGCTCGACAAGTACGGCGGGCCGGCCGGGGTGGCCGTCGCCGAGGAGTTCTTCGACCGCAGCGCCGCGCTGGTGCTGGACGCTCTGCGTCGGGTCATCGAGCGGCCCGGCCGCCGCCTGGGCCTGGGATTCACGATGATGCTGCGCGGACTCGACGCGGCGGGGCTGTCTCCGGCGGAGGCGGCCGCGTTCCTGCGCCACTACTGCCTCATGTGGTCGCCCTACATCTTCGACGAGTTCCTCGACACCTGGCCGCGGCTGCTGGCGGAACGCCGGGAGCCGGTGGCCGCCCAGACCAGGCGGCTGCTCGCCGCGCGCCCGCTGGCCGACGGCTACAGCTCGGCCGTACGGGCGGCCGTCGCCGCGGCGGACGCTGATCCGACGGTGCTGCCGGCGGTGACGTTGGCCGGCCCGGACGCGGACCCGGCGCGCCGCCGCCGGGTGCTGCTGGTCAGCTATCTGCACACCCACAACAACCGGCTCGGTCTGGCCCCGGAGCAGGAGGCGTTCCTGGGGTTCCTGGGGCACCACGTGCTCGCGGAGTGGGCGGGCACCGCCCCGGAGGAGGACCTGCTCCAGCAGACCCGCGCCGAACGGGCGCAGCGCCTCGGCGCCCTGATGCACACCGCTTCCTGACCGACCCCACGCCGGAGGATGACCATGGACGTGACCGCCACCCCGTACCCGTTCGCCCGCACCGAGCCCTTCCTGGAGCCCCCGCAGTGGGGTTGGATCCGTGAGCACTCCCCGGTGACCCGGGTGAAGTTGGCCAGCGGCGACCCGGCCTGGCTGGTCACCCGGTACGAGGACGTCCGCGCCGCCCTGGTCGACTCCCGGTTCAGCCGGTCCATCGACCAGGCGGGCGCGTCCCGGGTCGACACGGGCTACCAGGCCGACCGGTCGGGCCCCGCGTTCACCTTTGGGTCCTCGATCTCGGAGCCGCCGGGGCACACCCGCTGGCGGCGGATCGTGGCGAAGGCGTTCACCCAACGGCAGGCGGACGCCATGCGGCCCCGGATCGCCGCGCACGTCGAGGAGATCCTGGACGGGATCGTCGCGCGGGGCGGCGAGTTCGACCTGATGGCGGACTTCGCCTACGAGCTACCCATCCGGGTGATGAGCGACCTGCTCGGCGTCGAGGTCGAGAACCGGCCCGAGTTCGTCGCGCTCGCGGCCAAGCTCACCCGCCGGGACATGCAGTCGTCGTTCGCCGAGTTCGGCGAGGCGATGGGCGGCATCGGCCGGTACGCGGCCCTGCTCATCTCGCGCAAGCGCCGCGACCTGGGTGAGGACCTGCTGAGCCGGCTCATCACCCTGCGCGACGAGGACGAGTCCCAGCTGTCCACGGAGGAGCTGATCTCGACCGTGATCCTGCTGCTCATGGCCGGGTACGAGAGCACGGCCGTGCAGCTGGGCAACGCGTTCTTCGCGCTGTTCCTCAATCCCACCCAGCTCACCCTGCTGCGGGAGCGCCCCGAGCTGATCGGCAACGGGGTGGAGGAACTGCTGCGGTGGGCGCAGATGGGCACCGGGTTCGCGGTGGCGAAGCACGCCACCGCCGACATCGAGGTAGGTGGGACGACGATCCCGGCCGGCGCCACGGTCTTCGTCTCGCTCGGCTCGGGCAACCGCGACACGTCCGTCTTCGGCGTGGACGCCGACGTGCTGGACCTCACCCGGCCGTCGGCGGCCAACCAGCTCGCCTTCAGCCACGGCCCGCACTACTGCCTCGGCGCCGCGCTCGCCCGGTGCGAGATGCAGGAGTCGATCTCCCGGGTGCTGGCGCGCTTTCCGCAGCTCCGCCCCGCCGAGGACCTCTCCGACGTGGTCCTGGCGAGCAACCTGTTCACCTACTACCCGCGCGGGCTGCGGGTGACGGCCGCCGGGGACGGGCGATGAGCGCCGGCCCGCTGGCCGTCGGCACGCTCCCGACGGGGCTGGTCTGGGACGCCGGCCGGGGGCGGCTGAAGGTACGGGACCCGGGGCTGGCCGAGATCGTGCTCCGCGACCCGCACATCATCACGGGTGTCGACCACGGGAAGTCCGGCAGGGCGGGGGAGCTGCCCCCGCCCGGTCAGGCTCCGACGATCACGCAGTTCTTCGAGATGTGGTACACGGTCGGCGAGCACTACCCGGTGTTCAACAGCGAGCTGCGCAAGGCGTTCACTCCCCGGACGGTGCAGGCGTTCGGGGCGGCGTTCCGGGCCGAGGCGGACCGGCTCGTGGTCGGCATGCCGTCCCGGGGCGACCTGGCCCGCGACTACCTGTCGCCGTACCTGACGCACAGCACCTTCCTGTTGCTCGGCGTGCCGGAGCGGGAGTGGACCCGGCTGGCCAAGGTCTCCCGGCTCGTGATCCACCTGTTCAAGCAGCAGCTGCTGGGCGTCACCGAGTACGGCGAGCGGGAGCGGGCGGCCTTCGCCACCACCATGCTCTACCTCAAGCGGCTGACCGACGAGCTGCTCGCCGGCCCCGGCACGGAGCCGTTCCTGGTGGCCGCCCGCCAGCTCGCCACGGTCGACCCGGGCGGCTGGCCCATCGCCGCCCTGATCGGGCAGCTGCTGATGGCCGGGATCGAGCCGATGATCGTGGGGTCGAGCATCGCCTGCCGCGAGATCTGGTCGTCCCCCCACCTGCGGGAGTCGATCCTGCGCGAGACGGTGGACACGGGCGAACTCGCCGAGGAAATGCTGCGCCAGCACCCCCCGTTCGGCAACATCTTCCGGTTCGTCAGCGAACCGTGCGACTGCCTCGGCGTACGCCTGCCGCCCGGCACGATCGTCGCCGTGGACACGGCCGCGGTCAACCTGAGCCACCATCCGGCCGTCGACCCGGCCCGGGGCTGTCCGGTCCGGCCCAGTGAGCTGCTCACCTTCGGCAAGGGCACGCACTACTGCCTGGGCGCGCACAGCGCGCGACTCCAGGTCGCCACCGGGCTGCGTCAGCTGGTCCACGGCGTTCCCGGGCTGGAGGTGGACATCGCGGCCGTCCACATCGACACGAGCAACAACCTCAAGGAGGTACGGGCGGTCCCCTACCGGATCGGGGGCGACGGTGTCGGCTGAACCGGACCGGGGCCCGGCGGCCGTCATCACTCCGGGCAACGGCAGCGGAGGCGGGCCGGGCGACGGCGCGGGCGGTGCCCGGCCCCTGCCCGCCGGGCTGTCCTGGCGTGCCGACACGAGGCAGTGGCTGGTGCACAGCCACGACCTCGCCGATGTCGTGCTGCGGGACCCGCACGTCGGCATGGAGCTGGCCCCCGACCGGGTGCCCGTGCCGCTGCCCACCCCGGACGAGGTCCCGTCCGTGGCCCAGTTCTTCGAGTTGTGGTACCAGCGGGGCGCGAACCAGCCGGCCTTCGGCCGGCACCTGCGGCGCGCGTACGCCCCCGCCGCCGTCGCCGGCTTCGCCGCCGGATTCGCCGAGTTGGCCGAGCGCCGGGCCGCCGCGCTGTCCGGCGCGGGTGACCTCGTCACCGACTTCGTCGAGCCGTTCTGCCTGGACAGCACGTTGCTGCTGATGGGGTTCCCCCCGGACCGGTGGCCGGCGCTGGCCAAGGTCTACCGGATCGTCATGTCGGTGATCCTCGCGCGTTCGCGCGGTGTCCTGGACCTGCCGGCCCGGCAGGCGGCGGCGTTCACCACGGCGCTGCGCTACCTGCGGACGGCGGTCGACGAGCTGACCGCCGGCGCGGCGGTGACGCCGGTCGTGGCGAGCTTTCAGGCACACGCCGAGACGGAGGGGCCGAATCCGTGGGCCGACGTGGCGGCGGTGGCGCAGCTCCTAGCGGCCGGGGTGCCGCAGGTGACGACGGGCACCGCCGTGGCCTGCCGCTGCGCGTACGGCGATCCCGCGTTGCTGGCCGCGCTGCGGGAGGGCACGGCCGACACGGCGGACGTCGCCGAGGAGGCGATGCGGCTGGCGCCGCCCTTCCTCGGCGTGTACGGCTGGGTGCTGGCGGACTGCGACTGCCTCGGTGTCCCTCTGCGTCCCGGTGAGGCGGTGGTCGTCGACATCGTGGCCGTCAACCGCGACCCGAATCGGATGGCCGATCCCCTCGCCTTCTGCCCGGGTCGCAGCCGGAGCCTGAACATCACCTTCGGCAAGGGTGCCCACTACTGCCTCGGCGCGGCCAGCGCCCGGTTGCAGGTGGTGGCCGGGCTGGTCGGGCTGGTCGGCAGCCGGGGCATCCACCCGGACGTGTCGGGTTTCCGGCTGGCCGACGACGGGTTCGCCCAGACGGTGCGGGCGTTCCCGTACGGGATGGGGGGCGGCTGAGACGGCCTCGATGGGCGGCCGGGCGGCTCGATCTGGGCCGGGCAGCGGCGGCACTAGTTCGGGCCGCCCACCGACCACGGCATCGTCGCGACGTCGGCCGGGATCCGCTGCTGCGGTGCGGGCCGGTGCGGCGCGCCCTGCGTACCCTGCCAGGGCTCGACCAGGTCGGTCGTCGCCTGGTCCGCGCTGAGCATCGAGCGGTGCAGGCGGCGCAGGGCCGGCGAGGGCTCCAACCCGCGCTGGTCGGTAAGGTTGGCGCGGAGCCGCTGGTAGGTCTCCAGTGCCTCGCACCGGCGGCCGGACCGGTAGAGCGCGAGCATGAGGTGGGCCACCAGTCCCTCGTGGGTGGGGTGTTGCGAGGTGACCACGGACAGTTCCCCGATGAGCTCGTGGTGCCGGCCGAGGCGCACGTCGGCCTCGATCCGGCAGGAGAGGGCGTTGAGCCGGCCCTCGCTGAGGCGTTGCGCATAGAGCCGGAGTCGCCGGCCGGCCTGGACGTCCACGAGGGCGGGCCCCCGCCACCAGCTGAGCGCCTCGGCGAAGGCCCGGGCGGCAGCTGCGTGCTCCTGCCGCTCCCGCGCCCGGTAGCCGATGTTGGCCAGCCGTTCGAAGTGGCCGGCGTCGACGGAGTCGCGGGGCACCCGGAGCAGATAACCGGCGGGGGTCGTGACGAGGACCTGCTTGGAGTCGTCTGGCTTGTCCACCGCCGCGGCGGCACCCTGCATCAGTTTTCGCAGGCCCAGAACGTACGTCTGGATGGTGGTGCGCGCATGTCTCGGTGGCGAATCGGGCCAAAGCTCGGAGATCAGAACATCCACCGGAACCACATCATTGGCATTTACAGCTAATACGCCCAGAACCGTTCTCGGCTTGACTGCGGTGGGGACGACCGGCTGACCGTGGTGAGTCGCAGCGAGCGGGCCAAGGATTGCAATACGCACGGTCACTCCCCGAATGCAACGAACGCGGCCAGTTTCCCGCCAGCTGGAGACAACAACGCTGGCGGCACCGCCGCCCATTGTAAGCCGCAGGCGCACGTCGACAGCCGGAACATCTTGGACCGAAACCCCAGAACGCTTCACTCTGACCAGCAGATGATGTAACTCCTTATTCAGGACAAAAACCCTCGTTCGGCCGGCCACAAAGCGCGAAACCGTCACCGAACGTGGTCATCTCAGCACATGCTGACAATTTTTCGCCGCCGCCACCACCCACCCCGACGCGGGTCCACCCCGCGAGCTCGCGCCCCGACTCGACAAGCAATTGAAGCATGTCGATTAGTTGCGAACGAAAGCAAATTCCGGACTGCGCGTCGCCGAGTTCGCTCTCGCCGCCCGACCGGCGCGGGCCTGGATTGAAGCGGCGCGCCTCGCCGCCGTGAAAGGTGGTCACATTCGTTCGGTGCTGCTGGAAATTGGCCGGCATGCGATCCGTCCGGCCCGCCCGTGCGCCGTTCCGGCTGGTTTCCCGCACCCCGAAGCGGTCCCGGTGGCGCGGTGGTCACGGGCGGGCGCCGATGGTGGCCACGGCGCGCAGGTGGGAACGGTCGACACCGGCCAGGCCGGCCACCTCGGCGTCGTCCAGCGCCCCGCAGTCGAGCCCGCGCAGCAGGAATCCGGCGAGCGCCCGGGCGGTGGCCGGCTCGTCGAGGATGCCGCCGTCGACCCGGTCGAGGTACGCCCGCAGCCGGGCGGCGGCCGCCGGCAGCCCGTCCCGGTAGAAGGCGAAGGTCGCCGCGAATCGGGTGGGCAGTTGCCCGGGGTGCAGGTCCCAGCCCTGGTAGAGGCCGCGTTCCAGGGACCGGCGGACCAGCCGCAGGTGCAGCGCCCAGCCGGCGTGCACCGCCGCGCGGTCGCCGGTCGGCAGCACGTTGGTCGACCCGTCGCTGACCGCGACCCCGGTGCCGGCTGCCGCCACCTGGAGCACCGCCTTGGCGTGGTCGGCCACCGGATGCTCCAGGCTCTGCTGGCCGGCGGCGACACCCAGCGCGGCCGAGTAGTCGTAGGTGCCGTAGTGCAGCCCCACGCAGCGTCCGGCGGCGGCGTGCACCATCCGGGCGACCGTCGCGGTGCCGTCGGCGCCGAGCACGGCCTGCGGGGTCTCCACCTGGATCTCGAAGCGCAGGAGCGACAGCCCGTGGGCGGCCTCCAGCTCGGCGCAGAGCTGCACCATCGCCTCGACCTGGGGCAGCGACGTCACCTTCGGCAGGGTCACCCGGAACCCGTCGGGCAGGGGCCGGTGGCGCAGCAGCGCGTCGAGGAAGAGGTCGAGGGTGCGTACCGCCCGGCGGCGCGTCGCCGGCTCCAGCGACTTGATCCGCAGCCCGACGTGGCGGGTGACCGGCCCCCGGGCGAGCGCGGCGGCGGCGGCCCGGACGGCGGCGTCCTCCTCGGCGTCGCCCCGGACGCCGTACCCGTCCTCGAAGTCGATCCGCAGGTCCTCGACCGGCTCGGCGGCGAGCTTGGCGCGGACCCGGGCGGCCAGCGCGTCGGCCACGCCGGGCAGCGGGCCGTGCCGGTCGAGTGCCGCGAGCGCGGCGGCCCGCCACTCGTCGACGGTGTGCGGGCCGTACCGGTCGGCCGGCACGTAGACGGTGTGCACGGCCTGGCCCGTCGGCGCCAGGCCCGGGTAGCGCGCGGCCCGCTGCCGGTCGTCGTCGGCGAGGAGGGCGTCGAGCCGGCGCAGGACTGCGGGGTCCAACATCTATCGATCATCCCGCATGCGGGCAGGGCGAGGAAGCCCGGCGACGCGGTCGCCGTGGACCACCACGACGATGCGGCGGGCCCGGCCTGCGCCGGACCCGCCGCTCGATCGAACTCACGCCGGCCGCTGACGCACGCCGTCAGCGTCGGTTCACGCGGTCAGCGTTGCAGGGTCAGCAGGCCCGGCCGGTACGGCAGGAGGCCGTAGTCGCCGCCCGAGTTGGTGGCGCGGCCTTGGTACAGCAGCTGCAAGTTGCACGGGTCGATCGTGTTCGTCTGATCCGCGCTGGTGCGCAGCAGTTCGCCGTGGCTGATGTCGTTGGTCCAGGTGGCGCCGCTGTTGGCCTTGCCCGCGAACGGGTTGTTGTAGGTCGTCGCGTTCGGCGTCCAGGTGCCGCTCAGGCTGGTCGCCGTGAACGAGCGGAAGTAGCGCTCCCAGGAGCTGGTCCTGGCCTCGATGATCATCAGGTACTGGTTGCGGCCCTGCACCTTGTAGACCTGCGGCGCCTCGAAGATGTTCTCCGAGGTGTCGCTCATGATGGTCGTGTAGCTGGAGCCGAAGCTGCCCGGGAAGTTCCCGATCGGCATGATCTGGCGGTAGATCTTGCCGTTGTCGCCGGCGAAGAACAGGTACATGTTCTGGTCGTCGCCGATGATCGTCTGGTCGATCGGCCCGGTGCCGGAGCCGGTGATCGCCGCAGTCGACAGCGTCTGCGGGGCCGACCACCCGTTGGCGTTGGCCGGGTTGGTCGACGTGCGGTAGGAGAACGCCGTCCCGCCCCACTGGTAGGCCAGCACCCAGATGTTCTTCGGCGCGAAGTAGAACAGCGACGGCGCCACGGTGCTCTGGCTCATGGTGTTCTGGGGGGCCGAGCCGAGCTGGTTGAGGTTGTCGACCAGGCCGAAGTTCATCGAACCCCAGCCGCCGGTGGCGCTGCTGCTGTGGGTGGTGGCGTACACCAACTGCTTGCCCTGGTAGGGGGCGATGGTGAAGTCCTTCAGTGACGCCCAGCCGGCCTTCGGCTGCGCCAGCGGGCCGGTCGACGACCACCGGTAGGACGTCGGCAGCGCGCAGGAGGCCGGCGGGGTGGTCGGCGGGGGCGTCGTCGGCGGGGGCGTCGTGGGGGGCGGGGTCGTCGGCGGGTTGGTCGGGGGCGTCGTCGGCGGGGTCGTGGGGGTCGTGCCGCCGTTGCACGCCACGCCGTTCAGGGCGAAGCTCGTCGGCGCCGGGTTGCTGCCCGACCAGGACCCGTTGAAGCCGAACGACACCGAGGCGTTGGTCGCGATCGACCCGTTGTAGCTCACGTTCTTCGCGGTGACCGCGGCGCCGCTCTGGGTGACCGTCGCGTTCCACGCCTGCGTGACCGTCTGGCCCGCGCCGTAGGACCACGTCAGCGTCCAGCTGCTCACCGGGTCGCCCAGGTTCGTGATCGACACGTTGGCGCCGAAGCCCTCCCCCCACTGGGACGACACGGCATAGGTCACCGAACAGCCGGCGGCTGCGGCGTTGGCCGGCAAGGCCACGGCGACCGTCGCCGAAGCCAACAACGCGACGCCGGCGGACAACACGCCGACATTGGTCGCTTTGGATCTTGCCATAAGGCATCCTCCTGATGGGACGGCGGCTCGAAATTGGTGGTGGTCCGACAATGTGACCGTTAACAGCCGCGTCAGGTATGTTACGGGAGCGCTCCCATCGCCTCAAGACATTGATGCGCCTGCCATCCGTGCAGACGCGCCACCCTGATCCTCGACTCAGCCCGGGGCGGTCGCGCGCCCGGGTCCGGCCACGCAGCGGCACCGGTACCGCTCCGGCCCGAGGCGTTCGGGGCCGGAGCGGTACCGGTGCTGCCGGTCGTGCCGATCAGACGAAGTTCACGTCACTGCACCACATGTAGGCCTGGTCGAGGTGCGACGCCTGCCAGATGACGAAGACGATGTGGCGGCCGGTGTAACCGGACGTCGAGACGTTGAACGTGATGTTCTGCGCCGGCGCGTAGCGCCCGGTCTGCGTGATGAAGTCGAGGTTCCCCCAGCCGAGGCTCTGGGTGGTGGGGTTGAACCCCTGCTTGCTGACGTAGACCCGGAAGTAGTCGGCACCGTGGCTGGCCTGGTCGTAGAGCTGGACCGAGAAGTTGCGACTGATGTTGCTCGCCTTCCACGCACCGGGCCTGTTCAGGCTGTCGTTCCGGCTGAGGGCGTTGCTGCACAGCTGCCCGTCGGGAGTCTTGGCCTGGAACTGGCCACCGAGGCCGTCCCGGAGCGCGCTCATCCAGTTCCACATGGTGTCCGGGTTGGCCTGGAACGCCTGGTAGCACATCGGATCCTGCTGCTGCATGGCCGGGTCGGTGTGATGGCTTCCCCAGGCCTGCCAACACTGGTAGGCGCGGGTCGCCGGGCTGACGATGGTGCCGTGCGCCTGGGCCGCGCCGGCCCAGGTCAGCGTGCCGGCCAGCATGGCGAACACCATGACGAGCGCCTGCACGGACCGACGGACCGCCGACCGGGAGGGGCGACCGGATCGATCGGACTGGTGTGGAAACACTGCACATCCTCCTTCTCCGGCGCTCAATATCGGGTTAAGAGCGCTTTACACCAGCATCGCACCGATAGGTCACTATATCAATGATCATCTATTGATATCCCACGATGAATTATTCCACTGAGTTTGCTGAGAAATTTCGATCACGCCACAGGGAGATCGAAAGGGAAACCGACCTCCGGCGCGATTCCCATCCTCGGCACAACCTCGGCGCGGGCATCCCGGCAGGAACCCGGTCCGTCCGCCGCGACCACCGTGGCGCGTCGCGGCGGACGGGTCACCGCTCCTGGAGCAGTCCGCGTGCGGCCATGAAGGCGCGCAACGTCTCGGCGTCCTCGGCGGACATCAGGCCCCGGGGGATCACGGTCGCCGGCATCCGGCCGACGTACACGATCCAGAACTCCGGGGTGACCCGCACCTGGTCGACCCCGTCCCACGCGATGCCGCCGGACTCCGAGCCGCTCCGCATCATGATGTTGTCGTCGGTGATGTCGTAGCCGCCCTCGACGGCGTAGCGGCCGGACCGCCGCCGGGCCCGCCACCGCACCCACGGCGCGTACAGCATCGACAGCAGGCCGCCCACGAGCAGCGACAGCCACAGCGACGAGAACTGCTCGCCCCGCGCGGACCCGCGCGAGACGGCGAACCCGACCGCGCCGACCACCAGCAGCACCGCGCCGACCTGCCCGTACCTCCGCAGCCGGACGCTGCTGAGCGCGGCGGCCACGCGGCCCGGGTAGCCGGGATCGGCAGGTACGTCAAAGCGGATGTGCACGCCCGAACGATAGTGCCCCCCCACCCGCCTCAGCAGCCGAGCCGGTTGGTGGCCAGGGCGATGTCGTCGATCCAGAGGTCGAACTCGCCCGGCGTGGTGCCGCCCTGGTAGAGCTGCCAGCCGATCTTCACCGTGTCGACCGCCGGCAGGACGAAGGGCACGTCGTTGCCGCCGTGGTCGTTCGTGGAGGCGGTCAGCTCCGGGTTCGCCACGCCGTCGATCCACACCGCGACGCGGTTGTCGGCCGGGTCGAGCTCCCACTCGAAGCACTGCCAGGTGTCCTCGGTGACCGGGGCGGACTCCCGCCAGTTGGTCCAGTCGCCGGTCGGGCCGCCGTCGGCGCCCACCCCCCAGAAGGTGCCGGGCACCGTGGGCGCGTACTGGCCGCCGACCGGGCGCACGACCTCCGAGCTGCCCGCGCCGGTCGCCTCCACCAGCGTGAAGTGCGCCCAGTCGGGGGCGGTGGGGAAGGCGTCGACGCGCAGGCGCATCCGGCCGAAGAAGCGGTTGCCCGGTGCGGCGAAGTCGTCGACGCGCAGGAAGGCGCGCCCGTTGTCGACGGTGCGGACGTGCAGCACCTGGTTGCCGTGGCGGGCCCGCTCGACGGTGAGCGTGCCGTTGCGGGTGTCGACGCCCCACTTCAGGGTGCTGGGACCGCCCGGGGGCAGCCGCTCGAAGTCTTCGCAGAAGAGCAGGCCACGGTCGCACGCCCGCGGGGAGGCGGTCGACGCGCCGGCCGGGACGCTGCCGGCCGCGCTGCCGAGGATCAGGGCGGCGGTGAGCACCGCGAGGTAACTGCGCATGGTCATCCTCCATGACGTCCGCGGCTCGGCCGCCCGTGGCGGGTCGGAGGCCGGACGTCTCGGTCGTGGCGGGACAGGGCGCCGACGACGGGGCTCCTGCCCGTCGTCGCGGAATCGGCCCGGCGATGCGGCGCGCGCCCGCCGAAGCGGCGCGTTCCCGGCGCTGCGATGCTCCCGTGCTCACCGTTTCCCAGCGCGGTTGCCCCCGTGCTGCGGCGATGTGATCCATTCCAGCACGCCGCACGCGTTCCGGCAACATCGACGACGATCGACGCCATCCCGGCCCGGCGGCGCGACCGGCAGGGCCACGGCACGCCCGGAGGCGGTGGGGCCGGCGCGGCCGTCGGCCGACCCCACCGGGCTCACCCGGCGGTCACCCGCACGTCGGCCGGACGGAAGCCGCCCGCGCCGGCCCGGACCGGCAGCACGTCGCCCGACCGGGCCGGCACGTCGAACGACACGGTGCCGTCGGTGGCCGTCGTCGCGGTGACCCCGGCGACCTCGACGGCGGCGCCGGCGACCGGGCGGTACGCCGCGTCGGCCAGCACGCGGCTGTCGACCGTCGCCCGGATCCGCGCGGTGCCGGCCGTGACCGCGGTGGCGGTGAGGCGCAGATCGGGCTGGTAGACGCCGAGGACGACCGGGCTGGGGGTGGCCATGCTCTCCGAGCCGTCGAGGAAGGTGACGCCGTCCTCGGAGTAGTGTGCGCCTGACCGGCGCGGAGCACGGCCGGCCGGTGGTCACCCGGCGATCGGCCTGGCCGCGCTCCGGGCCCGGGTGTCGGCCCGCCGGTACAGGTGCATCTGCAGCAGCACCCAGCCCAGCGAGACGAGGCCGACGAGCACGTACGCGAGCTGGCTGGCGAAGGTGTCCCAGCAGGCGTGCAACGCCACCGCGGCGACGAACGTCGCCCCGAACACGAGCACCCGGCGCGCGCTGGGCGCGGCGGCGAGGGCGAACAGCGCGCCTGCGGTCAGGCCGGTCCAGGACAGGTGGGCGGCGGGGGCGGTCAGCCCGCGCACGAGCAGCGTCTGCTCGACGTCGCCGAGGTTGCCCTGGGACTGGACGAGGGCGGTGAAGGCGTACCCCATGGTTTCCAGGGCGGCGAAGCCGGCGCCGCTGGCTACGCCGATGACCAGGCCGTTGCCGGCCGAGCGGTGCGGCCACCAGAGCAGCAGGATCAGCACGGGGACGACCAGCTTGGCGGTCTCCTCGATCAGCCCCACGAACAGCATCGGCAGGACGCCGAGGCCGCGCAGGGTGTCGTACTCCAGCCACCCGGCGGCGACCACCCCGATGATGCCGCCGAAGAACGCCGCCGCCGCGATCACCGACCCGGGCACCTGCCACTGACCCGTGCGCCCCTGCGCGAACGTCAGGAACGTCGCGGGGGCGATGGAGGCGCCGAGCACGATGAGCGCCGGGATGAAGTTGATGTTCCGGGTGTCGACGAGCGTCGCCAGCACCAGCAGGTAGAGGGCTACGCCGAGCACGAGGACCGCTACCCACGCCCACCGGCGTCCGAACTTGGCCATGGCGGAAGTATTCCAAGGTCAGGGTCGGGGCGGGAAGACGCGCCGGCGTCCCGGTGCGGTCACTCCCGCCCCGGCGACGGCGCGCCCGACCCGGCCGGTCGTCAGACTGCCGCGCGCGACCACTGCTGGTTGGCGCCGGTGTTGCACGGATACTGCTTGAGGACCACACCGTCCGCCGTCGACGCGGCCGGCACGTCCACGCACTTGCCGCTGTGCCGCGCCCGGAGCTGGAAGTAGCTGCCGTTCGTGACCAGCTGGAACTGCTGGTTGGTGCCGCTGCCGCAGGTGTACTGGATGAGTTCGGCGCCGTCGGCGCTGGAGGCGCCCACCACGTCGAGGCACCTGCCGCTGTGCCGGCTGACGATGCGCCAGTAGCCGCTGCCGGCGTCCTGGAACTGCCACTGCTGCCACGCGTTGCCGCCGTACGTGTACTGGCCGACGCGCGCGCCGTTGTCGGTGTTCGGTTGCTGGACGTCCATCGCCTTGCCGCTGTGCCGCACGTCGATCCGGAAGAACGTCCCCGTCGTCGGCGGCGGCGTCGTGGGGTCGCTGCCGATGGCGTCGCCCCAGCCGTACCGGATCCGGTCGGCCCCGGAGGGGTTGCGGACGGTCAGGTTGAGGTCGGTGCCGCTCCCGCTGAGCGAGTACATCGAGTACCAGTCGTAGCCGATGCTGCCGGGCTTGCCGCCGAGGGCGGGCCAGTAGGTGCCGCCCATCTGGTTGTCGCGCATGACCTGGGCCATCGCGCGGATGTAGCGCACGAAGTTGTCGGTGCTGTTGGCGTCGGCGTAGTTGCGGCCGTCGTTCATGGGCGCGCCGAACTCGGTGGCGACCGCGCGGGAGGCGCAGTTGCCGAGGCGGGCCTGGATGTGGCTCCGGAAGGCGTCGTAGGTCATCTCGCCGTAGAAGAAGGCGTAGTAGTGAAAGGACAGCAGCGTCGCGTTGAAGCGACTGTCGGTGCAGATGTCGCGCAGGTCCTGGCTGAAGCCGGTGCCGCCGATGAGCACCCGGCCGGGCACCGCCGAGTAGTGGTAGCTGAGCCAGTTGGCCGCGACGTTGCGCCACTCCGCCGAGCTGTAGCCGTGCGGCTCGTTCATCGGCTCGAAGTAGACGTTGGGGTTCGTGCCGTAGGTGTTGGTCACCGTGGACCACATCGCGTTCCAGGCGGTGAGGTTGGTGATCCTGCCGCCGGAGGCGGCGCCGTCCTCCCAGTAGGCCAGGATGACCTTGAACCCGCGGGCGGTGGCGGCGTCGATGGCCCCCCGGTAGGCCTCCCACCAGGCCGTCCCCACGGTGTGGGTGTTGATCGGCAGCCGGACGGTGTTGACCCCCATGGTGGCGGCCATGTCGTCGTAGAGGGCGTTCGCCTTGGCCCGTACCGTCGCGTTGCTGTCGGACGCGCTCAGGCCCTGCACCACGAGGGGGCCGGTGCTGAAGTTGTCGCCCAGGACGGCCCAGTTCATGCCCCGGAACTGGTTGGTGGCGGCAACGGCCGGGCCCGACGTGACGACGACGCCGACCATCGCCGCCACGGCGGTCGTCAGCGTGGTCAAGGCGGCCAGCAACCGACGTGCCGGCCGGCGACGCCGTGACGGGGCCGGCGCGTGGCCGTCGGGCGGCGTGAGCCCGGTCGGGAATTGGCCGGTCGTCCGCGCCGCGCGCCGTCGAACCAGGGTCACGACGTCCTCCCGGGACGCTGGGGGCAGCATGTTATCTGCCTGTTAAGTCCGCGTTGCAGCTCAGTGTTAGCGATCTCATCCGGGGTGTCAAGGCATCGAGGATGCTCGCTCGATGCGTCGCCAGCCCCCTCGACCGACGGGCGCGGGGACCCGGCGCCCCGACATCGACAGAATGAACAGCCTCGATGAACTCGACCCGCCAACGGGGCGGCGAACCCGGCCGATGACATTGATCTTCGATGATGACATTCCTGTTTCCAGAAATCGTTTCAGCTCTAGGCGCGACTTTCCGAAATGGGTAAAGTGAGCGCACCGCCGGGCAGCCGACGTATCGGGCCAGCGGCGCATGTCCCGGGACTGGTCGGGGGAGGGCCGCCGCACACCGGGGCAATTTTCCGATGACTGCGCGGCAGAGGCCGGCTGCGACCACCCACCCGACCGGGCAAGCGCCCTCGCGTGCGGATGGTGGACGCCCAGTGGGAGGCAGCAGACCTCTCGGCCGCCTTCGACGTGCAGTGGCGAGGCAGAGGAGGCGACAGGCCATGGAGGACAACCCGTTACGTACCCGACGCGGCTTTCTGGGCATGGGGGTGGGACTGCTCGGCGCGGCCGGCCTGGCCGCATGCGGGGACACCGGGCCGTCGACGCCCCGGGTGCAGGCCGCGGTCCCGCAGGAGCTGATCGACGCCGCGGCGGAGTTGCGCGGTTCCTCGATGGGGATGCTGTCGCAGAAGCTGTACTCGGAAGCGGCCAACGCGGCGCTCGACAGCTCGATCAAGAACTTCGCCGACGTCACCGGCACGAAGATCGGAAACAGCCTGGTACAGGCCGACGCCGGCGACGCGGTGGCCAAGATCCACGCCGAGGTCGAGGGTGGCGTGGCGCGTGACCTCGCGTTCATGACCGACTCGCGGTTCGTCGCGCAGTTCCAGGCGCTGGGCGACCTGGAGGACGTGACGGACGTCGTCCAGGCGCTGACGGCAAAGTACGGCGAGCCCACCGCCGAGTCCAAGAACTACTGCGTCTTCGACGGCAAGTGGTTCGCCATCCCCTACCACTTCATCGGGATCGGGTCGTTCCTGCGCAAGGACTGGATGCAGGACAAGGGCATCTCCCCCAGGGACGTCTACACCTGGGAGGAGCTGCGGGACCTGTGCCTGGCGATCTCCGATCCGGGCAAGCGCCGGTTCGGCTGGGGCATGACCGTGAACCGGTCCGGTGACGCCAACGGCATGATCGAGGCGGTGATCAACGCGTACGGCGGGGCGATCGCCTCCAACGACGGCCGGAAGGTCACGTTCGACTCGCCCGAGACGGTGCAGGCGGTGACCTTCCTCGGTGACATCTACACCAACCCGAGGTTCAAGCCGATGCTGCCGCCGGGCGTGGCCGCCTGGACCGACTCCAGCAACAACGAGAACTGGCTCGCCGGGATCCTCGGCTACACCCGCAACCAGTTCAGCGTCTACGCGGACGCCAAGACGAAGAAGAACCCCGTCTACGCCAACACCCACGTCTTCGCCGACTGCACCGGGCCGGCCACCGACAACTCCCTGCTGCTCGGCCAGTCCCAGTGCTTCGTGATCTTCAGGGGGGCCAAGAACTCCACACTCGCCAAGCTCCTGGCGCAGTACCTGGTCACCGCGCCCGCGCTGCTCGGGGTGGCGAAGGAGGCGCCCGGCCTGGCGCTGCCCGCCTGGGACAAGGTCTGGGACGCCGACCCGTTCTTCACCAGCGGTGACCCGGCGTTCCCCGTCATGCGCAAGATCACCCAGCAGAAGCTCCCGCTGGTCACGAAGAACGGCCTGAGCTTCCCGCAGAAGGCCAGCGCGGGCCAGCAGGCCGCCGTCGGCGCCTACGTCCTCACCGACATGATGCAGCAGGTCATCCAGGGCACGCCGGCGGCGCAGGCCGTGCAGGCCGCCCACGCCAAGATGGTGCAGATCTTCACCCAGCAGGGGCTGCCGCAGTGACGTCGACCCGATCGGCACCGGCCCCGGCGGCGGCCCCGCCGCCGGGGGCCGGCTCCCTCACCGCCACCCAGCGACGACTGGGTCGTGACTGGCGGCTGGCGGCGCTGTTCCTGGCGCCCATGGCCGTGCTGGTCGGCAGCCTCATCCTCGCGCCGATCGCCTGGTCCGTCGTCACCAGCACCACGGAACGGCACGGGCAGGACAGCGTGTTCGTCGGCCTGGCCAACTACGCCGCGCTGGCCGACGACGAGCAGTTCCGCACGGGCGTGCTGAACTCGTTCGTCTTCACCGCCTACGCCGAGGTCTTCAAGGTGGTGCTGGGGCTGTCCGCAGCCCTGTTGCTGCACCGACTGCGCCGTGGACGGGCCGTGTTGGCCGGGCTGCTCCTGTTGCCGTGGGTGGTGCCGACGGTGGTCACGGCGTTCAGTTGGCGCGCGCTGCTCGACCCGATCTTCGGCAGCGTCAACACACTGCTCACCGACTCGGGGATCGGGCCGCTGCTGGCCAGTGCGCACCTGGTCGACGCCTGGCCGGCGGGCTGGCTGTCCGAGGCGTCGCTGGCCATGCCGTCGGTGATCCTGGTCAACGTGTGGAAGGGCGTGCCGTTCTTCACCGTCGCGTTCCTCGCGGGGTTGAAGGCCATCCCGGCGGACCTCTACGAGGCGGCGACCGTCGACGGCGCGTCGCCGTGGCAGCGGTTCGCCCACGTGACGCTGCCCGGGCTGCGTCACGTGATCACCGTGACGGTGACCCTGTCGTCGATCTGGACGTTCAACAACTTCGACCTCATCTGGTTGCTGACGCAGGGCGGCCCCGGCAACGCGACGGCGCCCTACGTGCTGGTCGCCTACTCGAAGGCGATCCTGCAACTCCAGTACGGGGCCGGGGCGGCGGTCACGCTCGTGATGCTGCCGGTCATCGGCGGACTGGTGTTCGTGCTGGTCCGGCTGTTGCGCCGGGACATCGGCACCGAGCCGCCCCGCCGGGTCCGCGCGGCGCGGACCACCCCACGGGCCCGTACCCTGCGGAAGGCCCTGCCGTGGGCGGTCGCCACGGCGGTCGTCGGCCTGCTGGTCTGGGCGTCGCCACACATCGCCTGGAAGGCGGCCGTGGTCCTCGGGGCGTTCCTGCTGGTCGCGGCGGCGGTCGGCCGGGTGGTCTCGGCGCTCGGGGCCCGGGGGAGCCGGCGGTCGTCGTCGCTGGTGTCCGCCCTGGCGTCCGGTGCCGCCCTGGCCGTGTTGCTCGCCTTCGTCCTGGCCCCGCTGTACTGGATCGCCGTCACGGCGTTCAAGTCCGAGGGGCAGATCGTCATGCGCGTTCACGACCTGTGGCCGACGCCGTGGACCCTCCAGCAGTTCACCGACCTCTTCGCCACCAAGCCCTTCGGCCGCTGGTACCTCAACACGGTGCTCGTGTCCGTGGCGTCCACCGTGGTGGCGCTGGTCTGCGCCGCCCTCGCGGGCTACGCGCTGGCCCGGCTGCGGTTCCGCGGGGCGCAGAGCTTCACCGTCACGGTGCTGATCACCTACGTCATGCCGGGCGCGCTGCTGTTCATCCCGCTCTACCAGCTGCTCATCGGGGTGCGGCTCACCGACTCGTTGTGGTCGCTGGTGGTGACGTACCCGACGTTCACGCTTCCGTTCGCCACCTGGCTGCTGACCGGCTACTTCGCGTCGATCCCGGTCGAGTTGGAGGAGGCCGCGCTGGTCGACGGCTGCACCCGGCTCCAGGCGTTCGGCCGGGTGGTGCTGCCGCTGGCCAAGCCGGGACTGCTGGCGGTCGCGCTGTTCACCCTGACCAACGCCTGGAACGAGTTCCTCTTCGCGTTCGTGTTCATCACGAAGGACGAGTACAAGACCCTGCCCGTGGGGATGCAGTCGATGATCACCGGGGACGTCGTGCCGCAAGGACAGCTCGCCGCGGCATCGCTGCTCGTCAGCCTCCCCGTGGTGATCATCTATGCCTTCGGGCAGCGCTTCCTGACGGAGGGGCTCACGGCGGGCGCGGTGAAGGGCTGAACCGCGATGGCGTCGCCGTCGCAGGTGGGGCGGGGCACCGCCCTGGTCAGGCGACCACGGCCACCCCCGACTGGGACTCGCCGAACTCCCAGCCCGCCAGCAGCTTGCGTCGACCGTCGAGGGCCGAGGTGCCGGTCGGCCACTCGTTCGCGCCCAGGTAGCGGGCCCCCGCCGCCCGCGACGAGAACGGCTCCAGGCAGTGCAGGCTCAGGTGGTCACGCAGCTCCGGCGGCTCGACCGCGGCCAGCGCCTCCGCCCAGCCCGGCTCGACCCGCCGCCACCCCTCGTCGCCGAACGGGACCAGCGCCGGCAGGCGGTGCGTGAACGTCGCCATCCGCATGGCGTCGTGAAGGGTGCCGTCCGTGGCCAGGCGCAGCAGCGGCGAGATGCGGTAGCTCAGCCGCCCCGCCGACTCGGCCGTCAGGTCGACGCCGTGGCGGGCGAGCAGCACGCCCAGGTCGGCGCCGCCGACGAGCAGGTCGGGGTCGGCCGCCCGCGCGTCGGCGAGGAACGCCGCCGGCAGCACGTCTTCGGCCCACTCGATCGCAAACAGCGAGCCGGCCAGGTCGAACTCCCAGGCCAGGTCCGCGTGGTCGTCGTCGAGGAAGCAGGCGTCGACGTCCGGCAGCGCGACCGGGGCGGACGACGCGAGGGCTGCCGGCGTGAGCCAGGAGGCCGGGAGCAGGAACTCGTCGAGGGTGTCGCCGCCGTAGTAGGCGTCGTAGGAGCCGGCGGGAGAGTCGGACCGCCCGAGCAGGGCGGCGAACGCGAGCGTCAGGTCCACGCCACGCAGTCTGCACCCGGGGTACGACTCCGGCGCGGCGGCCACCTGCCGGCCCGGACCACCCGGGCGGCGGGCGGACCGACACCTCCGCCGACCCCGGTCCGCCGCCACCGGTCGGCCCCGGACAGGGCGGGCCGGTGGCGGCGACTGATCAGAAGTCGCTGTCGGTGTCGTTCCGGCCCCCGTTGGGGATGTCGTCGATGGTCTTCGACGAACCGCCGGCGTCCCGCCTCGGCAGGCCGCCCAGCATCCGGGCGAGCTGCTCGTCGGCCAGCTCCACGCCGTCGGCCGGGATGGTGTCGATCCGCACGGTCCTACGCCTCATGTCGTACCCCTTCTCACCCTGACTGACCGTCCGGCCGCACGGCCGGACGCCTAGCAGTGTGTGCCGTCGGGTGCCGCGTACGGACCGGGGTTCTCCCTGGTCCGGGACCCCAGTCTTGGCCGGCGGCCGGGCGGCTCCCGACCAGGGGACGCGCCGGGCGGGTGCCGCACCCGGCGACCACTCTTTGCGTGACACGCATTTTTGCGTTCCACGCAACTAATGCTAGGGTGGTCGCATGACAGGGCTGCGGGAGCGCAAGAAGGCCGAGACGCGGGCGGCGCTCGGCTGGGCAGCTATCCGCCTCACCGCCGAGCGCGGCTACGACAACGTCCGCGTCGAGGACATCGCCGAGGCGGCCGGCGTTTCCCCGCGCACCTTCAACAACTACTTCTCCAGCAAGGCGGAGGCGATCGCCTCCCGCCACCTCGACCGCAGCCTGCGCACCGCCGCCGCGCTACGCGAACGCCCCGCCGACGAGCCGCTCTGGGCGGCGCTCACCGCGGCGGCGCTGGAACAGTTCACGCCCGGCCCCGAGGTCGAGGCGATGCCGTCCCCCGCCCATGCGCAGTGGGTGGCCGGCGTGCGGACCATGCTCGCCGAGCCCGCGCTCCAGGGCGAGCGGCTGCGCGCCGCCGCGATCGCCGAGGCCGGGCTGGCCGCCGCCGTCGCCGAGCGCACCGGCACCGACCTCACCACCGACATGTACCCACGGCTCGTCGCGGCCGCCGCCAGCGCCGCCGTCGCCGTCGCCATGCAGCACTACCTCGACAGCGCCGACCCGCCCACCCCGATCGAGCGCCTCATCACCGACGCCTTCACCCAGGTCGCCGCCGGCCTCCCGACGCCGCCCCGCTGAAGCCCGGCCCGCCCGAGCCACAGTTCCACCCCGTCAAACCCACGCCTCAGCCGCGTCACAGCTCCGCGGCGGGCCGGCACTGCGCCGCGCCCGTCGTGGCGACGACGCGCACCCCCGAAGGGACCACGATCATGATCGACGTCCTCATCGCCGGAGCCGGCCCCAACGGCCTCATGCTCGCCTGCGAACTGGCCCTCGCCGGCCTCCGCCCCGTCGTCCTCGAACGCCGTGACACGCTCGGGGGCGAGCCCCGCGCCAACGGCCTCGTCGGCCAGGTCGTCCGCCTGCTCGACCGGCGTGGCCTCTACACCCGGCTCAGCGGCGGGAACACCCCGCCGGCTCCGCAGCCGGCCTTCACCTTCGGCGCGTTCCCGCTGGACCTCACGGTGCTCGCCGACAACCCGCACTACGTGCTCGGCGTGCCGCAGGCCCAGCTCCAGGCCACCCTGGCCGCCCGGGCCGCCGAGCTCGGGGTCGAACTGCGCCACGGCCACGACGTCGTCGACCTCCGCCAACGGCCCGACGCGGTCGAGGTCCACCTCGCCGACGGTACGCAGCTCACCGCCCGGTTCCTCGTCGGCGCCGACGGCGGCCGCAGCACGGTGCGCCGTCTCGTCGGCATCGACTTCCCCGGCGTCACCGACGACCGGTCGACCTCCCGCACCGCGACCGTGGCCGTCCCCGCGTCCTTCCTCGACCCCGCGACCGGCGGCCTGCGTGTCCCCGGGTACGGCGTCGTGCCGCCGTTCCAGCACACCCGCACCCCGCGCGGCCTGATCGCCTGGGCCCCGTTCCCCGGCCGCCCGGCGCTCCTGACCACGACGGAGTGGCCCGACGCGCCGACGGACGACGAGACCCCGATGGACCTGGCGGAGCTGCGCGCCAGCGTCGCCCGGGTGCTCGGCGCGGACGTCCCCTTCGGCCCTGCCGAGGGCCCCGGCCTGCTGCGGCGGCTGACCGGTCGCAACACCCGGATCGCCGCCCGCTACCGCGCCGACCGGGTGCTCCTGCTCGGCGACGCCGCGCACGTGCACCCCGCCATCGGCGGTCCCGGCCTCAACCTGGGCCTCCAGGACGCCGTCAACCTGGGCTGGAAGCTCGCCGCCACGGTCCTCGGCTGGGCACCGCCGGGCCTGCTCGACACGTACGAGACCGAGCGTCGACCCGTCGCCGAGCGGGTCGTCATGTCCACCCAGGCGCAGTCGGCGCTCACCGGCCCCGGCGACGAGATCACCGGCCTGCGGCAACTCTTCGCCGAGCTGCTCCGCATGCCGGAGGTGACCGGGCACATCGCGGCGTTGATGTCCGGCGCGGACACCCGCTACCCCGCCGACCCGGCCGACCCGTTGGCTGGCCGCTACGCCCCCGACGTGGTCGTGCACGGCGCGCACGGGCCGACCCGCCTCGCCGAGCTGACCCACGCCGCCCGGCCGCTGCTGCTGGACTCCACGGGGGCCCACGCGGAGACCGCCGCCGGGTGGCGCGACCGGGTCGACGTGGTCGCCGGCCCGCTGGAGGGCACGACCGCGACCGCGCTGCTCGTGCGCCCCGACTGCTTCGTCGCCTGGTCCGCCGGCGACACCGACACGCTGCGCGCCGCGCTCGCCCGGCACTTCGGCCCGCCACGATGACCATCGCCGTCCGGGTCGCCCGCGAAGAGGCTCTGCGGCAGGCCCGCGCCGACCGTCACCACGGCTTCCGCGGCTGCACGACCATCGGCAGGCGCTCAAGATGAACGATGCTGCTCACCACCGTCCTCGCCCGGAAGCCGTCGGGCAACGCGAGGCGGCATCCGCCCACGATCGCGGCGAGGGTGGTCTTCATCTGGTTCCAGGCGAACCTGTCGCCGAGGCACTGCCGGTTGCCCAGGCTGAAGGGCACGAACGCCCGCCGCATGGCCGGGGTCGCCGCCCCGTCGAGCCACCGACGCGGGTCGAACCGCAACGGGTCGGGGAACACGGCGGGGTCCCGGTGCATGGCCGCCGGACTGTAGATCACCTCACCGCCCGCCGGGATGTCGACGCCCCCGACGGTCACGGGACGGACGGCCCGCCGCATCAGCATCCACAACGGATGGTGGAGGCGGAGGGCCTCGTGGACCACGGCGTCGGTGAGGCGCAGCCGGGGCAGGTCGTCGACCTCGATGACGCGCCCCTGCGCGCCGCCGACCTCGGCGACCTCCCGCTCCAGCCCGTCGCGCAGCTCGGGATTCCGGGCGACCTCGTACAACGCCCAGGCGAGCACGGTGGCCGGGGTCTCGATCGCGGAGATCAACAGGGTCATGACGTGGTCCCGGATCTCGGTGTCCGACATCGTGACCCCGGTCCGGGCGTCCCGGGCGCGGACGAGCATCGACACGAAGTCGCCGAGGTCCCCGTGGATCTCGCGGTGGGCCGCCACGAGCCGGTCGCACGCGCCGCGCACCCGGGCGCAGGCGGCGTCGTAGCGGCGGTTCACCGGGACGGGCACGCGGGCGAAGACGTCGGGCATGAGGGTACGCACGCCGAGCCCCCGTACGAGAGTGGGCAGTTCGTCGCGGGCGGCCTGGACCACCTGCCGGGCCTGCGGCGCGCGAAACATCGTCCGGCCGATGATCTCGCTGTGCAGATCGTGCATCGCGCGCTCGATGTTGACGGTGCCGTGGGTCGGCCAGGCGGCGACCTGCTCCCGGGTCACGTCGTGGATGACCGCGGTGTACCGCCCGACCTCGGCGGAGCCGAAGGCCGGCTGCACCATGCGACGCTGCCGGTGGTGTTCGGCGCCCTCCGCGGTGTACAGCCCCTCGCCGACGTACGGCCGGGCCTTGTCGAAGATGCGGCCCCGGTCGAAGTGCCTGCCCTGCTCCACCAGGACGGCGTGCACCAACTCCGGCGCGTTGAGCACCAGGAACCGGCGGGCGCCGAATCGGACCCAGCACGCGTCACCGACCGCCCGCAGGCCCGTGACGTAGCCGAGGCGGTCACGTCGCAGCAGCGACAGGGAGTGCCCGAGCAGCGGCAGCCGGCCGGGAGCGTCGGGGGCCTCGCGGGACAACGGCATGGCCATGGGGGTCCAATCGTCGGCGGGTGTGGTGTGCCACGCGCTCGTCCACGACCGGTGGACGCGTCGCGTGGGGACCGGCGGTCCGGCTCGCGGCCCGCCTACGTGTCGGGGAGGAGGTCCTCGACGTAGGGGGCGACCCGGCCCGCGCCGGGAGAACCGGCGTCGGCGAAGCGGATGGTGTCGGTGCGGTCCCAGGTCTCCATGCTCGCGGCCCAGGACTGCTGGTCCCGCACGCAACGCAGGACGGCCCCCTGGTCCGCTGCGGGGACGCCCAGCTCGTCCATCGCCGCCGGAAGGCTCCTGGTCGCGGCGAGGAGTTCGGCCACCCGGCCGGCGACACGGGCCGCGACCGCGTCGACGGCCCGCTGCGTGCCGAGCCCCAGGTGACGGTCCAGGACCGTGACGAGGTTCATCGGGTCACCCCTCTCCATGTGCCACGAGTGGATGTCGTTGACCCAGCACATGACGTCCGCGGTGCCGAGCACCAACGTCTGGTACTGCGGCGAGAGGTAGAGCCGCTCCGGCACCTCGGCGCCCTCCACCAGCTCCACGAGATCGAGGGTGGGCAGCACGGTCGACGCGTCCCGCCGCAGCAGGACGTACTCGTCCGGGCCGGGCACGGTGCCGCCGGTGCGGTGGGCGTTCTCCCGCAGGTGGCCGTCGAGCCACCGTTCGAGGTGCCGCCGGAACCGGGCGACCCAGTGGCCGGGACGGCCCGGCAGCGAGCGGCGCAGGAGGTCGCGCAGCGCGACCACGAGGGGATGGCGGTCGTGTGCCGTGGGCCGGACGTCGCCGCCGACGATCCGCCGCATGCTGGCCACGAGTTCCTCGTACCGGTCGGCCCGGCCGGTGGCGCACGCGACGTTCTGCTGGTCGTCGGTGACGAAGAAGAGGCTGTTCCAGTCGGTGACCAGGGACAGCCCGTCGAACGGGGCGTACGGGCAGAGCGTCGACATGAGCCGGCCGTAGCCCAGCGCGCGGAACGCGGCGACCGCCTCCGGCGAGCGCAGCAGGCCACAGCGGCGCGCCCACGACTCCGTCGACTCCTGCGCCCGGCCCGACCAGGGATGGACGGCCCGCGCGAAGGGCAGGCTCAGGTCCGCGGCGCGGTAGGTGTTCATCGCGGCCCGGCCGGGGTGGGCCGTTCGCCGCCGCCCCGCAGGTGGACGGTCATCGGCAGCTCACTGGGGCGCACGAGGGCGCTGGCGACCTCACGCACGGCTGCGCCCGGCACCGGTCGCAGCGTCCAGCGACTGAAGATCACCGCCGTGATCATGACGAGTTCGGAGATCGCGAACTGCCGGCCGATGCACTGGAAGGAGCCGGCCGCGAACGGGATGTAGGCCCCCTTGGGGACCTGCCGCGCGTTCGCCGGGAGCCACCTGTCCGGATCGAACCGGGCCGGGTCGGGAAACCAGCGGTCGTCGTGGTGCAGCAGGTACGGGCTGTAGACGAGTTCCGCGCCGGGCGGGATGATCGACCGGCCCACCCTGGCCGTGGTCACCGTGCGGCGGGAGAAGAGCAGGGGCGTGTGCAGCCGCAGCACCTCGTCGACGACCCGGCCGGTGTACTCCAGCGCGGGCAGGTCGTCGTGCTCCGGCGTCCGGCCGCCGAGCACCTCGTCGAGTTCGGCGCAGACCCGGCCGGTGACCTCGGCGCTGCGTCCGATCTCGTACAGCAGCCAGGCCAGCGTCGCTCCGGGGGCCTCCACGCCGGTCAACGCCAGCGTCGCCACCTGGGCGTGCACCTCCTGGTCGGACAGGCCGACGCCGCCCTCGTCACGTGTCATGAGCAGCGCGGAGAGCACATCGCCCCGGTCCTCGCCGGCCTGGCGGTAGGCGGTGACGACCTGGCCGACGGCCCGGTTCATCCGGGCCATCGCACGCCGGAACCGGATGTTGCCGAAGGTGGGTACCCGCTCCCACTCCGCAGGCAGCACGATGCGCTGGAGCAGACCGTGGGTGAGCATCCGCATGCCGTGCTTGACGGCCTCGGCGGTCTCGGCGTCCGGGGTGAACCTGAACAGGCTCCGGGTGAGCGCGGCCAGCGCCAGGTCGTCCATGACCTCGTCGGCGGCAAGCTCCTGGCCGTCACGCCAGGCCGCGGTCGTCTCCTCGGCCACGGTCCGCATGATCGACGAGTATCCGGCGAGGCGTTCCCGGCTGAACACGGGCTGGAGCAGCCGGCGCAGCCGGCGGTGCTCGACGCCGGACGCCGTCGCGATCCCCTGGCCGAGCCCGGGCTCCAGCCGGTCGAAACAGATCCCGCGCTCGAAGTCGACGTCCCCCGGCACCAGCACGTCGCGTACGGCGTCGGGGTGGGTGACGACGTAGACGGGGAGCCGGCCGAAGCGCACCCGGACGACGTCCCCGTGCCTGGCCAGGCCGGGCAGGAAGCCCAGCGGTTGCCGGAGCATGGGCACGATGTGGCCGAGTAGCGGCCAGGCTCCGGGCGCCTCCGGGACGTCCTGCGGTGGCGGGGGGTGCTGCGCGCCGACGGGCGTGCCACCGTTGCCGACCATCGTGGTCGCGTCCACCCGGACCGGTGCGGCGCCGTCCCGCAGCAGCCCCTCCCCCGCGTTCTCGACCAGCTCACAGCCGTTCACCCGCCCCGACGATCCGGCGGTGAACCAGACCCCCGGCCCGCCGCTGTGGTGCACCCGGCTGCGCAGCAGGGTCAGGTGCGCCCCGGGCTGCACCAGGATGCCGGCGCCGTGGGCGGCGCCGACGTCCGACCCGGTCACCGTCGCCGCGCCGTCGAGCTGCAACCCGAGTCCGCAGTCCCGCACCGTCGACTGGTCCACGGTGAGCGTCGCCCCGGCTTCGACCAGGAACCCACCGGCCACGCACCGCTGCACCCGGGTCCCGTGGACCACGGGCCGGGCCTGATCGAGCAGTTGCACGCCGTACTCGCCGGCCCCCTCCACCACGCAGTCCTCGATCAGCGGCGCGGCCGACCCGCCGACCACGATCCCGGCGGGCCCGCCGCGCACGGTCAACCGGCGCAGCACCCCCGTCGCCTCGCCCTGGAACAACAGTGCCCCACCCGGCCCGCCGGCGACCTCGCCCCCGTCGATCAGCGGCGCGGCCGAGCCGGTGACCACGACGGCAGCCGCCCCGGCGTCGACGATCGTGCCGTCGGCGAAGGTGCCGGTGGCCTGCTCGCTCAGCAGCAGGCCGTAGCCGGCGGCACCACGCACCGCGCAGCGACGGAACAGCGGGTCGGCGGTCCCGGAGACGACGATCGCGTGCCCACCGACCGCGCGGATCTCGCAGTCCTCCAGCGTGCCCCGTCCGCCGCCGGTCGACAGCACGCCCACGCCGCGGAGATCGACGAGGGCACAGCCGCGCAGGACCGGGTCCGCGCCGTCGGCGATCACCACCCCGTTGTGCGCGCCCCGGACCGTGGTGGCGCTGACCGTGCCGCCACCGCCGCGCTCGAACCGGAAACCGTCGCCGCCCGGGTTGCCCACCTGGCAGTCGCGCAGGTCCACCTGCCCACCCGGCACGTGGACCGCGGCGGAGCCCCGGCCGGTGATCGCGCACCCGGTCGCCCGCAGCGTGCCGCCCCCGACCTGCACCGCCGGTCGGGTGGCGGAACCGCCGCGCACCGTGAGCCCGCGAAGCGTCGGCTCTCCCCCGCCGACCAGGACCGCCACCCCGTCCCCACCGTCGATGGTCACCGTTCCCGGGCCGTCCTCGGCCACCACCGTGACGTCTCCGGTGAGGCGCACCTGCTCCCGGTACGTGCCCGGCCGAACAACGATCGTGGCGGTGCGGCCGGCCGCCGCCAGCGCCGCCGAGATGCTCGGCAGGCACCCCGGCTCGGTCTCGGAGACCGACAGCATGTTGGTCACGCTCGTCCATCCTCGTCAGCGGTGGGGCACCGGCACCTGCCGGCACGCGGCAGGGGCGCTCCGCGTCGGCCCGTACGGTGGCGGCCCGGCGGTGTCCGGGCGCACGACGCCGTCCCTCCCGCTCGGGCCACCCATGCGGTCGGACCGGACACCCCTGACGACGGCTGCGGTCGCGGATCCTTCAAACGTCCCGGTCGGAACACGCCCGCCGCCGGTGCGCGACGGTCACCGGGCCCGTGCGCACCGACCCCCGTCGATCAACAGCCGAGCCGGGCCCGGACCTCGGCCAGGACGGCGGCGTGCACCGGGTGCATCGCCTGCTGCTCGGACTCCGAGGGCAGGTCACCGGCGGCGGCCCGGCGCAGGGCCGCCACGAGTGGCACCATGTCCGGCACGCCGGCCAGCCCGGCGAGGGTCGCCTCGACGGCCGCCCGGTCCCCCTCCCCTCGGGTGGCCGCCGCGACCACCACGGCGATCTCGTCCTCCAGGTCGGCCACCAGCCGGTCGAACGCGAACAGCTCGGTCAACGGGATGGCGTACGCCGCCCGCACCGCCGCGGCCAGCCGGTCGGTCGCACCGTCCGGCGTGCCGATCACCCGGGTGACCAGGTGCCCGAACCGCACGCCGGGCACACGTTCGATCTCGGCCACGAGCATCGGCAGGGTGACCGCGAGCCGGGTGCCGTCCGCCTGGTAGAGGTGCGGCGCGGCGTGGCGGACCGTCAGGGCGGCCGTGTCCCGGTCGCCGACGCGCGCGCAGATGAGCGCCGCCGCGAGCAGGTGGGCCGCCTCCCCGGCCGGCTCGCCCTCCTGGCCGAGCCGCTGGCCGAGCACGACGTGCTGCCGCGCGACCAGCCTCGGGTCGAGGCCGCCACCGGACAACCGCCGGTACGCCTCGGCCAGCGCCTCCGCGGCCTTCGTCGTCCCGCCGGCCAGCGTCGCGTCGTACGACGCGACCTCGACCGCCAGCGCCGGATCGTCCCCGCGCAGCAGCGGCCGGATCTCGTCGAGCTGCGAGCGCGCCTCCGCCGGCCGCCCGAGGCCGATCAGGCACCTGACCCGGTCCAGCCGGAGCTCCGCCAGCTCGGCGGCGTCCGCCCCGCGCAGCTCCGCGCTGGCCGCCCGGTCCTCGTGGAAGCCCAGCGCCAGCTCCCAGCGCCCCAGGGCCAGGGCGGCCTGCTGGCCGAGCGTGAGCAGGTTCTCCCGCACGACCGACGGGTTGGCCGGATCCGCCGGGGTGGGCAGGTCCGGCTCCCCCCGCAGCTGCGGCCGCAGCGGTTCCAACGCCGCGAGGACCTCCTCCGGGCGTCCCAGGTCCGCGACGAGTTGCAGCCGGCGGCCGAGGTTGAACCGCTGCCGCCACGGCCCGAATCCGACCCGCCGTTCGTGTGCGATGGCGTCGTCCGCGTACCGCAGGGCGGCCGTGAACTCCTGCCGCGCGCGAAGCAGCCCGCTGAGCTCGGCTGCGCGCGTACCGGCCCGCAGCCGGTCCCCCTCGTCGGTCGCCGCCCGCAGATCCGCCTCGGTCAACGCGAACCGCTCGGCCTCCGTGGCGGCCCCGGTCACCTTTGTGTGCCAGGCGATCGCCGCGAGCGCCCGGCGGACCACGGCGGCGTCGGCCGGGTTCAGGCCGCTGACGAGGGCGCTCTCGTCGTGTTGGCCGGCGATGATCCGCCGGAACGCGTCGGGCAGCCCCCACCCGCCGGCCCCCTTCTCCGGCGACTGGACCGTCAGCGCCATCGGGCGGGTCGCGCGCTCCTCGCCGGCCGCCGCCGCGGCGATCAGCGGCATCCGGCTCTCCCACCGCATCAGGTAGCCGGTGGCGTCGTACCCGGCCGAAGCGCTAGACGTACGCCTGCTGGAAGGCGCGGCAGAAGCCCTCTTCGGTCACCATGCCGTTGCCGCCACCACCGACGGAGTAGCCCTGCTGCGACAGGGTCCGGATCGGATCGAGCACCTCCCTCATGAAGTGCCGGGTCCACTCGCTGACCTCCTGTCTGTCGTGCAGGGAGAGCGGGGCCAGGATGGCCAGGCTTCCGCCGGGCCACTTGAGCGCGCCCCAGAAGACGCGGTAGAGCCCCACGCGGCTCACGATCAGGCCGTCGGCTCTGACCTCGTGGTCCTCGGCGAGGCGGGGCGCGACCGTCACCAGGTCGCCGACGATCCGCCCGAGATCGCCGGAGCCCTGCACGGTGATCACGAGGCCGACCGCCCCGACGATGCGGTGCAGGGTCTCCACGGGCGTGCCCTTGGCCTGCTGCGACAGTTCGAGTGGAAACATGGGGTGGTCCTCCGTGGTCTAGTCGGCATCCGTGCCCGTGCTGCCCGGTGCCCGGTCGGTTTACCCGGGTCCTTCCTCTTCCGGGTGGCGGCTCAGCAGCGGGATCAGCGACACCGCTCCCCGGCGCAGGGGAAGGGTCGTCGCCCCGGTGACGGCGACGATCTCCTCGGCGCGGGCGACGGCGTCGACCAGCGTGGGCGGCCAGCCGCAGTCGATCCACGGTGGCGCATCGCAGGGCGCCTCGTCGGCGGCCGACGAGGCCGCCCAGGGCACGACCGGCCCGGCGGAGAGGGTCATCGACGGTAGCGGCTCGACGAACGGCGAGTCCCGGTCGGCCTCCTCCTGACTCGCCGGAGTCAGGGGCGTCGGAGACAGGGGCGTCGGCGCGACGCGGCGCAGCGTGCCGGCGATTCGCAGCGACTCGACGAGCTCGGCGAACTGCCGGTCGCGGCCACCGAGCCGAGCCGTCTCCAGGACCTCGTCGTTGGCGTGGTCGAGGGCGGCGCGCCATGCCGCCCGCTCGCTGACGTGCGCCAGCCGCCACGACATCGACTGCATCGCCGCCCACGCGCCGGCCAGCAGATCGAACCTCCGGTCGCTGTCACCCGGATGGGTCAGCCCCTCGTTGAACGCGGCCTGGGCGTAGGCCAGCCACTGCCCCGTCCTGCGGTAGTGCTCCTGTGCCTGCCGGAAGTTCGACCGGGCTGCGCGCACGTCGCCCCGGTGGCGGGCGACGGTCCCCAGGCCGAGCCTGGCGTCGGCCGCCTCGTGCTCGTTGCCGACCGTGTGGAAGTGCTCCAGCGCGCGGGTGTACCTGAGCTGTGCCTCCGGCAGGTCGCCCGCGCGGAACGCGACGAGCCCCAGGTTGTGGTTGGCGCGGGCGGCCCGCTCCGCCGACGGTTCGTCGCTCTGCCAGTGCCGCAGGGCGGAGAGCAGGTGGGCGCGGGCGCGCTCGAAGGACTTCGCCCCGGCCAGCGCCAACCCGGTGTTCTGGTCGAGTTCGGCGAGCTTGCCGCCCAGTTCGCTCTCGTCACACGTCTCCCGGTAGAGGGCCCCTGCCTGGTCGAGGTGTCCGAGGGCGACGTGCGGGCGGCCGAGTTCGATCAGGACGGCGCCCAGGTTCACCAGCGTGTCCGCCGCGTGCCGCCGGAAGTCACCCCTGAGCAGGGCTTCGGCGGCGGCCCGGTACTGCTCCGCGGCGACGTCGAGCTCCCCGCGCTGGAACGACACGTTGCCCAGGTTCTGCCCGACGACGGCCACCTGCCGATCGAGGTCGAGGTCCCGGTACAGCGGCAGCGCCGTCCGGTACCGGTCGGCGGCCTCCTCCAGGTCGCCCAGGAAGTAGGCCGTGTTGCCGACGTTGGTCGTGGCGTCGGCGACGCCCTTCAGGTCGCCGCAGGCGGTGAAGGCGGCGAGGGCGGCGAGGTAGTGCTCGCGCGCCTCCTGCCAGTCGGCGCGGCCGAACGCCGCCACGCCGGCCGCCAGGCTGGTCTTCGCGACCTCGGCGGCGTCGCCGGCGGGCGGCACCCGGGGGGCGTCGTGACGTGGCGACCCGGGCGCCGGCCGCCGCGTGACGGGCTGGTCCTCGGCCCCCGGGATCGCGCTGACCGCAGCGTCGGGAACGTCGTACGTGACCAACGCCGACCACACCAGCGGTGCGTGCAGGCGGCGGGCGGCGTCGCTGCGCGCGGAACGCCAGCAGGCGAGCCGGTCGCGTTGCCACTCGCCGATGGCCCCGACGGGATCGGTCGTGCCCAGCGCCGCGTCGACGGCCAGGGCGAGCGCGGTCGTGGCCGAGCCGATCGGCGCCCCGCCGGCCACCAGGCGCTCCGAACCGTCGCTCGGCAGGCTCCAGCGGGTCGCGACCACGGTACGCGCGCCCGCGTTCAACGCCGCGAGGGTGAGGCCGATCTGCTCGGTGTAGCCGGCGTCGTCGGACTGGCAGGCGACGAAGCCCACCCGACGGGGGGCGGGCCACCGGGTGGGATCCCTGAGCCACTGCCCGGCGGTGAGCCGTGAGTCCCCGGTCTCCCCGTCGCCGGCCAGCTCCAGCCCGGCCGAGGTCGGCATCGCCGGGTCCGTGGCCGAGGCGTGGCCGACGAACACCAGGCGGGACCACTCCTGCGACTGGAGGGCGGCGGACAGTTCCGCGGGCGAGCAGCCGCCCGCCGCGCCCGCGCCGAGCAGCGCGTCGCCGTCGCCGGTGCGGCTGCGCCACGCCTCGGGCACCCCGTCGGGGTAGATGCGCCCGCCCCCGGTGCGGCTCCCGGCCGCGGTGGGGTCGACGACCCGTACGGCCCGGCCGCCCCCGGCCCGGGACGCCGGTCTGGCCAGGTTGACCAGCATCGCCGGGCTGACCCCACCGAGCACGGTGGCGCGCTCGACGAGACGGACGTCGTGGTCGTCGTCGACGACGAGAAGCTCCCACGGCACGCCCGACAGGCCGGGACCGGGGGCCACGACGAGCGTCGTGTCGGCTGCGTGCGCCGTCCTGAGCCGGTCGCGGAGTTCCTGCGGCAGCAGGATGCCGCCCAACTCGCGGAACAGCGCGAGGTTGCCGGCCGGGTCGACCATCGCGCCGGTCCAGGCGCGGCGTGCGGCGGCACCGAGCACCGCGGCCCGGTCACCGAGCAGCTCGATGCGGGTCGCGATGGCGGACGCCGTCGAGGCGGGGTCGTCGCCCCGGGGAAGCGTGTCGGCGATGCGGCGGTCGACGTCGACGAGGGCCGCCCGTTCCGTCGCGACGAGGCCCGGGAGCGCGGCCGCCAGAGCGGCCAGGGGCTCGGTCAGCCGGTCGAGCTCGATGGAGCCCACGGCCAGGGGGTCGGCGCGGTCGGGCAGGCGCACGTCCGCGCTGAGCCACCAGTGGGCGTGCCTGGCGGTCTGCCAGAAACCGAGCCACCACACGCTCCCGGATTCGGGGCCACCCCCCACCCGGTCCTCCCTACGATCACGGTGCGCGGATCTGCCAGCATGTGCGCATGACGCAACTGATCGTTCCGCTGGATGACGGTTCCTCCCTGGTGCTGGACGGAGTCGCCAAAGAGGAACTGTCCGGGGCGGCCCACACGCTCGACGTCGCCGATTTCCTCCGGGACGCCGTCCTGGCTGGCGTGACCGGCAACTTCACCTACGACGTGCTGAAGGCCGTGGCGCTCCAGCTGCGCGCACGCGGATTCCTGGCGCAGCGTCCCCCGGCGAGCGCTGTCAGCATCGCCTCGGCGATAACGGTCCACCTCACCTCGGTCGGATACCGGACGATCGAGATCCGACAGGTCGCGCAGCTGGTGGACAGGTCGTGGTCTGCGGAGGGAATCGCCGACCAGCGCCCGTTCGAGGTCCGCACCGACCCCGAGGGGCAGGTCATGCAGATGCGGGTGCGGTAGCGGATCCTCACCCGTTGCCGCAGTGCGGGCACTTGCGCACCCGGTCCGACTTGGGCTGCCCGCAGTAGGCGCACTCCACCGTCTCCGCGATCATGGTGTTCCTCCCGACGCCGCCTGAACCGAGGTCACCGCTCCTGAACCGTACGCTACACGCCCGCGTCACGGCGGGCGTCGATCGATGGGGCGAGGTTCCGGAGACGGTCCTGATACATCGGACAGGAACTCTCCCCACCCCGAGCACAACAAGACGCACGTCGATTGTTCGAGTGCCTTCCTGCATGGAAACCTGCCCGATGTCCGCTGGGAGAACCCATGGGAGGGCTGGGAGATGAAACTCCACTGGCACACGATCTTCGGGCGCGCGCATCGGGCCGGCGCGGCCACGCTCGGCGCCGCGGTCATGCTCCTGGCCATGGCGGCCGGCCCCGCCGCGGCGGCATCCGTCGCCGACCCGGCGGCGGTGACGACCGGCGTGCTCCTCGACGCCGGCCACGCGGAGCGTGTGCCCGGCAGCTACGTGGTCGTCCTCAAGGAGGGCGCGGGTTCGGCCGCCGATCGGCGCACGGGCGTGACCCGCCTCGCCGAGCGGTACGGCCTCCGGCCGGACCAGATCTGGCGCGACGCGCTCAACGGCTTCTCCGTGCGGACCACCGAGCCGGTGGCCCGCCGGCTGGCCGCCGATCCGGCGGTGGCGGTCGTGGAGCAGGACCGGTTGACCAGCCTGGCCACCACCCAGCCGAACGCCCCGTGGAACCTCGACCGGATCGACGCCCCGCTGGGGCTCACCGGCACCTACAACTTCACCAGCGTCGGGACGGGTGTCCGCGCGTACATCGTGGACAGCGGGATCCAGATCGGCCACGCCGACTTCGGCGGCCAGGCGGTGTACGGCTACGACGCCGTCGACGGCACGCTCCCGGCGAACGACTGCACCGGACACGGCACGCACGCCGCCGGCACCGTCGGCGGGACGACGTTCGGGGTGGCCAAGAACGTCGTGCTGGTCGCGGTCAAGGTGTTCGACTGCGCACTGCCGAGCACCCTCTCGATGTTGATCAACGGAATCAACTGGATGGTCGCCAACCACCCCGCCGGGCAGCCGGCCGTGGCGAACATCGGCGTGCTGACCAGCCCCACCGCCGCGCTCGACGCCGCCGTGGCGAACGCGGTCGCCGACGGCATCACGGTGACGGTCCCGGCCGGAAACTCGAACGCCAGCGCCTGCAACGTCTCGCCCGCGTCGGTGCCGACCGCGCTGACGGTGGGCGCGACGCTGACCAACGACAACCGGGCGAGCTGGTCGAACTTCGGCCCCTGCCTGGACATCTTCGCCCCCGGCGAGCGCATCACCTCGGCCTGGTGGAGTTCGACCACCGCGACCCAGACGCTCAGCGGCACCTCACACGCCGCGCCGCTCGTCGCCGGCGTCGCCGCCCGGGTGCTCGGCAACAACCCGACCTGGACGCCGGCGCAGGTGTCCAGCTACCTGTTCAGCGTCGCCAATCCGGCGGTGCTCAACCCGGGTGCCGGCTCGCCCAACCGCCTCCTGTACCTGTCCCCGGCGCTCTGACCTCTCCGGCCGCCGGCCGGGCGCGGTGGCGGCCCGACCCCGGATCAAGTTGACAGGCATCGATGGATTGCCGCATCTTTGACGCATGGTAGGCGTCCACTCGCACTCGCGGCGTCGCCGCGTACGGTCCGGCCTGCTGGCCGCCGTCGTCTCGTCGGTCACGATGCTCGGCGTCGGGCTGGTCACCGCACCGGCCGCCGATGCCGGCACCGCAGCGCGCACCGCGACGGCACCCGTCGCCCGCCCCGCCCCCGCGCCCGGCGCGGCCTCGGCGTCGATCACGGGGGCCGCCGCGACCACGTCCCCGGCGCCGACCGGGCCCACCGCGCCGAACCCCTCGCCGTTTCCGCCGAGTACGCCCACGAACGTCACCGCCACCGACGTCCGGACAGGGTCGGTCACCCTCACCTGGACGGCGTCGACGCCCGGCTGCTGCCCCGTCACCGGCTACGACATCACCTACTACATGGCCTTCGACGACGTCGTCTTCTCCGCCAGCGTCGGCAACGTCACCACCACCACGATCAGCAACTACATCGGGCCCGGCCGGCAGTACCAGTTCCGGGTCTCCGCCAAGGACGGCTTCGGGCACCGCTCCAACTCGTCGGAGCCCGTGACCGTGGTCACCCCGGTGACCGACACCGGCCCGGACACCACCCCGCCGAGCGCGCCGCAGAACCTGACCATGGGCGACGTGACCGAGTCGACCGCCGCCCTGTCCTGGTCGCCGTCGACGGACGACGTCGGCGTGCGCGGCTACAACGTCTACCGCTTCGACGGCTGGTTCACCTCCGTCGTGATCGCCACCGTCACGACGACGACGCACACGATTGCGCTCCCGTCGTCGACGCCTCCGCTGCGCAACCTCTACTACGTGCGGGCCCGGGACGCGGTGGGCAACCTGTCGATCGCGTCCAACACCGTCACCCCGCCCACCGTGCCGACCCCGCCCACCCCACCCACCCCGCCACCGTCGACCTGCCGCGTGACCTACCAGAACCAGTCCGAGTGGCAGGACGGATTCGTCGCCGCGGTGACCGTCCAGAACACCGGCGCGGCCCCGATCGACGGCTGGGTGCTGACCTTCAGCTTCCGGGGCGACCAGCAGGTCACCTCCGCCTGGAACGCCACGGTCAGCCAGAGCGACACCACGGCGACGGCGCGTAACGTCGACTGGAACCGCGCGCTGGCGGCGAACGGCTCCGCGACCTTCGGCATCCAGGGAAGGTGGGGCGTCAGCAACGCGCCGCCGACCGGCTTCGCCCTCAACGGCGTCCCCTGCGTCACGGCCTGAGGCGGCAGCCCGGCCCGATCGGCGGCGGCCCGGTCGGGCCTGCGCCCGGTGGCGGCGTCAGCGCCGCCGGGCCGGGAGCCCCGGCTGCCCGGAATCGGGTGGTGACACGGCGTCGCGGTGCTGCTGGGCCACGATCCCGGCGGTGATCTCGTCGGGCGGCACCGGGCGGCCGAAGTGCCAGCCCTGCCCGTTGTCGCACCCGGTCGCGGCCAGCCGGTCGGCCTGCTGGGCGGTCTCGATGCCCTCCGCGGTCACGACGAGGCCGAGCTTGTGCCCGAGCGACACGACGGTGCTGAGGAACTCGTCGTCCGTGCCGGGGCGGCGGGCCCCCGGCCGCCTGGCCGGCTGCGCCGACGAACGGGTCAGGCTCGCGTCGAGTTTGAGGCCGTGCAGGGGGAGGGAGCGGAGATTGGCCAGGTTGGCATAGCCGATGCCGAAGTCGTCGATGACGATCCGGACCCCGATCTTCATCAGCGCCGCCAGGGTCTCCGTCACCACGCCGGTCAGATCGATCACGGCCTGCTCGGTGACTTCGAGCTGGAGCAGGTGCGGCGGCAGCCCCGTCCGGTCGAGGATCTGCGCCACCGCCCCGGCCAGGCCGTTCTGGCGGAGCTGGCGCACCGACACGTTCACGCTCACGTACAGGCCGGGTTGGATCCGCTGCCATCGGCTGGCCTGTCGGCACGCCTGCTCCAGCAGCTGGGCACCGAGCGCCACCACGACGCCGGTGCGTTCGGCGAGCTCGATGAACCGGGCGGCGCTCAGCAGGCCGAGCTGGGGATGCTGCCAACGGGCCAGGGCTTCCACCCCGGCCAGCCGCCCGGACCGCAAGGCGGAGATGGGCTGGTAGGCGGCCACGAACTCGCCCCGGCGCAGCGCCGCCGGCATGGCCGCCGACAGGCGGTAACGCGCGGCGTCGGCATTGCTGCGATCCTGGTCGAACTGGCGCAGGGTGGCCTTCCCGTCGGCCTTGGCCCAGTGCAGCGCGATCTCGCTGGCGCGCATCAGGGCCGCGGCGCCACCGTCGGCGACGGCGCCCTCGGCCACTCCCGCACTCGCCGTCAGGGGCACCTCGGTGCCGTCGACGCGGAACGGGGCGGCGAGCGCGGCGAGCGCCTGATCGGCGATCTTGACGGTGTCCTCGGCGCAGGTGGTGTCGCGGACCAGGATCGCGAACCGGTCGCTGTCCAGGCGCGCCACCAGGTCGATCCGCCGGTCGGTGAGCGCGCCGAGCCGACCGGCGATCTCGCGGAGCAGCAGGTCGCCCACCTGATGCCCGAGCACGTCGTTGACCGCCGCGAAGTCGTCGACGTCGAGGCAGCAGACACCGACCCGGTCGATCGGCTCGTCGGCGGCGGACAGCCGGCCCAACCGCTCGGTGAACAACGTCAGGTTGGGCAGCCCGGTCAACTGGTCGTGGGTGGCGAAGCGGCGGAACCTGGCCTCGCTGACCCTGAGCGCCTCCTCGGCCTGGTTGCGGGCGGCCAGCGCGGCCAGCCGGACCGTGTCCTGGGCTCTCAGGATGCGGTCGTGCGCGGCCGACGCGAAGCCCGCCGCGAGCTCGGCCAGCAGGCCGGTCAGCCGGGCGGCGCGGGTGGGGTCGGCGGCGAGGCCCAGCTCGCCCAGGAACCGCGAGCCGACGACCGCGATCGTTCGACCGAGCGCTTCCGGCGACCCGAAGCCGGCCGCCACCAGATCCTCGCCGATCCGCCGGCCGTCGCCGGGCTCGGCCGGATCGGCGAGCACCGCACTGACCAGACGGTCCGCCAGCCCGGTCACGATGCGACGCCGCCGCCCGGCGCTGATCGGCACGTAGTGGGCCCGGTGCAGGGCCGCAGTCCACGCCGTGACGAACTCCTCGATGCCGGGGCGACGCCCGTCGTCGAGGCCGTCGGCGGCGGACCGACCGCTCACCCGCGGCGTCCGACTCCGACGTAGAAACTCATCCGCTCCGGGTGCTCCCCGACATCCGTCCGCGACTCGGGACGCCACAGCGGGGACCACACCACGCCGGGTTCCACCAGTTCCAGGCCGGCGAAGAAGTCCTCCACCTGAGCGCGGGTGCGGGCGGTGACCGGCGTGTTCGTCCGGCCGCTGAGCCGGGTGCCCTCGCCCATCTCGTCCGGCCGGCTGTCGGTGGTGACGTGGCTGATCGCCACGCAGCTCCCCGGGGCCAGCGCCGTCCACAGCCGCTTGATCAGCCCGTACGGGTCGTCGTGGTCGGGGACGGCGTGCACGACCGAGACGAGCAGCAGGCCGACCGGCCGGTCGAGATCCAGCAGCCGGCGGACCTCCGGGTGGCCCAGGATGGCCTCCGGGCGGCGCAGGTCTTCGAGCAGCGCGATCGCGTTGGGCTGGCCGGCGAGGATGTGCGTGCTGTGCGTCACCGCCACCGGATCGATGTCCACATAGACCACCCGGGTGTCCGGATCGACCTCCTGGGCGATCTCGTGCACGTTGCCCACCGTCGGGATGCCGGACCCGATGTCCAGGAACTGCCGGATCCCCTCGTCGAGCATGAACCGCACCGCGCGATGCAGGAACTCGCGGTTGGCGCGCGCGACCAGGCGAAGGTCCGGCACCGCCGCGAGCGCCTGGCGGGCGAACTCCCGGTCGACCTCGAAGTTGTGCGAGCCGCCGAGCCAGTAGTCGTAGGCTCGCGCCACGCTCGGCCGGCTGAGATCAACATCTGCTGGCGCCCACTCCGGCCGTTCCATCGCCGCCCTTCCTCACCACCACGGTCACGTGGCCGCCGCCACTGTAATCGGAGTTTACCGATTCGTTTGATCGCACCGAAATCACGCCGCCGGCACACCGCCCGACCTGGGACCGCCGGGGCGGCGCCGCGCCGCACCACTGCGCGCCGCCACGGTGCCGGTACGCGGGGACCGGATCGCCCCGGGATCCGCCCGGACCGGCCCGGCGTGGCCGTCACCCGGGGTACGCTGCCGTGGTGGACCGGCGTGCTCAGTACCGGGCCGAGCTGCGCAGGTTCGATCCGGCGCGCTGGCCGGACTTCCTCCGGGAGCACTCGGGGCTGCCCGGCCCACGCGCCAACATCGCGCTCGCCGAGGCCGTCGCCGACGAGGGCGAGCCGGCCTCGTTCGATCGGTTGATCTCCACGGACGACGAGTACCTGGTGTTCTGCGGGGTGCTCGGTCTCGGCCGGCTGTTGGCCACCGCCGCGGACGCGCGGACCCGCGCGGCCGTCGAGGCGCGCCTACGCGACCACGCCACCGACGCCCGTTGGCGGGTGCGCGAGGCGGTGGCCCTGGCGTTGCAGCGTCTCGGTGACGCCGACCTGCCGCGCCTGCTCGCACTCGCGACGGCCTGGGCCGCGCGCCCGCACCCGTTGCTCCGGCGGGCGGCGGTCGCGGGCGTGTGCGAGCCGCGCCTGCTGACCGCCCCGGACGCCGCCGCCCGCGCCGTCGCGCTGTGCGAACGGGCGACCAGGGGGCTGGCCGACCTCTCGGCCGAGCAGCGGCGTGCCGACGGCGTCCGCGCGCTGCGTCAGGCGTTGGGCTACTGCTGGAGTGTCGCGGTGGCCGCCGATCCGGCGGCCGGCCTGCCGCGCTTCCAGGCGCTGGCGGCAGTCGACGACCGCGACGTGGCCTGGATCGTCCGGGAGAACACGAAGAAGAACCGACTCGCGCGACTGCTCTGACCGTCGCCGGGGCCGCCCCGGGCCGCCACCGGTGTCGTCGCGCACCGGCACCACGCATGTCACGTCCGGTCGGACGACGCCCTGTTCCGGCGGTACGGCCACGCCGCCCCCGATACCGCGGCGTCGGCACGGTCGCGGCTGTTGCCATGCGCGCGCCGGTTGTGCGACGGTGGTCGCCTGCCTGCCGGTCCGGCCGTCGTGCCGCCCGCCGGCAGGGCCGGTTGGAGAGGCGCTGCGACGGACCCGGTCCGCCACGCTCCATCTCGGTGTCGAAGCAAGGGCGCCTCCGATCCGGGAGGTGGTCATGGCGATTCCCCGTCCAGCATCGGACAGGCCGTTCGGCGAGAATGCTCGGCTGGTGGGCCGGGTGGCGGCGCTGTGGCGTTATCCGGTCAAGTCCATGGCCGCAGAGGAACTAGGTGCGGTCGACGTCTCCTGGCACGGCCTGGCCGGCGATCGTCGTTGGGCGTTCATCCGCGACGGCCAGGCGCGCAGCGGGACGCCCTGGCTGTCGATCTCGCGGCGGCCGGACATGGTCCACTATCGCCCCTGGTTCGCGAAGCCCGACCGGCCCGACGCGTCCCGCACCATGGTGTGCTCCCCATCGGGTCAGGCGTTCGACGTCGTCGATCCCGCTCTGGCCAGCGAGTTGGGCGGCGGACTACGGGTGATCAAGCTGGATCGCGGGATCTTCGACGCCATGCCGTTGTCGGTGATCACGACGCAGAGCGTCGCCGGCATCGGCGAACTGATCGGCGCGGAACTCGACGCCCGACGCTTTCGTCCCAACCTTCTGATCGAGGCGGTCGGCCCGGCCGCCTTTCCCGAGGACGCCTGGGTGGGCCACGTCCTGCGGGTGGGCCGCATGCGGATGCGCGTCGACGCGCGCGACAAGCGATGCGGCGTGGTCGACGTCGACCCCACGACCGCATTGCGCGATCCGGCCGTCCTGCGCGCCGTCGCCCACCACCGCACGGTGTGCCTCGGCGTCTACGGCTCGACCGTCGAGCCCGGCCACGTCGACGTCGGCGACCCCGTCTTCATCGACACGTGAGGCGTGGGGCGCAGCCGGCGGGCGGCCCCCGCAGCGGAAACCCCGCCCCCTGACACCGCGACCGCCCGAGGCGGGTTGTCCTCGGACCACTACGGGCGCGTCGAGGTTGTCGGCTAGCCGCGCGCTTCCGGCTTCGGGGTGGCGCGGACGTGTGCGCGTTCGCCCTGTCTGCCGACCAGGCTGAGGAACTCGACGGGCCCGGAGCTGGTGGCGCCGAACCAGTGCGGGGTACGGGTGTTGAACTCGGCGGCCTCCCCGGGTCGCAGGATGAGGTCCTCGTCGCCGAGAACCAGACGAAGGCTGCCGTTGAGGACGTACACCCAGTCGTAGCCCTCATGGGTGCGCAGGTCGGGTACGCGTTCGTCGTCGCCGGCCGGCAGGACGAACTTGTATGCCTGGATGCCTCCGGGCCTGCGGGTCAGGGGCAGGATGGTCGCTCCGTCGCCGGCGGCGACGGGGCGCAGGTTGATGCGGGGATCGTCGATCGTGGGGCCGGCCGGTCGCGCATGGTCGAGCGGCACCGGACGGTGGCGCAGCGCAGGCGCGGGTCATCGACGCCTGGGCAGTCCCGCCATGCGAGGGTCGCCCTGCCGGCCGCCCCGGCCGGGGCGACGGCCAAGGTGAGGCAGGCGACAACGACAGCGCCCACCGCGCGCACGACATCCCCCGAACATCGACTCGCGTACATCTGCACCGCACCCGCTAGGGCGCACGTGCCCACCCCGCAACGTGGCTCTGATCGGTGCCTCTTTTGCCCGTCCTGGTGCCATCTGAGGCCGGGTCCGCCGACGGTATTTCCCGGCCCGGTCGCAACTCTTCCCCGGTGTCATCGAGCCGACGCGGCATCGGAACACGCCGGCTCCGGCGTCCCCGTCGATGGGAGAGAACCTGTCATGGGCAAGGTAGGGAAGCGTTTCCGTCGCTCGACGCTGGCCGTACTCACGGGCGCGGCGCTGGCCGGCCTGCTGGCGGTCACCGCAGCCGCCGCAGCACCCGGCGAGGCACCGCAGGAGAAGGCCGCCGCGGCGGCCCGCACCGACGTCTACATCAAGGACGTCACCGCCGACACCGGCGTCCAGCCACACTCGTACAGCCCGCTGTGGGCCAGCCCCGACATCAAGGTCTGCCCCACTGCGGTGGAATGCGCCGTCAGCCAGAACCCGATCGTCGGGGTCACCAACTACCTCTTCGTGAAGCTGCGCAACAACGGGCCGTACGGCTCGGGCATCGACAACGGGGTGCTGCGGATCTACCGGACGACCCCGGGCGGCGGCGCCACCTGGCCGACGCACTGGACCCAGATCGGCGCGGCCAGCGTGACCGTCTATCCGGGCGTCACCACGGTGACGATCCCGTGGACGGGGGTGCCCGGACCGGGCCACTTCTGCCTGCTGGCGCGCTGGGTGTCGCCGACCGACCCGATGACGTTCGAGGGTCCGAGCAACAGCGTCAACACCCTGCACAACAACAACATCGCCTGGCGCAACGTCACCTCGGTCCGGCTGACGCCGGGCGGGCCGCGGGTCGTCCGGCCGTTCGCCATCGGCAACGTGACCGCCCTGGAGACCAAGAACGACGTGGTCTTCACCCAGCCGGCGGAGCCGGTCCGGGGTGCCCGGGTCTTCGTCGACCTCGGCCAGACCCTGTTCGAGCGCTGGCAGGCCACCGGCAAGGTCGGCACGGGAGTACGCCAGGTCGGCCAGACCGAGTTGGAGATCGTGGATCCGGCGAAGGCCAGCATCAACGGGCTGGTCCTGAAGCCCGGTGAGCGCCTCGAGTTCTCACTGGCCTTCTCGGCCGACGCCGCCCTCGCCAAGGGGGCCACGCTCAACGTGACCCAGTTCGGGCCGGACGCCGACGGCACCGCGCGGGCCGACCTCGGCGGGGTGCAGTACCTGCTGGAGAACGGGCAGGAGGGGTAGCGCGGGTCGTCGCCGCCCCGGGTGGGGTGCGGGCCTGATGGTCTGCGCCCCACCTTCGTCGGTCCGGCCCGGGCCGGACACCGGACATCTCCGGGCCGGAGGAACCGGGTGACACGCGGTCACGTGTCACCCGGCATCTGCCTTACCGGGGCACCCAGGCGCTTTCGGGCGCGAACCCCCCGAAGTCCGACAGGGAGCTGTTGCCCGGGACTTCGAAGGCCCCACCGACACAGTCGTCGTTCATGAACATCGCAGCGCTCCGGCTGTTGGTGTTGATCGCGGAACGCGCGCGGTCTCCCCAACCGGCGTCCACCAGACTCACGCAGGTGCCGGGCGACACCAGAGAGCTCAGGGTGAGACGCGCGCCGGTGAAGTTGGTGCCCTCGAACAGGCACAGCGTGTTGACGAACGGGCAGTCGGCAGCGGCCGCCGTGCTAAGCGCGGCGGGGCCCGGGCTCGCCGCGGCCGGAGCCGGGGCCGTGCCCAGAACCGCTGCCAGGAGGCCGACCGCCACCAGGGCGCGTGGCACCCGCCGAACGGTCGGTGGAACGGGCTGATTCAGCATCCCAGTACCTTCCTCTGCTCGCGATCGGTCTCGATGCCGCGCCTTCGGCTGCGGTGGCGCGGACGGATGACGAACCCGGGTCGGGCGGGTTCAAGCTGAGCGAAGACGCGCGGATGGTCCACTGACGACTGCCGGGGTAGGAGTACGCGTCGGGCCACGCGTTCGTGGTGTCGGAAAGTGAGGACTTGCACCAATTGCTCCACTGTCATCGAGGGTAGTCGATGCTTCGGTGGGTCGCAACTTCTGTGGCCGTTCTCCGGCCGCGCCCAGCGTCCGCCGGAAAGTCCGTCGCCACGTCGCGCAGGCCGGGGCGACAATGCCCGCACGGGAAGGCGGGTCGACGGTTGGTCGAGAGGATGCGGCTGGAGTGACTCAACGGCTGGGCGGCCGCAGATGGCCGGTGACGATCAGCACGGTGCAGCTCGGACACCACCGGTACCGGGTGCTGCGGCCCGCCGGGCCGCCGAGGTTCGCCGGCCTCTACGAGGGCCGCCTCGGCGCGCAGTTCTGCCTCGACAAGGAGACCGCGGCGACGTTCGCCCTGGCATGGGGCCTGGCCGCCCGGTCACCACGAACGATCATCTACCTCCCACTGCGTCGCGCGGAGCTGCCGACCGACCACGCCTGGGGACGCCCGCTCGACATGGTGCTGCTGCACCACCGGCTCGCGTTCCCGCCGTCACGCTGGAAGCAGGTCCGCTCCCGGCTCGGGGCCGGCAGGCCGCACACCGTCGTGCTACCCGGCCGAGCCTGGCCGGCACGGCCTGCCGGCGACCACCTGAAGACCTGGCACCGGGAGTTCCGTGACCACCTGCGGTGGGACGTCGCCGCCGACACGCTGGTGCTCACCGGCAGCCGCGAGGCGTTCGAGCGGCAGGCCGACGAGGTCCGCGCCCTGGCCGAGGAGTGCCCGGCACACCGCGCCCACGACCCTGAGACGCACTGCTGCGCCGAGATCAGCATGGGCAGGATCCGACGCCACCCCGACGACCGCCGCCCCTACGCCGAACTGCACGCCGAGTACACCCGGTAGGGCCGGGGCGACCGTGACGGCCCGAAGCGCATCCGGGCACCGGAGCAGACGGCATCCGGCATCATCGCCGGGAGGACGGACCCCGGGCAGTGCCGCTGCAACCCCGGCCGCACACATGTCCGAGCGGCAGGGCCGCCGTTACCGTTGACCGGTGATCGGCAACCTTGAGACGCTCCAGGACGAGTTGGCCGCCTGCGGGTTTCCGCCGCTGGTCAACAGGCTGGCCGGGGCCGGCTTCCGGGGCCGGATCGCCACCCGTGACCTCGGGCCGCTGCGGTTGGTCTCCCTCGACACGCCCGCGAGCGCCTGCGTCGGGCGGAAGCGCGACGCCTCCGACGGCGACCACCTCGCGGTCAAGGTGATGACCCGGGGCCGGACGCGGATCGAGCAGGGGCGCGGCGACGCCGAACTCGGGCCGACCGACCTGGTGCTGCTCGACCCCACGCGTCCTCTCCGGTTCGAGAGCACCGCGGCGACGCACGTCACCGTCCTGGTTCCGCGCCGGGAGCTCCGGATGCGGCCCGCGCAGATCGACCGGCTCATCGGCGTACGCATCGACGGCAGCCACGGTCCGGGCGCGCTCGTCTCCGTGCTGGCCCGGGAGTCGGCGCGGTCGGCGGCCGAGTTCCGCGAGGCGGAGGCGCTGCGGTCGGCGGCGGCCGTCATCGAGTTGATCGCGGTCGCGCTGGAGGCCAGGCTGGGCGACGAACAACCGGCCCCCGACGAGCGGCTGCGGAACCGGATCGCCGGCTACATCGAGGCCCGCCTGGCCGATCCCGGTCTGTCCCCACCCGGCATCGCCGCCGCCCACCACATCTCCGTACGCCGGCTGCACAAGCTGTTCGAGGACCAGCCGCTCACCGTCGCGGCCCTGATCCGCCGTCGCCGCCTGGAACGCTGCCGGGCAGAGCTGACCGGAGGCGGACGTACGGTCACCGCCGTGGCCGCCCGGTGGGGATTCTCCGATCCCGCCCATTTCAGCAAGCTCTTCAAGGCGACGTACGGCTACAACGCCCGTGCGCTGACAGCCAACAACCGTGCACGGACGACCAGGACGCGCGCAGCCGGCCCGGAACAGGATGGTGGTCACCAAGGCCGGCAATAGATTGGGAGAACGTCGTGGCGAAGGTGAACATCGTCCGCCCCGGTGAGGGCGAGATCCTCGGCAGCGGGGCGCAGCAGATCCGCATCCTGGAGAACGGCGAGCACACCGACCACCGGCTGGGGTTCGCCGAGGTCACCATTCCACCGGGCACCCCGAGCCCGTTGCAGCACCGCCACGCCCAGCACGACGAGGGCTTCTACGTGCTGGCGGGAACGTTCCGGTTCACCGTCGGCGAGGACCAGTACGACGCCGGGCCGGGCACCTGGGTCATCGTGCCGACCGGCGCGCCGCACACGTTCGCCAACGTCGGCGACGAGAACGCGGTCATGCTGAACACGTTCACGCCGGACCTGTACGTGCAGTACTTCCGCGACTTCAAGGCCATGATCGATTCCGGGCAGCCCGTCAACGCCGAAACCATGACACCGCTGTGGAAGAACTACGCCACCGAGATCTCGGACGAATACGCCTCGTGAAGCGCATTCAGGCTGAAGCCCGGCGGCCGACCCGGCACCGGGGTGACGGCCTCTGGCCTGGGAGACAATCGCGTCATGCAGATCCGGCCATCCGGCGACGACTACGCGTGGCGGCTGCTCGTGCTGCTGTCCGCGACCGTCCTTCCGCCCGGGACGTTGGCCCTGCTCGTGGCCATGGCGCTCAGCGGGGCGGACACGGTGCAGCTCGTGGCGGTGGGAGTGGCGGCGACGGTGCTGCACATCACGGCGTGGCGGGCGGCTCCGCAGCCTGTCAGGGCGTTCGTGGCGGCGGCTCTTGCCATGGTGGTCCTGGCGCTCGTGCCGATGCCGGGCTGGTCCAGCGGGGTGCTGACCCCGTCGTCCCTGTGCTTCCTGCTCGTCTTGTGGCGGCTGGTAGCGGTGGGGCCGGACCGGTGGGTGGTCCCGGCGCTGGCGACCGCGGTGGCGGGCGTGGCGCTCACCGGGACGGCCTCGACGCTCCGCGAGCCGGCCGACGCGCGGCTGCCGGTGTGGATGCCGGTGCTGGAGGCGACCCTGCTCCTGGCCGTGGTCGTCGGAGTGTGGGTTTTCGCCCGCGTCGTCCGGGCACAACGACGACGCGCGGTGATCCAGGCGTCACAGCGACTTGCCGCCGCCCGGCGCACCGAGCGCGCGGAGATCCGTCGGGACCTGCACGACGTCATCGCGCACTCGCTCACCCTGGTCGTGGCACAGGCGGAGGCAGCGCGGGTCGGCACTGCCGAGCGCGAAACCGAGCGGGCTCTGGCTCAGGTGGCGGACACGGCTCGCGCGGCGCTGTTGGGTCTGCGCGGGATGCTGCGGGTGCTCGATGCTGCCCCCAGCGCGGCGGGTGACGTCGTCCCGTCCCTCGACGGGCTGCCGGCGCTCGTCGCGGCGGCGACGACAGCGATGCACCGGGTGACCCTGACCCAGCGCGGGGACCGGCGCGCCATGCCGGCCGATGCCGAGTCGGCGCTGGTGCGGCTGGTGCAGGAGGGCATCACCAACGCGCTGCGGCATGTCGAACCGCCGCTGAGCGTGGCGGTGGACGTGGACTGGGATGTCGAGCTGGACGAGGGCGGGGGTCGCGACGTGGTGCAGGTGCGCGTGCAGGACGACGGCGGTTCGGGACCACGCGCGGCAGGCGACCCAGGGGGGTCTCCGGGCACCGGCTCCGGGCTGGCGGGGGCGGCGAGGCGGGTCGAGGCCGCGGGCGGTGAGTTCGCAGTCGTGCGCGGGCGGGGCTGGACGCTCTGCGCGCGGCTGCCGACGGTGGGTGCGGCGTGACGCCGCCGGTGCGGGTGCTGCTCGCCGACGACCAGGCCCTGTTGCGCGTGTCGCTCGCCACGGTGCTGGGAGCCGACGAGCGGATCGAGGTGGTCGGCACAGTCGCCGACGGCCGTGCCGCCGTCACGGCGGTGCAGCAACGCTCAGTCGACGTGGTGCTGATGGACATCCGCATGCCGGTGCTGGACGGCATCGCCGCCACCGCGCAGGTCGTGCGCCTCAGCCCGCGCACCCGCGTGCTGGCCCTGACGACGTTCGACCTGGACGAGCTGGTCCTGGCCGCGCTGCGCGCCGGGGCCAGCGGATACCTGACGAAGGATGCCCGCCCTGCGGTGCTCATCGACGCGATCTGCGACGTGGCCGCCGGCAACTCAGCCCTGGCGCCCGCGGCGGCGGCTTCCCTGGTGGAGCACGTGCGGCGGACGGCAGAGCCCCGGCCCCAAGCGGTCGCGCAGCTGTCCCCCCGCGAACGGGAGGTGTTCGACCTGATCGCTGCGGGGCGGTCGAACGGCGAGATCGGCGCGCAGCTGCACCTGACGCAGAACACCGTCAAGACACACGTACGCGCGGTCCTGACCAAGCTCGACCTGCGTGACCGGGTACACGTCGTGATCTTCGCCTACGAGAACGGTCTAGCCGGTCCCCCTCACCCCGCGGGGTGAGGGCCACCCGCCAGCCGGGGTGAGGCGGCGGACGGTTCCCCACTGCGAGGCTCGACGGCGAGGGTCACCGTGACCCGGCGAGGAGACCAGCACCATGACCGCACCGCGGAGCCGCACCTCCGGGGACACCGTCCCCGGCACGACCGAGGCGACCTCGTCCACGGCCCGCGACCCGCGACGGGTCCTGGCGTGGTTCGTCGGGACGTTGACCGTCGTCACGGCGGTCGTCCTCGTGCCGCTGTTCGCCGGCGGCGCGGACGCCGACACCTTCAATGCCACCGTCCCCCTCCTGTCCTGGGCGCCGGCCTTGTCGGCGTTCGTGGCACACCTGGGCACCGGTCGCCGCACGTCCTTCCTGACCTGGTCGGCGGTCCGTCCGCTGCGCACCGGACGTGTGCTGCGCACCGGCGCGCTGATGCTCGCGGTGTTCGTGGCCATCCCGGCGGTGATCACCCTGCTGGCCCTGGCGCTGGGCGTCGTCGCCTGGCAGCCGAGCGGGGAGGCGCTGCGCCTGGTGCCGCTGGTGCTGCCGTTGGCCCTGGTGGGCATGCTGACGGTCACGGGTGAGGAGATCGGATGGCGCGGCGCGCTGCACACGAGCCTGGCCCGGTACGGGCTGGTTCGCGCGAGCGCCTCGATCGGCGGCCTGTGGGCGCTGTGGCACCTGCCGTTGCTGCTCGGATACCACCTCGACGGAGCGATGGCGGGGCGGGAGGTCGTCGCCACCACGGTCAACCTGCTGTTCGCAGCGCTCGTGCTGAGCGCGGCGCGGGCGTTGTCGGCATCGGTCTGGCCGGCAGCGTGGGCCCACGCGCTGATGAACACCACTCTGGTGTTCACCTCCTCCAATCTTGTCACTCCGGCCACCGAGCTGGCCGACGGCGCGTTCTGGACGCTCCAGTTGGTGACCTGGGTCGTCATCGGCTGCGCGGGCGCGTTGCTGCTCCGGGCGGCTGCCCGAAGCTCCACGCACCTCACGCCGACCCGCTCGTAGGGGACCACACCCCGCTACCTGGCCCCGCTGCACGACAAGCGGACGGCCGTACGGATCCTGGTCGCCGCCGGCGCGGACCCGAACATCGAGAGCGGACGCGGCGACGAGGGGCCCTTCAGGAGGCGTCGCGGGCGAGCAGGCCGTCGACGAGCAGTTGCAGCATCCGGCTGGCCTGGTCGATGTCGGCGGCGGTCAGCATGATGCCGGCCATGCTGGCGGACACGTCGGCCGGTTGGACGTCGGCACGCAGGCTGCCGTCGGTCCGGCCGGCGTCGAGGATGGTGGCGATGGCGCCGTCGAGGTGTTCGCGGGTCTGGCCGGAGCTGATCGCACCGCTGGCGATCACCGCGCGTAGGGCCTCGGCCATGCCGTGTTTGGTGGCGACGAAGTCCTGGTAGCAGCGCATCCATTCGCGCATGGCATCGGCTGGCGGGTGGTCGGCCACCAGTTGCGTGGCGACGGCGCAGAGGTGGGTGAGTTCGCTGCGGTAGACCTCCTCGACCAGGGCCTCGCGGGACGGGAAGTTGCGGTAGAGCGTCCCGACGCCGACTCCCGCCTCACGGGCGATGGTCTCGATCTTGACAGGGTCCGGACCGGTGGTGAGGGCGCGCTTGGCGGCCTCGATGATGCGCTGCCGGTTGCGCTGGGCGTCCCTGCGCGCGCCGGGGCGTCGCTCGATCTCGGAAACCATGATCACCTCTTAAGCGGAACCGCTTCCGCTTCTGCTAGGGTCGAGCTGAGACAAACGGAACCGGTTCCGCTTGCGGTCATCGTATCTGGAGGTCCACGACCATGACCACATCGCAGGGGTACGCGCACGGAAAGCTGGGCGATCACGAGGTCCTGCGGGTCGGCTTCGGCGCCATGCAGCTGGAACACGCCGACCCCGCGGATGCCGTCACGGTGCTGCGCCGCGCGGTCGAACTCGGCGTCGACCACATCGACACGGCCCAGTTCTACGGCACAGTCAACGAACTGATCAGGACCGCTCTGCATCCGTACACCGGAAGCCTGCGGATCGTCACCAAGGTCGGCGCGGTGTCCCACCCGACCGAGCGACTGGTCGCCGCCCAGAAGCCGGCGCAGCTACGGGCGTCGGTCGAGGAGAACCTGCGCACCCTCGGCACCGAACACCTCGCCGTGGTCAATCTTCGCCGGGCCGACGTGCCGCCGGGCATCACCGTCACCGGCGACCAGGTGGTCGACCTGGACAGCCAGCTCGCCGAGCTGATCGCCCTACGCGACGAGGGCAAGATCGGCGGCATCGGCCTGAGCCACGTCAGCCTCGTACAACTGCGGCAGGCTCTTCCGGCCGGCATCGTCTGCGTGCAGAACCTGTACAACGTCCTCACCCGTGGCCAGGAGGACGTGCTGACCGAATGCGCCGAGCAGGGCGTCGCCTGGGTGCCGTACTGCCCGCTCGGATCGGCCTTCGACTGGCTGCCCAACGTCACCGACAACCCGGTCGTCACCGCGCACGCCCGACGCCTCGCCATCACCCCGGCTCAGGCCGGCCTGGCGTGGCTGCTCGGGCACAGCTCGGCCACACTGCTGATCCCCGGCACCCGCAACCTCGCGCACCTGGCCGACAACATGGCGGTCGCCCGGATCGAGCTGGACCGGGAAGCCACGACGGCCTTCGACGCACTGGCCCAGGACACGACCGCCTGAGCGGAAAGGCGCGAGGAGAGCGGTTCGAGAAAGCGAGTCGGAAAGCCTGTCGGATGAGCGTGCTCGTTGATGCGGAATCCGGGTGGAACGGTCGGATGACGTACCGCTGCGGCTGGGCCACCAAACCGGGCCAGGAACGCGCGCTGTCCGTCGAGCACGGCTATCCTCTCCCAAACCGGATCGCCGACGGCCTCAACGCCAGCCCGGACGTCGGCGCTCGGGAGAACCCCGAGCGGCAGCGCCAGCATTGACAGGCCAGGCAGCAAGAAGGGCCCTACCCGCGTTCCTCGGTCCAGACCCCTCATGATCTGGCGCCGGGCAACGAAGGCCCTAAATGGTTTGCCGGTGCTCGGCGGGCGCTGGGATGCTGCGGCCGACCGGGAGCGGGGAGGCGCCAGCATGCAGTCGGAGTCCGAGCCGGAAGTGCGTACCGTGGTCGGTGTCCTGCGTGGCGGCCGGGAGGCGGGCCTCGCCGTGTTTCGCGGCATCCCGTACGCCGAGCCTCCGGTTGGCGGCCTCCGGTTCGCCGCGCCGCGGCCGGGGCGCGGCTGGGAGGGCGTGCGTCCGGCGGTCGCCTACGGTCCGCCGCCCCCGCAGCCCGGCGCGTTCGGGATGTCCCCGCAGGGCGTCGGCGACGACTGGCTGACGCTCAACGTCTGGACGCCGGACCCCGACCCGGCGGCGCGGTTGCCGGTCATGGTGTGGATCCCCGGTGGTGGTTACCTCGTCGGCTGTTCCGGCCTTGCGGAGTACGACGGCGGGCAGCTCGCCCGCAGCGGAACCGTGGTGGTGACGCTCAACTACCGCCTCGGTTTCGAGGGTTTCGGGATGGTCGACGGGGCCCCGGCCAACCGGGGGCTGCTCGACCAGGTCGCGGCCCTGGAGTGGGTGCGGGACAACATCCGTGCCTTCGGTGGTGACCCGGAGCGGGTGACGGTCTTCGGGCAGTCGGCCGGCGGCGGCTCGGTCGCCGCGCTGCTGGCCATGCCGCGCGCCGCCGGACTGTTCCGGCGCGCGGTCGCGCAGAGCATCCCGGGTACGTTCTTCTCGCCCGAGCTGGCCGCCGACGTCACCGCCGCCTGCGCCGCCGAGCTGGGGGTACGACCGACCCTGGCCGACCTGTCGACGGTGGCGCCGGACCGGCTGCCGGCCGTGGGCCAGGCGATCTCGGCCAGGATCGTCCAGTGGCGGGAGCGTTGGGGGCGGATCACCCACCGGCCGATCCCGTTCGCGCCGGTCGTCGACGGCGACGTGCTGCCGGCGACCCCCTGGCGGGCGCTTGCCGACGGCGCCGCGCGGGACGTCGCGCTGCTCGTCGGACACACCCGGGACGAGCACCGGCTGTTCAGCCTGCTCGACGGCGTACTCGGCCAGGTCACGCCGGAGCAGGCCGAGACCGCGCTGCGGATGTTGGCACCGGGCCCGGACGGCTCCAGCCGATACCGGGAGGCGTTCCCCGATGCGACCGATGAGCAACTGTACGAGCTGGTCAACGCGGACTGGCTGTTCCGGATGCCGAGCCTGCACCTGGCCGACGCGCAACTCGCCGCTGGCGGCCGGGCCTACCTCTACGAGCTGACCTGGCCGGCGCCGGGCCTGGGCGGCACCCTGGGCGCCTGTCACGGCCTGGACGTGCCGTTGGTCTTCGGCAACCTGACCAGCGGGCAACCCGCGATGCTGATCGGTGATCCGCCCACCCCGGCGGCGCAGGAACTGTCCGGGCAGATTCGCGGGGCGTGGACGGCGTTCGCCGCGAACGGCGGCCCCGGCTGGCCGTCGTACGACGCCGGTCGCAGCACGCGGATCTTCGACGAACAGCCGGTGGTCGTCGCGTACCCGGAGGAAACCTCACGGCGACTGTGGCAGGACCACACCTTCGCCGCGCTCCCGTTGCTCGTCCGGTAGCCCCGACGCCCACGACGGCGGCAACCACACCCAGGTGTTGGAAGACCGAAACTTCCGCGACGAACGGCAGCACGGGAAGCCCGAGCCGCGGCGCGATCGGCCGCGCGGACCGAGGGCGGTCAGCCCAGTAGGCGATACTGGTAAGGGCTCGTCGAGCCACAGACACTCGTGGACCGGACCGAGTCGTACGTCCAGCCAAACGGGATCGCGCAGGCCCACAGGCCGCTGACCGGGGTCCGCAGCCGGTAGCGGTACGAGAGCGATCCGCAGGTGCCGGTGGGCTCCACCTGGTCCCAGGTGTAGCCGCTCGGGACGTAGCAGGACCAGGTCCCGTCGAGGCCGAAGGCCCCCGGCGCGGAATTCCCATTCAGGGCGATCTTTTCCGACACCGGATTCGCATTGGCGGGAATTGATGCTGGGGCGATGATGAGCGAGACGGCCGCCAGGGCAAGAACGGCTAGGATTCGACGCAGCACGGCATTCCTTTCGGTCATCGAGCACCCGTCCGGTAACGCTGAGATCTTCCCAGATCAACTGTCGCACATCTATTTTTCGATATTGGTGCCGAGCGGATCTGGAGCGCAGGCACGGCTGAGCGCTCGCGTCGCTCCGCCAGGGTCCGACCTACCCGCTGCCGGCCGTCCAACCTGAACGCCCAAAGATCTGGTCGAGCGGGCCAACGGCTATCCGGAGACCTGCCGCCTGCCCGGAGGACGCTTCGCCCCGCCTGGCGACCAGAACCGACGGGACGGCCGGGCCGGAAGGGAATGGCCGGCGACGTATCATCGCGATGAGGGTGAAGCACCAAGCCGAGACTCCGGCAGCGGTGTGCGGGAGGGGGCAGGGTGTTCGGTTCGAAGAAGAAGCTCAACGATCTGATGGCGCAGCTCAGGCCCGACCTGAGTCGGGAATCGCTCGGCGTCGGGCCCGACTTCCCGGGCGTCGCCCCGAACCCGCTCCTGAGCAGTGATGCCCGGAAGCGCAACGCGGAACTGCGCACGGGGGCGCTCGCGCTCGGCGTTCTCGTCGACTGGCGGGAGGTGAACAGCAATCCTCGCGTGGTCCTGATGTTCGACGTGGAGACCGCCGAGGGCATCTCGTTCCGCGGTATCGCAGACGAAGACCTCACGATCACCGAGCTGACCCGACTCGCCCCAGGACAGACGTTGCCCGTGCGCTACCGGCCGGCCGTCATGGACCACTACGTCGCCCTCGCCCGGGACGCGGACCCTGCCCTCGTGCGGCAGCTCTCCGACGAGATCGCGAGGCGCAAGCGGGCCTGACCGAAGCCATCGGCCGGATGCGGCCGGCGTCCTGGGTCGCCATCGGCCGCCGGGGTTCTGCGCTCTTTCGTTGCACCACCACAGGTCCGTGTCCACTCGACCGACGATCGCCCGCGACCCTACGGTGCTCAGCCTGTTACCCGGAAAGCCCTCATCGAGCCACCGGCAGCCTGTGCACGGGCTTCCTCCAGCGGTCCTGGGCGGAGCGCTGTCCCACCGGATCCCGACTGCCACCGAGGGCGGTGCGGCATTGTACCGCGTGGCGCTCGACCTTCCCATGATTCGATAGATCCTGGCCAATGGGTTGGCGGCCGGACCCCCCGTTTGTAGCGTCGGGTAGTCATCGGAACACTTTCCGCTCACGAGGGGGAGGTTGTGCGTGGCCGCCATCGAGCCCGCGTTGCTGGACAAGCCCACGACCATCAAGATGCTCCACGATGCTTGCGAGCTGGAACACATGCTCTGCGTGCAGTACCTGTACGCGGCGGCGACCCTGGCCCACGGCGGTGATCCCGGGATCACCGCGGTCCGGGCTGCCCTGACCGAGCAGTGGAGCCATCAGCTCACCCGCATCGCCGTGCAGGAGATGTACCACCTCACCCTGGCCAACAACATCCTGATCGCGCTGGGTGCCCCGCCGTTGCTGTGGCGGCCCAACTTCCCGCAGCCGGCCAGCCGGTACTCGGACATAAACCTGCCGTCCACGTTGACACCGTTCGACCGGGACACCGTCAACCGGTTCCTGTGCTGGGAGAAGCCGGAGCCGGACGGCTGGTGGGACGCCTTCTGCGCCGAGTGCGGGCGGCAGGCGCACGCCCGGCTGAACCTGGCGATGCCCCCCAGCCAGGAGCGGCCGTACGGCTCGATCGCCGAACTCTACGACCAGATCAAGAAGGCGATCCTGGGTCATCCGGAGTGGATCGACCGGGCGTCCGCGACCCGGCAGGTCACCAGCGCCCTCATTCCGCTGACCCCGACGCTGGAAGCGATAACCACCGCCGAGCAGGCCGCCCGGTACATCGACCTCATCGTGCTGGAGGGCGAGGGCGTGCCGGACTGGCAGTCGAACTCGCACTTCGCGTACTTCCACCAGATCGCCGACCAGTTGGACGGGCTCAACCGCACGCAGCCGGACTTCGTCCCAGGCTGGCCGACCGTGGAGAACCCGGCCTACGACGCGACGAGCACCGGCGGCACCCTGATCACCGACCCGGCGGCGCGGTCGGTCGGCGCCGCCTTCAACGAGCTGTACCTGCTCTTCGTGGACATGCTGACCCGGCTGTTCACGCCGGACGGCGAGAGCGCCGCACAGCGGCGGGGCCTGGCGCGCGTGATCACCGCTCTGATGCCGCTGGGCATCAAGCCGCTCGCGGCGCTGCTGACCCGGCTGCCGGCCGGCGCGGACCACCCGGGCCGGTACGCCGGACCCAGCTTCGAGCTACCGCAACCCCAGCCGACCGGCCCGCCGGCCACGATCGACGCGCTGGCCGGACGACTGCTCGCGGTCGCCGGACGGTGCCGGGTGCTCGGCCTCACCGGCTCCGGGATCGGCGCTGAGGCGCAGGACGCGCTGGCCACCATCGCCGCCCGGCTGGAAACGCTGGTCCCGCTCTTCGCCCCGTCGTCCGTGGAGTTGTCCGCATGAGCTATCTGGCCCGGCCCAGAATCGGGTTCTTCGGCACCGACGCGATGGTCAACCCGTCCACCGCCAACAACGAGAACATCGTCCATCTGCTGGACTACGACCGGGTCCAGGTGTTGAATCCGCCGGTGGTGGAGGGCGCGACCCTGCCGGCGATGGACGACGCCGCGTACCGGGAATGGATGACCAGCCTGGTGGTGTACGCGGACCCGGACACGGCGGCCACGCCCAACCCCAACTGGCAGTCCGGCATGCCGGGCTACTGGAACTACTGGGGTGACCACCTCGCCACGTTCGGCAACGCGCAGGCGACAAGCGTGTGGGTGGACGACCAACCGGTGACCAGAGCCGCCCGGGATCCGCTGCTCAACGCGTATCTCGCGTTCAACGCCCGGATCGTCGACGTGAACCCGGCCGACAGCTACGGCACCCAGTTCGTGGCGGCCGGCTTCCGGATCATCGGCCCGGACCGCGACGGCGAGCCGACCGAGCTGGTGCGGGGGGTGCCGACCACCTCGTTCACCAGGTGGCTGAACTTCTTCCGTCCCGGCGGTGCCGGCTCCTTCCAGGCCGTCATCCCGAACTCCACGCTGGTCTTCGTCGACCCGGAGCGAGCGCCGGACTCGGACGGCCTGCGTGCTCTGCGCGAGGGCGCTGCCGACGGCGGTGGTCTGCTGCTGCGCTGGTGCTTCTACGGGATGCGGACCAGCTTCGACCAGATGACCATGTACGACAAGTTCCAGCGGGGCGAGCGGGCGATGAACCCGAAGATCGGTCGGGTGGTCGGCACCGTCGGCGTGTGGAACGGCACCGACATGATCTCCGCCCCGGTCGGCCGGGCCCTGCACCAGCCCGGCCCGCCCTACTTCCCGGCCGACGGGGGCGCCCCCCGGGCGGTGACCCGGATGCGGGTCAAGACCCACGAGGACGTGGAACGCGTCGAAATCCCCGGCACCACCCTGAACGCGCTGAGCGCGTCGAGCGCGGACGCGGAGCTGGTCGGCCCGGCCATGGCGTACATCGACGAGAACCGGGTGGTGCTCGACCTGGGCACCGCGTTCCCTGAGGTCGGCGGCGGCGACTTCAGCAAGATCGATTTCGACGGGGGCGTGTTCCTGGAGCTGCTCTACGAGGTCGGGGGCCAGCAGCGGCGCACGATGATCGGCGTGGTGGACTACGAGCAGGGCCCCTACGAGACGTACGGCGGAGTGGTCGAGTTCGACTTCAGTCCGCGCAGCGAGATCGGGCAGCACATCCACGACGGCGTGCTGCAACTGCGGGCCTGGGTCGACCACCGTCCCGTGCTGCTGCTGCGGGAGATCGGGACGGTCCAGGTCGCCACCGACGACCAGGCGGTGTACCTGGACATGGCGCCGGACGGCCCCGGCCAGCGGGCGAAGGGGACAGCCGCGCTGCGGCTGTTCCGCAAGGGCGAGCCGATCACCGAGCCCCTGACCCTGACCGTGCAGGTCTGGCGGGACGTGCAGACACCCGGCCGGGTGAACTCGGTGAACCCGCTGGTGCTGACCGCGACCTCACTCGGTGAGGAGAAGGTCGGCGAGTTCACCGTGCGGGTGCCGGCCGGCGGCCGGGTGGACGTGCCGATCGAGGTCGACGCCCCGGCCTGCTACAAGCTGCGGTACCTGCCGCCGGACACCCACGCCGACCCGGACAACCCGGCCTGGGCGGTGGAGTACTTCTCCACGGTCCGGGCACTGCCGTACGACGACTACAGCGGCATACCGGACGACCAGCTCACCTTCGACCTGGTGTACCGGGAGGTGTTCAGCTACTACGCGCTGCTCTACCCGATCATGGGGACGATCATTCCGTGGGGGCCGGCCAACACCCCTCACGATCCGAACCGGGTGACCCACTTCGCGGGACTGATGCTGGACGTGATCGACGAGAGCCGTCGGGGCACCGCCCTGGAGATGCCGATCACCCGGGAGCTGTCCGCGGGTAAACGTGCCCTGGTGCGACGCTGGTGCCGTAAGGAGCTGAAGATCTGACCTGAGGGCCGCCACCCCGTCGGTTCCCACACCGCCGACGTGACAGCTCCGGACGACGACCCGCCACCGGTTTCCGGCCTGGTGGCGGGTTGGCCCGATGGCCCGATGGCGACAGAGCCCAGTGGACCGCCGACGACAGCGTGACCCTTCGAATCCCTACGGCGCCTACCAGTCCGCTGACGACTCGGGCGGGCGAATCCCGTCTCATCGATCCGCTGCTTGGCGCGCCGGCCGGATCGCGCGGGCCTCGAATGGTCGATTCCGGCAGCGAACCCCCGGCACTAAACGCCACCGACCCCTGACTTTCCGTAGGACCCCACGGGCTTCGGGTGAACCCGATGATGGAGGGATGCTGGAGCAGATCGCGGTCAGCGGCACCGGCCCGTCGGCGAGGCTCGCCGCCCGAATCCTGTGTAGACGACTGAGGCACCCGTATGTCCGCAACGTCGCTGCGGTGGCCCGGCTGATGGCGGGGGCGCGAGACGAGCGGGTCGCGGCGATGGCCGAGGAGGCCCTGGCCCTGGCCTGGGGCAACGACCAGAAGGTGACCAACCACGTCTGGGACGCCCTGACCGCCACGCCGGGGCCGGCGTTGCGGTTCCTGCTCGCGCCCGCGCCGGACTGCCCGCACGAACCACGGGTACGACTGGTCACCGCACCACCGAACGGCAGACGGGTGCTTGCGGCAGCCCTCAAGTCCGCCGATCCCGAGTTGCGCGGGGCGATGGCCGACCTCCTGCGCGTCACCGACCACCCGGTCCTCCTCGGTGACTTCGAGTACGCGCTGAGAAGCTGGCCGATGCCGCGCAGTCCCGGGGACGTGGAGCTGGAGGCTCGCGCGGTGCTCGATCTCGCGCTGACCAACACCCATCTGTGCCAGCCCGCGCCGGTCGGCAGGAGGCGCACGGGGCTCGCCGTCGTGGCGATCCTGAAGGGGCGGTTCGACCTGTTCGACAGCTACGACCCGGCATCCCTGGTGGCAGAGTTGGTGCGCCTCGACGACAGGGGGTTCCCGGCACCAGCGACCGAGGGGTGGCGCCGGTGGCTACGTGCCCTGGGTCCCGGCCCGGGCCGCGAGCGACTGTGCGAGCTCGTCACCGATGGCTTCTTCGAGGCGCTGGCTGCCGTCGCGGACAGTGGCCAGGAGCCGGACTCGCCGGACCTGTTGCCGGCCTTCCTCTTCTGCACCGAGCAGTGGGAGCGGTACGACGCCCTGGACCCCGACGGCACCCTACTCGAGAACTACATCGTCAAGGAGTGCGACGACGTCGGAATGTACTTGTGGACGGTCGCGGAGCGCAACGGACGCCAGTTGCCAGCCCCGAGGGGCCTCGCCGCCGACCCCGGGTTCTGACGGTGGGCGGGCGTGAGTCCCCCCACGTTGCTGGAGCGGCGGTTACCCGCCGCCGGCTGGTACAGGGGTGGCGATAGGTGGTTCGGCTGGTCCCGACGATCCGGCGGGAGAAGCGTCGCGGACGGCAGCGAGTCAGAACACGCCCTCGCCGCAGGGGATGCGGGTGGCGTCGGCGACCCAGAGCCGGTTCGGTCCGCCGGCGGCGAACTGCCGGTTGACCAGGTCCGGCGCTGGTGTGCCGGGGATCCCGCTTCGTGGAGCCGCCGCGACGCGCGGTCGTCACTCGGCCTGGCGAGCGCGGTCCCGGCCGCGGACGATGTGGCGAGGCGGAGTCCTGCCTACCCGGCCAGCAGTTCCTTGATGCGGTCCAGGGCGGCGATGGCGGACGGCCGGTCGCGGCGCCCGAGCCCGCAGCTGGTGGAGACATCGGCGGGGGCGCCGAGGGCGTCCTCAAGGTAGCCGCGGATGCGCTGCTGGGTGCTCAGGTTCTGCCTCTCGTGCGCGTAGCCCGCGATGAACCGGGCGCCGCCCAGACGCAGGTCGCGCAACGGGCGGTAGAAGGCGGGATCGTCGGCCGGGGGAAGGTCGGCGGCGGCCAGCGGGCCGTGGACGTAGCGCAGCGGGCGGCCGGCGGGCCAGCGGGCGGCCAGCGCGTTGGCCAGGTCGACCACCGGCCGGGCGTCGTTCAGCGCGCCGAGGGCCCGGTGGTTGAGGTCGCCGAGGCACAGATGGACGCCGAACTGGGCGCCGGCCGGGGCGGCGCCGGCGAGGGCGCCGACGCGCTTGGCCAGCAATCGGGCGAGTGGCTTGCGGGAGGGTCCGGGCATGCGAGTGAGCAGAATCAGCTCGACCGGGATCTCGATCTGGAACAGGACGTCGCCGGCCGTCGCGTGGACGTCGTGCATCTCGCGGGTGAGGGCGTCGGCGAACCGGTCCGCGTAGCGCAGCATGCCGGCCGGTCCGAAGGCGAACATGGCCAGGTCGAGGGCCCCGGGGATGCCGATCTGAAGCCCGCCTCCGCCGATCGTCCCGCGCTGGTCGAGATACGCCGGTAGGGAGGCTTTCGCGGCGGCGGCGATGCCGAGGTCGATCGTGTCAGCGTCGAGCCGTTCGCCGCGCCGCACCCGAAACCGTGGCGTCGACTCGTAGCTGGACCAGTCGCCGGGCCGGCTCAGTTCCAGCGCCGGGTGGTGCCGGAACCGGTCGATGGTGGTGGTGATCCAGGAACGTCGCTCGCCGGTCTCGCCGTCGGGCAGGTAGTCCAGACTCGGCCCGAGCCGGGTGGCGACGATCCGCATCGCCTCGGCAGCGTCGTCGGCCGGGAAGCTGCCGACCAGATGCGCGCGGCGGACGGCGGACATGCCTTCGCCGTCCGCGGGACGGTCGGATGACGTGGTCCGTGCAATCACGGACCGCAATCTATCCCCCACTCACAAGTGTTGGTGGACGCCTGGAGCGCTGGTCAACACCAACCAGCACGAACCCCTGCCGAACCAGCACATCGACCACGGAGCACCAGATTCCAATTCATGGGACCATCCGTCCCAACCCGCGAAAGCGATCAAGGCCGCGACCGGCGTTTCCGCTGGTCACGACCTTGATTGTGAAGTGCGCCCGAAGGGACTCGAACCCCCAACCTTCTGATCCGCAGTGAGAAGTGTCAATGCATAAATAGTCCAGCCCAGCCTGGCCGCGTACAGCCCAATCCAGACACGTTATCGCTGGTACAGGATCAGCACGATGGACATCAATCAGAGGACCATTGTGAATAGAGTCGAAAATCCGGCGCAGTCCAGCCTACCCACCCACAGTTCGCCGACGTCCGAGCACCCATGGAGTACCCATGCGTGCGCCCGACCGGGCCGGATCAGGGTCGGGTGCGAGGGCCGCGCTTCGCCGAGCCAGGGAGTCGCTGGTGACGGACCGCAGCGTTCAACCAGTCACTGGCAGCGGGCCGCTTCACATCCTCGCCGTGGTCAGGCTTTGACTGGCGTGTTGTCGCAGGCGGCGCGGGATGCGGCGATCAGTGGCGCGCCGAGGTTCGCCGCTTTCTGAGGGGTGAGCCGGATCGTGGCGCGGTCCCAGAAGCCCGACAGCAGCGATGCGGCCAGGTTCCGGACCGTGTTGTCACTCATCCCGTCGAGCTTGGTCATGTCGGTGGGGCGCTGTTCCGGGTTGTCGATGGCCAGCGTCACCGAGGGCGGCTCGTCGTACCCGTCGGGGGAGTTGAACGCCTGAAGGTCGACCGTCGCGACCTTGATGTCATTGGCACATTCGTGGCGCTGACCGCACACGGCGGCCGCGTCCGGGAGTCGACGGTACGCCGGGCGCAGCGCGCCGAGGTCGCCCTCGGCGCGCTGCTCGGAATCATGCTGATCGGCCTGGCCGCCCTGATCGGCCGCCTCCCTTCGCTGCGGCTTTTGTCAGAATTGATCGCCTTTCAGGCTTCGACGATAGATCGACGATCGCAGATCATTGACTTAGTGCTCGTGTTGCCGGTTAATCACATCTACATGTCGGCCGTGTTCACCCTCCCGGGTGGTCGACGACACCGGCCGGTCGTCGAATCGATTCGATTACAGCCGGCACGTGCACCTTGACTCGGAGTCATAAGGACTGTCGGGTGAGTCACAGGAGGTAACCGTGCATCGTACGAACGTCCGCTGGTGCGGTCGATTGTCGGCGTCGGCCAGAGGGCTGGCCGCGACCGTGGCGCTCAGCCTGCCCCTGACGCTGGGCGGCCTGACCCTGGCAACCCCCGGGCCGGCCCTGGCCGCGCCGGTCGCGACGCAGAGTATCGCGGCCGCCGGACTTGACGGTGTGGCGGCCGGGAACGCCGCGATCACCTCGGTCGATCTGAGCGGGACGTGGAGCTTCACGCCCGCGGGTCGGGCAACGACCTCGATCACGGTACCCGGCGGCGGCTGGTACAAGCAGGGCTTCACCGACGTAAACGAGGCGGTGTACTCGCGCAGCATCACCGTGCCGGACACGGGGCAGCCGCAGTCGACCTGGATCGAGTTCGGCGCCGTCAACCACCAGGCGACACTGTCGGTCGACGGCCGGGTGGTGGCGACCCAGACCACCGCGTTCACCCCATCGAACTTCGACATCAGTAGCTACGCCGCACCGGGCACCACCCACACGATCAGCGTGCAGGTGAAGGGCCGCGGTGCGTTGAGGTCGTCCGACGGCAAGTACCTGGTCCCCATAGCGGCCGACTGGTCCGAGGCGATACCGCAGGGCATCTACCGGTCCGCGTCCCTGCGGGTGTACCCGGCGGTGTACGTCAGCGACGCGTTCGTCCGCACCTCGGTGGCGAACCGCACCATCAGCTACGACGTGTCGGTAACCAACTCCTCGGCCGCGACCAGAACTGTCACCCTGACCGGATCGCTCGCGTCCGACGGGGCAGGCTCCTTCAGCTACCCGCAGCTGCCGCAGCAGACCGTGACGGTGGCGGCCCGGTCGACGGCGAAGGTCACGGTGGGTCCCGTAGCGTGGGACCTCGGCACCACCTCGTACTGGTGGCCCAACGTGCCGTACCGGCCCGGCTACCGGGCCCAACTGCACCGCCTGGCGATCCACGCCACCGTTGACGACGGCCGCACCAGTGATGCCACGTACCGCTTCGGATTCCGCGAGAGCACGCAGAACGGCGAGTACTACTACCTCAACGGCGTGCGGGTGAACTTCCGCGGCGACAGCCTGCAGGGCGCCAACTACGACCGGGTCAACAACGGCGGCAAGGGCGACGCGTACGACACCCTGCCCGGCTTCCTGCCCCCGTCGTCCGGCAACGGCGGCTGGCCGCAGGCGGTGGACAACTACCAGCGCCTCAACTACAACGTGGTGCGCATCCACATGGAACCGGCCAGCCCCTACATGCTCGACGTGGCCGACGAGATGGGCCTCATGATCATCGACGAAACCGCCATCCGCAGTGGTTCCCAGGACTTCGTGTCCGGACGCAACAACATGGTGGCCCACGCGCGTGCGCTGACCCTGCGCGACCGCAACCATCCGGCGATCATCCGCTGGAGCCAGATCAACGAGCCCAGCTCCAACAACAACGACTCCCAGCAGTTCCAACAGGACCTGTACGCGGCGATAAACGGCAACGACGGCACCCGGCCGATCAGCATCGACGCCGGCATTGGCGCGGACTCGCCCAGCCGGTACCCGGCCATGACCTACCCCAACTTCGCCATCTTCGCGCACTACCTGGACGGCGTCGGCCGCTACGGCGAGGCCCTGAATCGCCATACCGGGCGCCCGGACGGCGAAGGTGAGTACATCTGGCCCGCCTGCAGCACCAGGCAGGGCTTCACGTGGTTCGCCACCGCGACTGCCGCCAAGCGCGGCAAGGACGCCAGCGACCTGCGCCCGTACACGCTGCTGTCCGCCTGGGCCAGCGTCGTGCCCGGCGTGCGAACCACCGACTTCACCACGGAGGAGAACTCTCGCCCGGTCTACGGCGTGGACAACCTGCCCGACCCGTGGGGCAACCCGCAGATCCAGCGCGTGCAGGCGGCGTTCAACCCGGTGGCCGCGGTCGACCTCCCCTACTGGTCCGCCTCCGGCAACTCGGACTCGAACGGCACCTTCCCGCTGCCGCAGGCGGTGCCCAGCTACGCCCGCAACGCCACGGTGACCCGCACCATCACCGTGTTCAACGACGACCTCACCGACACCTCGGTGGGCTTCACCTGGACCGCACGGCTCGACAGCCCGACCGGCGCGGTCGTCGCGTCCGGCAACACGACCCTGACCGTCCCGCTCGGCTCCCGGGTCACCCAACCGGTGACCTTCACCACCCCCGCCACCGGCAGCCGCGTGTACCTGCAACTGTCGACCACCAAAGCCGGCAGCACCGTCTTCACCGACGCGGTCGAATACTTCAACCTCAGCGGAGGCAGCGGAACCGGACCCACTCCCGGCACCTACCGCATCGTCAACCGCAACAGCGGAAAGCCCCTCGCCATCGCCGGCAACTCCACCACCGACGGCGCCAAGACGATCCAGCAGAGCGGCACCCCCACCTGGACGATCAGCGCCACACAGGACGCCTACACCCTGCGCTACACCACCTCCGGAAAGGTGCTCGACGTCAACGGCGGCAGCACCACCCAGGGCCTGCAACTACAGCAGTGGTCGGCCAACGGCGGCACCAACCAGATGTGGTACCTGCGGCCCACCGGCGACGGCTACTACACCATCGTCAGCCGCGGCAGCGGACTGGCAGCCGACGTCTACGGCGCGGCGACCAACGACGGAGCGCAGGTCGTACAGTGGACCGCCACCGGCGGCACCAACCAACAGTGGCAGTTCGTACCCGCCTGACCAGCACCAAAGGCGAGTTGGCAAGTCCGACCGCCGGCAACCAGCCGACGATCGTGGTGATGTCTACTCGGGCGTGGGGTTCCCGTGCCCGAGTAGACCACGACCCGATCTCAACAAAGCTGACGTGTATCAGCAAAGTGGTCATTCTTGTCGATTGTCCGCGCGGACAGCCGGCCGCTGGCGCACGGTTTCGGTACTGATCAGAGATAGACGAACGCCAGGTCCGGCGCGGTGGCCGGGCACAGCGCTGTGGATGCCGATAACCCCATCCACCCTGGCCACAGCCACGTGATCACCAAGCATTGGAGCGGCCGGTCCTGGCGCGGAGTAGGCCGGCTGAGTCGCGGCAGCGGTCGACGTCGTGTGCTGCATGACGATAGGGGTGTGCTGTTTCGATAGCTTTGCGCCGACCATTGGAGGCCGAACCTGCCGGGAAAAGGCTCTACCCGCTCGTGAGCGAGCTGGCCGCCGACGGGATCCCCGTCGCGGTGACGTGCCGGGTGTTGAACATCGCTCGTCAGCCCTACTACCGGTGGCGTGCCCAGCCCGTCGGCGACGCCGAACTGGCTGCGGCGTACCGGGCGGACGCGTTGTTCGACGCCATCGCGACGACCCGGAGTTCGGCTACCGGTTCCCGGCCGATGAGGCCCGCGCCGCCGGCCAGCCGATGGTCGAGCGCACCGCCGCATGGGCTGGTAGAGCGCGTTCAGCAAACGCAAGCGTCGGGGCAAGGGCGGCAAGGTCGGTCCGCCCGTGCACGACGACCTCGTGCGCCGCAAGTTCACCACGGACGGCCCGAACCGGTTGTGGCTGGCCGACATCACCGAACACCGCACCGCCGAAGGCAAGCTCTACCTCTGCGCGATCAAGGACGTGTGGTCCCACCGGATCGTCGGCTACTCCATCGACTCACGGATGAAGTCCCGCCTGGCCTGATGGTGCGGGCCCGAAACGTCGGCCGGGCACGGGCCGTCGCCGATGCCGGCTGTCCTGTGCGGACCAGTGCCCGCCGTCATGGCCGGGCCGCGCACGGCTTCGCCAGCTACCTCGACGCCCGCGACGACCGGCCCGGCCCCCCGGCGACGGTGGAGCCGGAGCGGACGCCGTGCGGCGGGTGAGCCGTGACGTGACGACCGGCCCAGCGCCCGGCGGTGCGCGTACCGGATAGGTCGGAGTCGCTCCCGGCCAGGGTCGGGTGGGACCCTGGCCGGGAGCATCCGGTCAGCCGATGCGGCCGGCGCGGTGCCGGCGGCGGGTCAGCACGACGAGGACGGTACCGAGGAGCGCGAGCATCACCCCGACGGTCAGCGGCGCGGTGAGGGCGTCACCGGTCACCGGCAGGATCCCCCCGACGTAGCGGAAGGTGATTCCGTTGGAGGTGCCGCCGCCGGTGCTCACCGTGATCGTGGTGTTCCCGGCCGCGCAGCGCGGTGTGCGGAAGGTCAGCGAGCGGCCGTCCGGCGCCACGGTGACCTGGTCGGCCGGGATGGTCGTGCCGCAGATGGTGACCGTGGTGCCGCCCGGTACGAACCCGGAGCCACCGACCGTCACGGTCGTGCCGCCCCCGGTCGGCCCCTGTCCGGGGTTGACGGTGTCGATGCGCGGCGGGACGGGTTCGTAGGTGAATCCGTCCGGTGCGGTGACGTCGTCACCGGGCAGCAGGACGGTGACGTCCACCGTCCCGGGCGAGCCGGGCGGGGTGACCACGGTCAGCGAGGTGCCGTCCGGGTTCACGACCAGGTTGGTGCCGGGTGTGTTGCCGAAGTTCACGCCGGTGGCGCCGGTGAGACCGGTGCCGGTGATGGTCACCGTGGTGCCACCGGCGGTCGGTCCGGTGTCCGGCACGATGGAGGTGATCGTCGGTGCGACGTACGTGAAGACGGGCGCGGTGGCGGTGCCGGCGGGGAACACCAGTCGGACGTCTGCCGGCCCGGCCGCGTTCGGCGGGGTCACCACGGTGATCGTGGTGCCGGCCGGGTTGACGGTGAACCCGGTGCCGGGCACCCCGTCGAAGTTCACGCCGGTGGCGCCGGTGAACCCGGTCCCGGTGACGGTGACCGTGGTGCCGCCGGAGGTCGGCCCGCTCGTCGGGGTCAGCCCGGTCACGGTCGCGGCGCTGCCGTCGGCGAGGTAGGTGTAGTCCAACGGTGCCGCCGTACCGCCGCCGGTGCTCACCACCACGACGGCTGGTCCGACCGCGCCGGGCGGGGTGACCGCCGTCAGGGAGGTGCCACCCTGGGCGACCGTGACGTTGGTGGCCGGCGCCCCGTCGAAGGTGACGGTCGTGTCACCGGGGACGAAACCGGTACCGGTGATCGTCACGGTCTGTCCGCCCGACTGGGGACCCGCGTTCGGGGTGATCGACGCGACGGTCGGTGGCGCTGCCACGTAGGTGAAACCGTCCGGGGCGGTCGCGTCCGCGCCCGGCAGGAGCACGGTGACGTCCACCGGGCCGACCTGACCGGGCGGAGTGACCACGGTCAGTGAGGTGCCGCCCGGGTTGACCGTGACGTTGGTGCCCGGGGTGTCGCCGAAGGTCACTCCGGTCGCCCCGGTGAAGCCGGTGCCGGTGATGGTCACCGTGGTGCCGCCGGCGGTCGGTCCGGTGTCCGGGACGATCGAGGTGATCGTCGGCCCGAGGTAGGTAAACGTCGGCGCGGTCACCCGACCGGCCGGGAAGACCAGTTCGACCAGGGCCGGGCCCGCCGGGCTCGGCGGTGTCACCACGGTGATCGTGGTGCCGGCCGGGTTGACGGTGAACCCGGTGCCGGGCAGGCCGTCGAAGTCCACGCCGGCCGCTCCGGTGAAGCCGGTGCCGGTGATGGTCACGGTGGTGCCGCCGACGGTCGGCCCGGAGGTCGGTGTGAGGCCGGTGATGGTGGCCGCGCTGCCGTCGGCCAGGTACGTGTAGCCCAGCGGGGCGGCCGTGCCGTTCACCGTGCCGACCACGACCTCGGCGGGTCCGACCGCGCCGGGCGGGGTGACCGCCGTCAAGGAGGTGCCGCCCGGTGCGACCGTGACGTCGGTCGCGGGTACGCCGTCGAAGGTGACCGTGGTGCCGCCCGGGATGAAGCCGGTGCCGGTGATCGTCACGGTCTGGCCGCCCGACTGCGGGCCCTCGTCCGGGGTGATCGTCGCGGTGGTCGGTGCCGCCGGCGGACGCTCGCAGAGTGCCTCGGCGACGATGACGGTTCCGACGGGGATGGTGGTCGGGACACCGAGGATGCTGCCCGACAGGGTCAGCACGGCCCGCACGGTGATTGCGGTGGCACCGGTGGCGGTGGTCGTCTCGACGCGGGTCAACGAGGCGTTCAGGCTCGCGTCCAGCAGCCCCGGCACCACCACCGCCGCGCTACCCACGACGGCGGGGGTGTTCGCCGTCAGCGTCACCGCCGAGCCGAACAGTTCCAGCCCGACGAGCGTGGTGTCCGCGCTGGTCGCGCCGACCTGCGGACAGACCGCGGTGGCGGTGACCTCCGTGGCGTTCAGCACGTCGATGCCGAGCACGGCCAGGTTGAGCCCGTTGACGCTGGAGGACGCCGACGACCCGTCGTCTGCCCGGGTGGCGGTGACCTCCTCGACGGTGCCGCTGGCGGTCACGCCGACCGCCCCCGGTATCGAGATCGCCAGCAGCGTCTCGGTGTTGGTGCCCCCTCCGGCGGGCGCGGCGGCGGTGCCGATGGTCGCGTCGGCGCTGATCACGGCTATCCCGGCCACCTCGGCCGAAAGGTCGACGACGACCCCGCGGGCGCTCGCGTCGCCCGGTGCCGCCAGGGCCGGCGTATCCAGGGTCAGGGTTGCCAGGCTGGTGACCAGCAGCGCCGTGGCGGCGCTCGTGGTTCTTCGCAGGACGGTCCTCACCAATTCCCCCGTCCAGATGAATGACGGGCCTGCGTGATGTGGCGGCAGCCGTCACCGAGTGAACGAAAGCAAATCGGGCAAGTTACGCATTTCGCATCCTTAGGGTTTGGCGACCGTGGGCTGTCGGCGTGGTACCCGACGCCCCGACCGGCCGGACATGGTGGACGCACCCGTGCCCGACGACCCCGGACGGAGGGCTTGATCTGGAGTGCGCTCCAGGTGTCAGGGTCGACGTCATGGCAGGGGACAGGGCAGCGGCCCGGCTGGTGCTGGGGACGATGAACTACGGCACGACGGTGGACCAGGAACGCGCGTTCGCGCTGCTGGACAGGTTCGTGGAGGTGGGCGGGGAGTGGCTCGACACCGCCAACTGTTACGCGTTCTGGTCCGACCCGGCCGGTCTCGGCGGGGCGAGTGAGCGGGTGATCGGGACGTGGCTGCAGGCGCGTCCGGGTGGGCGGGCTTGGGTGCGGATCGCGACGAAGGTCCGGTACGACCCGCTGGTGGCGCACCGCTGGCCCGAGTCGGCCGAGGGGCTGTCGGCCGGGGCGATCGTGGCGGGTCGAGCAGGCCCGCGCCCTGGCCCGGGACCACGGGGTGGCGCAGTGGTCGACGGTGCAACTGCGGCACTCGCTGGCCCGGCCCAGGCCCGGTGCCGTGCTGCCCGACCAGGGCCACAAACTCCTCACCGCCGACGACCTCGACTACGCCCACACCGAGGGCCTGGACGTGTGGGCCTACACTCCGTTGATCAACGGTGGCTACGTGCGTCCCGACAAGCCCCTCCCCGAGGCCTACGCCCACCCGGGGACGAGCCGGGTCCTCGGCGCGCTCGACGAGATCACCGTCGAGACGAGGGCGACGCGTAACCAGGTGGTGCTCGCCTGGCTGCTGCGGCAGGGCATCCGACCGATCGTCGGCGTGAGCAGCCTCGCGCAACTCGACGAGGCCGTCGACGCGGTGGACGTACCGCTGGAGGACGGGCACATGGCCCGACTGGCCGACGCCCGCTGAAACAGGTACCGGCTGGAGTGTCTTGCCCCGAGCGGGTGCCGCCGTCGGGCGACGGCGGCACCGGCCGGCCTGGTGGACCGTCAGGTGGCGAGGGTGGCCAGCGGCTTCAGGCCGTAGGTGCGGGCGTAGCCGTTCTCGATGCCCACGACCAGGTCGACGACCTCGAAGTAGCGGTCCCAGAAGGGGGTCTCGCGCAAAGCGTCGATCAGCAGCCGGTAGGCGTCGTGGTCATCCGCCTCCCAGACCCAGATGTCGGTGACCCGCGCCGAGTAGAACTCCGTGTCGTAGAAGCGGGAGCGGACCCCGTGGGTGCGGGCCTGGATGACGGGCAGAACGTTGGTGGTGAAGGCCTGGATGCGTTCGGCAACAGTCATCGCGAGCCACTCGGGGGTGGTTTTGACCAGCATGAAAGCGGTGACCGGCGGCTCGGTCCGGTCAGCGGGCATCGGCGGCCTCCTGCGCGGTGAGAACGGCGGGTCGGAGCGTTCGGGCGCACCAGTGCGCGAACGTGGTGCCCGGCCCCGCCTGCGGTGAGCGGTCGACGCCCGAGTCCAGGCCTTCGTCCTTGGCGCGTTTCATGTCGACCATGGCCTCGACGAACGCCTCGTTGAGGCCGTAGCCGAGCATGGTGGAGCGCAGTTCGTCGAGCGACTGGCGCTGGTAGCGGACCGGACGGCCCAGCTGCTCGGTCATGATGCGGGCCAGGTCGTCGGGCGAGAGGTCCTGCGGGCCGAGCACCGGGACGTCGCCCACCCCGGTCCAGGAGCGGTCCAGCAGCAGCACGGCCGCGGCTGCGGCGATGTCGGCGACGGCCACCATGGGGGCCGGACGGGCCGCGGCGACGGTGTCGGTGAAGACGCCGTCGTCGCGGATCGCGTCGACCTCCTCCAGCAGGTTCTCGAAGAAGGACGGGCAGATCAGGGCGCGGTAGGCGACGCCGGAGCCGGCGATCAGGTCGTCCATGGCCAGGGAGGCGGTGACCAGCCCGGACCGGGCGGCCTGCGGGGTGCCACGGCCGAGCGCCGAGACGCCGACGACATGGCCGACGCCGTGAGCGGCGAAAGCCCGCGCGGCCGGTCGGGTGAAGCCGCTGTAGGCTTCGTCGGGCGTGGCGGAGGCGTCCGGCGGCACCAGCCAGAACACGGCGTCCGCCCCGGCGAAGGCACGCTCGACGGTCGCGGCGTCGCCGTGCGAGCCGACGACCACCTCGACCCGTCCACGGACGCCTTCGGGTAGCCGGGCCGGATCCCGGACGACGACACGTAACTCCTCACGGCCTGCGGGTGCGGCCTCGATCAGCAGCGACAGCAGTTGCCGCCCGATGTTTCCGGTGGGGCCGGTAATCACGATCATGAAACCTCGATTGTCGGATCGGCAGGACTCACTCATCGTGCGGAGGGGCACTGCATTGCCACAATGGGAACTTCAGCATCCAATCATTGCCTGAAGTGGAATAAATGCGGTGAGCAGCCCAGCCCCGAACCTTGACGCCAACCTCGCCGTCGCTCTCGACGCCCTACTGACCGAGCAGAGCGTCACCCGCGCCGCCGCGCGGCTGCAGACCTCCCCCGCGGCGATGAGCCGAACCCTGGCCCGGTTGCGCCGGGTGCTCCGAGATCCACTACTGGTGCGGGCCGGACAGCGGATGGTGCCCACTCCGCGCGCCGAGGCGCTGCGGGACGAGGCCGGCGCGGTGGTACGCCGGCTAGAGGCGTTGCTCGCCCCGAGCGGCGGAATCGATCCAGCGGCACTGCGGCGCACCTTCACCGTCCAGGCCGCTGACCTGGTCGGTGCCGCAGTCGCGCCCGGTCTGCTCCGGCTCGCCCGACGGCGGGCGCCGGGCGTCTCGCTGCGGGTGCTGGCCGAGGAGTGGGAGGCGGGCCCCGCGCTGCGTGACGGACGGATCGACCTGGAAATCGGGGCCATCGACCACGTCGACCCGGAGACGCGCGTCGAAGAACTCGTCACCCTGCGGATGGCGGCTGGCGTCAGGGCCGGGCACCCCCTCACCGAGGGCACGCTGACCGCCGCCCGGCTCGCTGCGGCCGAGCACGTGGCGGTCAGCCGCCGCGGACGTTTCACCGGGCCGCTGGACACGGCCCTGGCCGCGCAGGGGCTCAGCCGGCGGGTCAGCGCCGTCCTGCCCGGACACCTGGCCGCGATGATGCTGGCCGCAGCCGAGGACGTGGTCTGCCTGGTACCGACCGCGCTGCCGGGTGAGCCGTCGTCACGGCTCAGCGACGCGGCGCACGCGCTGGGACTGCGCCTGCTGGAAATCCCATTGCCGCTGCCACCACTGACGATCGGCATGGCCTGGCACCCACGGCACCGCGTCGACGGCGCCCACCAGTGGCTGCGTGACGCCGTGCGCCACGTGCTCCGCCCCGCCCGAGCGGAATAGGACCCGCGCATCAGGCCGGGTACACGTGCCCGTCGGGGCGAGCGGCACGGCCGTGGAAGACCTGAACGCGGTGGCGGGTCTGCGTGTGCGGACGCGGCGGACCACCGGCGACGGCGTCGCCGGCTGGCCCGGCACCCGGCCCGCCGGCGTCCCGAGCTGGTCGCCGACCGGCCGGGGCAGGTCTACACCTGGGACATCACGAAGCTGGCCGGCCCGGTGAAGGGCGTCTACCACGACGCCTACGTGATGATCGACATCTACTCCCGGTACATCGTCGGGGCACGGGTGCACGCCCGCGAGTGCGGCCCCCTCGCGGAGTCGATGATGCGCGAGGTCTTCGGTGTCCATGGCGTCCCGCACGTCGTGCACGCCGACCGGGGCACGTCGATGACGTCGAAATCGGTGGCTGACCTACTCGAAGACCTCGACGTGACTCGCTCGCACTCCCGGCCGAAGGTGTCCAACGACAACCCGTACAGCGAGGCCTGGTTCAAGATGTTGAAGTACGCGCCAGTCTTCCCGGACCGGTTCGCGTCCCTCGCCCACGCGCGGACGTTCATGAACGACTTCGTGACCTGGTACAACCACGCCCACCGGCACTCCGGGATCGGCCTGCACACCCCCGCCGACATCCACCACGGCCGTCACCACACCGTCCGCGCCAACCGCGAGGACACCCTCGCCGCAGCCCGCACGGCACACCCGCAACGGTTCGGCACCACCCAGCCCGTGCCCAAGATCCTCGACCTGCCCAAACAAGTCTGGATCAACAAACCCGAACCGCACCAACAAGCCGCTTAACTCCCGTTGGCCTCATTCCCTTGACACGTTCCGTCTGGCCGCCGCCCGGGATCACGGCATCATCGAGGCCCTGGCCAGCGCGGATGTGATGACCTTCGCGGACAAGGGGTATCAGCGTGCGCGAGGTAGCGTGCGCACACCGTTCAAGCGGCGCCGCTTCCGGCCGAAGCTGTCACGCCGACAGAAGGCCGTGAACCGGGCGCACGCGAAGATCCGTGCTCGCGGTGAACGCGCGATCGCCCCACTCAAGACCTGGAAGATCCTGGCCAAGCTGCGCTGCCGCCCACACCGCGCGACCGCGATCGTGCAGGCCATCCTCGTGCTGCACCACGTCGAAGCCAACCGCTACGCAGGATGAAAATGGCTCACAGGAAGTGCGCTCACCCAGCTCACCCGCGACTAGCATCGACATCCGCAGCTACCCGGCCGACGCCGGGAAGGCGTCAACCACGGCGATGAACTGCGGAAACTCCAGATCAGGCAGGTGCGGCTGGAGTACTAGGCACGTCGAGCGCGGACTGCATCCGGTCGAGTTCGGGGTCGATGTCGGCGATCGTTTCCTCGTTGCGGAATCCGATGTTGTTCGCCTGCTCGCCACGGCCGTGGGTGCCGCGTGTCCCCGGACCGGGTCTGGCCGGCGAGCGTAACCCGGTATCCGGGCCAGCGAGCTGGGCAACCTCCACGCATAGGGCGTTCCGGTCGGGTTCCGACACGTGCCAGCCGTGGCCGGTCAACTTCAGCCCGCCTAGGACAAAGCATCACAATACTGCACATGGTCGATGGCACTATCGCTCAGGGTGGGGAATAGGCTACATTCAGTGCTCAACGGAAAGTGGGCGTCCGATCCTGAACCCCGAGTGAGGGGAAGCGGCTCGCGGTCGAGCGTCACCAGCCGGCGTCAAGGTCAACTGTCGCCGCCGTTGACGTTGCGTACGCCATCGCGAGCGAAAGGGTCTAATTCACCCGGACCTCAGGGAGCTAGCATCGCGGCCATTATGCGATTATCGAAATATCCGCCCTTCGATACAGCAACAATCGCGCATGGAAAGGCGTGGGATGAATAAATCAAAAGCCGTTGCCTTGTCTACTTTATTCACGACCCTGGCCTTCCTTTTGGGATCACCAGCCGCCGCTGCGGCGAATTCATCCCTCCAGGGAACTGGGCCCGCGTACGCCCCCTGCGGGAGGGCTGGAAGCCACATCGATACAAACCCTTGGGTCAAGACCGGGTCCGGCGCCAATATTCGTACTGGATCATCGACTTCATGCGCATTGGCGGGTACCGTTACTAGCGACTGGATTCTCGACTACTACTGCTACACCCTTGGAGACGACGGCTATACCTGGACCTATCTCTACGTCGTAAGTACGGGTGCCCGAGGTTGGGTACGCGACAACCTGTTGACCGATAACGGTAGCCAGCACTATTGCGGCTGGTGAATCGAAACACTGCCCCTTGAAGAACTCCGCCACTCAAGGGCGAGGCGGCGGGTGATGTGCGCGCAGCCGGCGCGGATTGAACCGGCACGGCCTCGAACATTTTACTGGCCTTGGCCCCACCATGTCTTCTACTCCAACCTCAGGCACACCAGCCACTGCTGCTGTAACAAAAACCCATTGGCTGAGCAGCTCGACAACATCCTTCTCGTGAAAGGTCTAGAATGAGAAAGCTATCCACCTCTGTTGTGCTAGCCATCTCCATGACAACGAGCGCCCTTCTGGTAGCACCGGCCAGCGCCAACGCCGCAGTCAGCACGTTGGCCGAGTCGAGGCCGGGTGCCATGCACGCTTCCTGCGGGGTAGGCGCACCAGACTTGGACTCCACTGCCTACATAGCGAGCGCAGCTGGAGCCAACATGCGAACCGGGTCCTCCACCGGGTGCCCGTCACCAGGCATCGCCAGCAGCGTCGACGCCCTCAACTACTATTGCTTCACCCGCGCAGACGATGGCTACACGTGGACATTTCTTTACAACTTTACGACGAGGAAGTACGGCTGGGTGCGGGATATATTGCTCACCGACAATGGCAGCCAGGCATACTGCGGATTCTGACGCAACGCACCTACCTCGCGGCGTGATGCACCCGTAAGCACCCCTAGGCCGTGTTTCAGAGGTGGGTGCGCTGGTGGGTGTGGCTGTGGTATGTCGCTGATCGGGATGTGAAGAGGTCTCCGGTAGGTAGTTCATCGACCAAGACGAACTTCAGACCGGAGACCTCGTGGCCACGATACCGGCGACGAGGCGGCACGATCTGACCGACCGGCAGTGGACGGCCCTGGAGCCGCTGCTGCCGGTGGGTAAGAAGCCGGGTCGGCCGCCGAAGTGGAGTAGACGGCAGCTCATCGACGGGATTCGGTGGCGCACGCGGGTCGGGGCGCCGTGGCGGGACGTGCCGGACTGCTACGGGCCCCGGCAGACCGTGTACGGGCTGTACCGGCGTTGGCAGCGTGACGGCACGTGGCAGCGGATCGTGACCGGGTTGCAGGCCTGCGCTGACGCCGTCGGTGCGATCACCTGGGACGTCAGCGTGGACTCCACCAGCGCCCGGGCGCACCAGCACGCCGCCGGAGCCCGCAGGAGAGCAGACCTGCAGAAGGAACCACCTGGCGGGGCGGGTGAGGAACCGGCCGACCATGCGTTGGGCCGGTCACGGGGTGGGTTGACCACGAGGCTGCACCTGGCCTGTGAGCAGGGGCAGAAGCCGCTGTCGTTCGTGTTGACCGCTGGGCAGCGTGGTGACAGCCCGCAGTTCGTCCCGGTGCTGGCCGGTATCCGGGTGCCCAGGCCCGAGGGTGGCAGGCCGCGTACCCGTCCGGATCGGGTTCTGGCGGACATGGCCTACAGTTCGCGGGCCAACCGTGAGTACCTGCGCCGTCGGGGCATCAAGGCGACCATCCCGATCAAGGTCGACCAGGCGGCCAACCGAAGAAGGGTTCCAGGGGCGGCCGGCCGCCGGTGTTCGACCCGGTGACCTACCAGCAGAGACACGCCGTGGAGTGCGGCATCAACCGGCTTAAACGCCACCGCGGGGTAGCCACTCGGTACGACAAGCTCGCCGTCCGCTACGAAGCCACCATGCACATCGCAGCGATCAACGAGCCCTTTTCATCGTGGGTTCCGGCTGGTCTGGACGTGATGTAGGACGAGGATGGCCTGCACGATCGCGGTGACGCGTCGGGGGCAGCAGCGGAGCTTGGCCAGAATCTTCCAGGCTTTGAGGGTGGCGACGGCGCGTTCGCCGACGGCCCGGATCTTGGCGTGGTGGCGGTTGACGGTCTTCTGCCGGTGGGACAGTCGGGGTCGGTATCGGCGGCGTTTGAACGGCGTACGGACACTGCCGCCAGCGCCCCTGGTACGCCTTGTCGGCGAAGGTCATGACGTTGACGCTGGCCAGCGCGTCGATCAGGCCGTGGGTGCGGGCGGCGGTCAGGTCGTGCACCGCGCCGGGCAGAGCGGGTGAGGCCCACATCAGACGCCCCTTGCAGTCCGCGATGACTTGCACGTTCACTCCGTGGCGCTTGTGCTTTCCGGAGTAGTACGGGCACTGGTCCGCGACCCGGTCGATGGGGATCAGGGTGCCGTCGAGAATCGCGTAGGCGAGCCGGCCGATGCGCCGCAGGGCCGCGTTCAGATGGTCGGCGTGCGTGGCGAGTAGGTCGATGGCTTCCCGGACGTACCGCTAGGCCGTGGTGATGCTGACCGTGAATCCGCAGGCCAGGCGGGTGATGGTGTCGCCGTTGCGGAGGTGGGCCAGCGCGAGCAGGGCATGTCGGCCGGCATCGAGGCGCCACCACCGGCCCCGGCGTCGAGCGCGTGCGGCGCGGATGAGGTCGGCGAGGTGGTTCAGGGTACGGCTGGACAGCGCGATCGCGGACGGGTAAGACAGCACAGCGAGGTTCCCGGTTGGGGCATCGGATCTTGGTCGACTGCTGTCTTACCGGGAGCCTCGACCTATGTCGACACCAGCTTTCCTCCACACCCATCGCGACCAGGCCCGTCACGATGAAAAGGGCTCAACGAGTGGCTACCCCGCTTCTGAAACGCGGCCTAGTACTGCAACGGCAGTAGGCGAATCACCTTCGGGTCGGGTTCGTTGGTCAGGTCGTGGCGGACGTTGATGTCGATCGTTGGTATGCGGAGTTGGATCGGCTTCATGCTCGGATCGGGGTGCGGTTTCGCCGGTCGGAGCCGCGTCGGCGGGCGCGGCAGTACCTGTGTGGGCTGGTCTCGGGCTTGGTCGGAAGAACGGCTGGACCTTGGCTGAGCAGGCCGGGGATGTGTCGCCGGACGGGATGCAGCGGTTGTTGCGGTGGGCGGACTGGGACGTCGACGCCGTGCGGGATGACGTGCGCGACTACGTGATCGAACACCTCGGCGACCGGCAGGGCGTACTGATCGTCGACGACACCGGGTTCCTGAAGAAGGGCACACGGTCGGCCGGGGTGCAACGCCAGTACTCCGGCACGGCTGCGCGGACCGAGAACTGCCAGGTCGGGGTGTTCCTGGCCTACCGGTCATCCCAGGGACACGCGTTGATCGACCGGCAGCTCTACCTTCCGACCTCGTGGACCGATGACCGCGACCGGTGCCGGGCCGCGGGCATCCCGGACGAGGTGGAGTTCGCCACGAAGGTGCAGATGGCCCGCCAGATGCTCGCCCGCGCCCTGAACGCGGGGGCGCCGGTGGGGTGGGTGACCATGGACGAGGCCTACGGGCAGTCGAAGTCCCTGCGGGTGTGGCTGGAACAGCGGGATGTGGGCTATGTGGTCGCGACCCGCCGCAACGACGACATGATCACCACGACGATGGGGACTGCCCGCGCCGAGGAGTTGATCGCCGCCCTGCCCGCTCGGGCGTGGTGCCGACTCTCGGCCGGCGCCGGAGCGCACGGGCCACGCGAGTACTGGTGGGCTCGGGTGGAGTTGCGGATCTGCTGGCGGCCGGGCCGCGGACACTGGCTCCTGGCGCGGCGCAGCATAACCACCGGTGAGATCGCCTACTACGTCTGCTACGGGCCTCGCCGCACCCGGCTGGTCGACCTCGCTCGTGTCGTCGGGGCGAGGTGGGCGATCGAGGAGTGCTTCCAGCAGGCCAAGAACGAAGCTGGCCTCGACGAGTACCAGGTGCGTGACTGGCTCACCCTCGCGATGGCCGCCCACGCCTGGCTGTCCGTGGCCAGATCCCTTGCGGCAAAAGGGGATCCAGCGCCGGCGACGGCATGATGATCGGCTACACGGTACCGGAGATCCGAAGACTCCTCACCGCACTCGTAGTGCGACACGTCCATGAACCCGAGCACACCCAGGCCAAACACGGAAAACTACGCAGTCCCGCCAACCCCGATCGCCCGGGTCCCCCGGGGAGGCGGGGCTGCGGCTGAAGGATCCGGCCGGCCTGGTCGCGGTACCCGTTCTGACTGCTTGGCGGGGTCGACGCCGGGGTGACCGATCGGGTCTCGCCAGAATCGATGTCGCACATTCGACTTGGCTACGATGCGCGCGGGAAGTTCTGATCTGGTATCGATGTTGCGATGAGCTTCCGCAGGCAGCCGATAGTGGACCTCCACTCTTGAGCCGCGTCGTGCCGGACGAGGCGGATGAGCCGGACGAGGCGGCCGAAGCAGGCTTGAACGCGCAGGGCGAGCGGTCGGTGGTCGGCGGGTCGATCAGCGACAGCATCATCGTGACCGGCGACAACCCCAAGGTCACCCTCAACAGCTATCCGAACAAGCTGCCGCCGGTACGGACTGTCGGCGCGCGGGAGATCTGGATGCCGCCGCGGCGGCCGTCGACGATCTTCGTCGGCCGAGGCGAGGCGTTGAGCGAGCTCGAACGGGCGATGTCAGCCGGCGGCGGGGTCGCCGGGCGGAGTGTGATCGGGCAGAGCGTCGCCGGGCTCGGCGGGGTGGGCAAGACCGAGCTGGCCCTGCAGTACGCGGCGAGCAAGCGGGTCACCTACACTGCGGTCTTCTGGATCACCGCGGACACCCGGGCCGCCCTCACCGAAGGGCTGGCCAGGGTGGCGCGCAAGTTGGTGCCGGGGCTGACCGCGTCGCCCGAAGCGGCCGCGGACTGGGCGACCGAGTGGCTGCAGCGGAATCAGGGCTGGCTGCTGGTGCTCGACAACGTCGAGGCGCCGGAGGACGTCAAGGAGTTCCTGGCCGGGGTCGACAGCGGGCATGTGCTGCTGACGACCCGACGGGATCGGGACTGGACGGACGACGGCCTCGGGTCGGTACGGCTGGGCATGCTCACCATCCGGCAGGCGGTCGACCTGTTGATCCGTCGGACCGGCCAAGACGACCGCCCGGCCGCCCGGCGGATGGCCGTCGCCCTCGGTTGCCTGCCGTTGGCCCTTCAGCAGGCCGCCGCCTATGTCCGCGCGTCGGCCGAGCCACTGGCCACCTATGCCGCCCGGTTGGACGGCGAGCTGGCCGAGGCGATGGCCGAGATGGCACCCAGCGCCCAGCATGAGCGCGCGGTCAGTGAGGTCTGGAAGATCACCCTGAGGGCGCTGCTCGGCAAGGATCGACGCGCGGTTGAGCTGCTCGACGTCCTCGCCTGGCTCGGTCCTGACGATCTGCCCCGCGATCTCATCACGAAGTTCGCCGGCGGGAGTGTGCTGGTGGCGAACCGACTGCTCCTGCTACTGAACTCGTACAGCATGGTCACGCTGACCCACGAGTCGGTCAGCATCCACCGGCTGGTGCAGGCGGTACTGCGGGTTTCCCAGCGCGAGCGCACCGACTCGGGCCTGGCCCCTGCGGGCAGCCGGGCGGTCGACCTGATCGGCGGCGCCGCACCCCCCGACCCGAGCGACAACATGGACGGTTGGCCCCGGTGGTGGAGCCTGCTGCCGCACGTGCACGCGCTCGCGGACAACATCGGGGGCGACAACCAGGATGTCGAACTGCGCAAGCTGCTCAATCAGGCCGGTCTGTTCACCGCCCGACAGGGCCGGTACACCGAGACCGCGAAGCTCGCCGAGTTGGCGTTGAAGATCGGCCGAGCGGGGCTCGCACCGACCGATCCGGAGTTGGCGACGTTGCTGGGCAACCTCGGCGCGGCGTACTCGAGTCTCGGCCGGCACGCGGAGGCGGTCGAGTTCGAGGAGCAGGCGCTCGGCATCACCGAGGGGGAGTCGGACCCCGACCAACTCGCGATCGCGACCCGGCTCAGCAACCTCGCCATCTCCTACAACGCACTCGGCCGGCCTGGTGAGGCGATGCCGCTGATGGTCCGGGCGGTGGACGTCTCCGAGGCGGCCTACGGCCCCGAACACCGGGCGGTCGCCGGCTTCGTGGCGAACCTGGCGTCCATCCACACCGACCTCGGCCAGACCCGGGAGGCGCTGCCGCTGCGACAGCGCGCGTTGTCGATCACCGAGCAGCGGTACGGGCCGGAGCACATCCTGGTGGCGTACCGCTTGGTCGACGTGGCCAGCAGCTACCGCGAGCTGGGGCGACTCGTCGAGGCGTTGGAGCTGGGCCGGCGGGCGAGTGAGATGGCCGAGCGCCTGCTGAAGCCGGACCATCCGGATCTGGCGCTCTTCCTGGGCGGGCTGGGGTCGACCCATCGCGCGATCGGCGAGTACGACGAGGCGCTGCGGCTCGAGCAGCGCGGGTTGGACATCGTCACCGCCGCGATGGACGGAGACCATCCGGACGTCGCCCTTCAGCTCGGCAATCTGGCCGCCGTCTACGGTGACCTCGGTCGGAACGAGGAGGCCGCCGAGCTGGAGCAGCGAGCGCTGCGGATCGTCGAGGACTGCCTCGGCCCGGACCACCCGGATGTCGCCGTCCGGCTGGGCAATCTCGCCTCGACGTACCGCGCGCTGGGTCGCGCCGAGGAGGCGAGGCGGCTGGACCAGCGGGCGCTGACCATCATCCAGACCCAGCACTCACCCGACCATCCGGCGGTGGCGCAACGCCTCGGTGGTCTGGCGAACAGCCTGTACGCGCTGGACCGGTTCGAGGCAGCCGCTCCGCTGCTGACCCGGGCCATCAACATCATCGAGTACAACTACGGCGACCGGCACCTCGACCTGGCCATCCTGATGGGCAGCCTCGCCCAGGTGTACGGCCACCTGGGGCGGCTGACCGAAGCGGTGCAGCTCAGCCGGACCGCGCTCGTCATCACCCAGACCCTTTTGTCCGGCGACCACCCGGACGTGGTGTACCGGCTGACCGCCTTCGCCTCGGATCTGCGGGCACTCGGTCGATGCGACGAGGCGCTGCCGCCGCTCCGCAGGGCACTGCAGATAACCGAGTACACCTACGGGCGGGTGCACCAGGAGGTGGTCGACCAGCTCGACGAGATCGCCGCGACGTACACGGAGATGGGCCGGCACGACCAGGCCGTACCGCCCCGGGTGCGGGCCGTGGCCACCTGCGAGGCGCTGTACGGGCCGGATCACCCGAGCGTGGCCGAGCAGCTCGGACTGCTCGGTGAGAGCTACTACCACCACGGTCGCCTCGAGGAAGCGGCCGCGGTGGAGACCCGGGCGCTGGCCGTCACCATGGCCTCGCCCGTCGAGAAGCGGGGTGAGCTGTCGCTCCGGTTGACGAACCTCGCGATGACATACCAGGAGATGGGCCGACTCGAGGATGCCCTTCCGCTCTGGGAGCGGGCCGTCGCGGTCGGCACCGAGCAGGGCGCCGACTGCAGTACGGTGCTACGCGATCTGCGGCGACTCGGCCGGGCGTACCGTGAGCTCAACCTGCACACCGAGACGATAGCGGTCTGCCGCCGGATCCTCGGCATCATCGAGACCGCGGCCGAAGCTGATCCGATGGAGGTCGCGCAGTGGCTCGGCCGGTTGGGAGCCGCCCACTACCACCTGGGGCAGTACATCGCGGCGGTCCCGTTCGAGAAGCGGGCGCTGGCGCTCGTCGAGGCGACCCTCGGCCAGGACAACCCGGAGCTCGTGCAGTTTCTGGTCAATCTGTCGGACACCTACCGGGCCATGGAGCGGTACACCGACGCGGCGCCCCTGCTGCGTCGTACGGTCGCGTTGATCGAGGTGTCCAACGGGCCGGACAGCCTCGACCTGGCCCACAGGCTGGCGGCCCTCGGCAACACCCTCTACCGGCAGCACCTGCCGGGCGAGGCGATCCCGGTCGAGGAGCGCGCGTTGGCGATCACCGAGGCCGCGCTGGGTCCGGACCACATCGGCCTGGTGCTCAGGCTGGTGAATCTCGCCGCGAGTTACCAGTTGCGGGATCGGGGCGGTGAGGCGGTCCCGTTGCTGAAGCGGGCGCTGCGGATCGCGATGGACAACTTCCCCCCCGACGATCCGACCATCGCCGACATCAGGCTCCGACTCGATGACGACTGACGCCGGTTTCGTGGATCTTGGTGGAGCGAGGCGAAGGCCGAGCGGCGATCCGGCAAGGCGGAGGTCTCTCCGGAACCCGGTGATGCACCCGGACGGGCCGACAACGCCGCCGGTCGTCGTCCGGGCCCACCGCGGCCCACCGGAAGATCCGCGAGAAACGCCTTTAGCCTCGGTCTTTCATGAGTGTTTGATCTTGGTTTTGTGGGTGTGGCTGGCGGTATTTCTGCCGGTAGGCATGGTGTGGGCGCTCAACGCGTGCCCGGGTTCCTCGGAGCTGTTGCAGGGGTAGGGATTGTGGTTCAGTCAGTGGTCGGGGCAGGCTGGCGAGCCGCGTGAACGCGGTGATGATCTGATCGGCCCAGGGCCGGCCGTCGGGGATGCGCAGCCCGGTCCGGCGTGCGGTGCGGGTGATCCGGGCTGGGATGTGCAGGAGCCGGTAGCGCAGCATCTTCGGTTCCGCGCGGGCGAGGTCGCCGTCCAGCAGCAGGGTTTGGGTCCAGGCGAGCAGGTCAATGCCGGTCAACGCCAACTGTAGCCAGGCCTGGTTGATCGCGAAGATCCGTGACGAGAACCGGCCGAAGCCGGTGGTTTTGCCGGTGCGGATGCGGTCCTCGACGCGGGCGTGGGCGCGGTGACGGGCCTCCAGGAACTGCAGGGATCCTTGACCGGGTGGGGTGTCGGTGGCGATGACCTGGTGCCGCAGACCGTTGGCGGTGTCGAACAGCGACAGTTGGGCGCCGGGGTGTGGTCGTTCCCGGCGGGCGATCAGGCGGGTTCCGGCTGGGAAGCCGCTGGTGTCGGCCAGTCCGGTGAGTTCGCAGATTTCGGCGCCGTCACGCAGGCCGCCGTCGGTGTTGATCGCGGGGATCCAGTCGCCTGCCTGCTCGATCGCCGCCCGCACAGGTGCGGTGATCGCGGTGCCCACACTGAATCGGGCGTCGATGCCGTGCTCGCGCAGACCTCGGATGTGGGCGAGGAAGCCGTGGGTGCTGCCGGCGCCGTCGGTGCGGATCAGTAGCGGTGTTCCGTGCCGGTGGACGTCGGGGATCTGCGTGAGGGCCTCATCCAGGACGGTGATGTGGTCGGCGGTGGTGTTCGACCCGGCCCGTCCTTCGCGTAGCAGTCCGGCCAGGGCTTCGCCGGTGCTGTCGAGGAAGCACAGCAGCGGGTGGTAGCCGAATGTCTTCTTCACGTCCGCGTCGCCGATTCCTTCTCGGAATGGCAGATGACCAGGGTGGCGTCCATGTCCAGGACCAGCCCGGGGACCTCGCGGTCCGCCGCGACCGAGGCGGGCAACCAGCCGCGGGTCTCACAGGTCTGCGCCGACGCGACTTCCCGCGCTGCCGCCCGGGCCTGCCACAACCGGGCCAACGCTGCCGTGTCGAGGCTGTCCAGGACCCGCCACCCGGTCGCGTCCGATGCAACCTGCCCAAACAATCCGGGCTGATGGCGCAGCACGCCCAGATCGGCGATCGCTTCGCCGCCGTCGGCGAGCATCACCGCCAGATCGACGGCGACCCGGCCCGGCTCATGGACCGGGCGTCGCTGCCGCAACCCGGCCAGCGCATCACCAAACCCCTGGCCAAACCGGTCACCTCGGCGACGTCGGCCAGCAGGCGGGCGCCGGCGTGACCGACCACGCCCGAACCCCACCAGAGACCGCAAGCTTGGGACGCATGCCGGTACGCTGCACCTTGAAAGTGCCTTCCGTGGATGGATGAGACCCTAGACAAGTCACATCGTTCCAGATCAGAAGGCACTTTCGCGTCCCCGAGACCACCGCCGCGCAGCCCTTAACGAAGGGCCGAGGTTAGTGCCACCGAACGACAGGTCGGTGGAAACTGCTCAGACAACGAAGAGTACTTTGTGGACGATGCTGATCAACGCCCGACGTGGCTAAGGTCGACGTGACTACAGTCGACAGTCCGACCAGCAATTTTCCTCAGTAGGCGCCGACGTCCTCCAGGAGCGCAAATGCCGGCTGCACTATCGACGTCAACACCGGACGACGACCGGTTCGCCAACGTGGCCGGCCTGGAGCCGAATGGGCCCGATGCGGCTGGCAAATTGCGCAAGGTGTACGACCAACTGGTGGCCCTGGGCGCCGGCGCCGACGCGGAGCGGCTGCTGGTGCTGGACCACGCCGCCGGACGCCGCGACTATGTGGCCCTGGAACGAATGCTCGCCATCGAGCACCCGCTCGACCAACTGTCGGAATTGCAACACAGCCGGCTCCGCAACCTGGTCGGTTGGCGTAACGCCGTCGTCCTGGTTCCCCTGCTGTTCACCTGGCTCGTCCTCGGCTGGGCGAGTTGGCGCTACCACGAGCAGCTCAAAGAGCACCCGAACCTGTCCACCCAGCCGTTCCTGGTGCTCTGGGAGCAGCGGTTCGGCGGCGAGTTCATCCCCACCTTCTCGCTGACCGCGGTGTTGGCGTTCGCCTTCCTGACCCTGGTCCTGCTGCTGACCGTCTGGGCGCACCGGCGGGAGACCCGGTCGAACCGCGAGCTCGCCGAGGTCCGTGCGCAGCTCGACGAGGCGATGAGTGCGCTCGCGCTCGCCACCGAGACGAGCTCGATCCGGCCGCCGGTCTCGGCCGAGGAATGGGCCGAGGCCGCACAGCGGGTGCTCACCGAGACCCAGCGACTGATCAGCGCGGCCGTCGAGGACACCCGGGCACTCGCCGAAAGCAACCGACAGATCGCCACCAGCGGTCGGGAGGCCACCGAGAAACTGCACACCGACGGCCTGGCGGCGATGACCGCGCAGCAGGAGCAGGGGCGTGAGTTCGTCGGCAACCTGGCCACCGAAACCCTGACCACGATGGCGGCGGTACGGACCGAGAATGCTCAATTGATCGCCGGCACGACAGAGCAGGCCAAGCTGGTACTCCAGCGGGCGGGGGAGGCCAACAAGCAACTGGTCGAGCAGCAGATGACTCCGTTGTTCGAGGGATTCCGGAACTCGCTGCAGGATTACCGATCCGATCACAGGGTGTACGCGGAAAGCGCCGCCGCGATGGCCAGCGGCGTCACCGAACTGACGGCCGCGGCGCGTACTCTCGGCGAAAGTGCCGGGACCTACTCGACCATCGCCGCCTCCATCGACAAGCATCTGCAACAGATCGAGACGACGCAGTCCGGTTTCGTCAAGCAGGTCACCGAGAACTCGCAGAGCATGACCACCGCCGCCACCTCGATGCGCGAGGTGACGGAGTTGATGAGTGGGCGGATGCGCGGCGACCTGGAGGCGCTCGCCCGCAACGTGGTCGATGCCAGCGGGCGGCTGAAGGAGATCGATCGGGAGCTGGTCTCGACGAGCGCGGCACTCGAGGCGACCACCGCCGCACTCCAGGCCACCGCGACGAACCTGGCAGCCGTCTCGGCCGCGCTGACGGCGCCCCGCGCGCCGCGCCGGCCGAGGACCTGGCGGGACCGCATCACCGGCCGTTGACGCGGGACCCACCCCAGGGCAGGCCGGCGCCCGCCGGCGAAAGGAGAACGTTGTGTGGTTTCTGGCCCGTAGGCGCCAGCGACTGGCTGGGCGGGACCCGGGGAACGTCGTGTTCGGCACGATCGGTTGGCTCTTCGCCGATCTCATGTTCGCGCTCGCGATGAGCTTCCTGGTCGCCACCACGGTCGGACAGCCGCCGCCACCGCCGGAGCCGGCGGCCTCGCCCTCGGCGTCGCCCACTCCGTCGCCGACCCCCGAGGCGGTGCTGGAGCTGGAACCGGTCAGCATCAAGCTGAGCACCGTCGACTGGCGAGGGCTGCTTGCCAACCAGCCCCGGGCGGTCCGCGGCCTGCAGGCCAGGGTGCGGAGCCATCCGGGCCTCAGTGGCCGGCGGGCCGGCCTGGTACTGACCTTCGGTGGCGCGGCCGGCGGTAACACCGGCCGGGGGATGGCCATCGCGCGGCAGGTCAACCAGGCACTGGCCGGTCTGGGCACCCAGGGGTTCGTCTTCCGGGGTGCCGTCTACCGGCCGTTCATCAGCCTGGCCTCCCCGCAGGGCACGCTCACCATCGACGTGTACCTGTTCAAGATCTGAGTGGCGGGCCGACCAGCTCCACCGCCGCGGTCTCGGCTGACGCGGCGGTGAAGAGCCGGTAGTGCAGCGCCCTGTTCCCAGGGCTACGCGGCAGCCGAATGTCCTGCTGCCCACCGAGGGTGGGTGGGGTGCTGAGCGCGATCCGCTCGCCGTCGGCGGGCACCTTCGGCGTCCGATCGGGGTTGCCGACCAGGACCAGCTCGGGGGCGGTCAGCCGTCCGTCGGTGTGCAGCAGCAGGTTGCCCCCGCGTCGGCCCTGCCGCACCTCGTAGTACACCCGGGAGGTCGGCCGGTGGGCCCGCAGGCGTACCCCGGAGGTCACGAAGTCCACCCCGTCGCGGCGCACCACGCTGGCGATGACCAGGTGAATGTCGTCCGCGCTGACCGGCAGTTCGGCGCTCCCGAAGGGCTCGACGTCCACCCGGTTGACGGTCGACGGGTCAGCCGCCGCGGTGGGATCGACCGGTGCGCCGGCGGGGTCGTGACCGATCAGGACGGCCGAGACCTGCTGGGGCCAGGCCCAGCCGATCCGGACCTCCGCTCCGGCGAACTCCACTCTCAGCTGCGTCGGCTCGTCGACCTTCGCATAGCGCCGGGCCTGGCCGACATGTCCCGAGCCGTCGACGACCAGGACCGGAAAGTAGGAACAGACCACCAGGTCCGAGAGCCAGATGTCACTCGCCGGGTAGTCGTCTTCGAGGACCACCCCGTCCCGTCCCAGTGCCTGGATCGTCCCCTGGTCGCCCTCGCGTAGCGAGCCGACTCCCAGCTGCCTGACCACCTTCACCGTGCCCATCTCGGGGGTGGGCCAGCGGAGCAGGGTCCGGTGGTTAAACATCCCGGTGGTCGACGCCTCCCCGGTGATCGTCAACGGCCCGGGCGGCGCCGGCCGCCCCATCGGAGTCGCGGTGCACGAGACCCCTGGCGACCAGCAGATCCGGCCGGCGAGATCCCGGTAGCCGACCCGGATCGTGTAGCGGTACCGCACACCGTTGTGGACCAGCTGATCGTCGACCCGACCGGGTTCGACGCAGGCCACCAGCCGGGTGTCCGCGGCGGAGCCGAAGTCGGTCCGGCGTACCTCGACCTGGGCGGCGTGCTCGGGCAGCGCCCAGGTCAGGATCACCCGGCCGTCCTGGACCTGACTACGCAGGTCGACGACGTCCGCGGCGACGAGGACCGGTTCGGTCAGCGCGGCGATCGAGTAGGTGCCGCGGCGTTTGGCGAAGACCGCGTACCAGATTGGCTGGCCGGCGAGTCTGGTCGCACCGCGGTCCAGCCAACTCGTGGTACCGGTCTCGGCGATCTGCTGGCCGGGCATCGCCTCGACCGACGTCGGTGGGTTCGGGCCGGTCGTGCGGAACACCACGTACGAGACGCCCGGCTCCGGGGAGGGCTCCCAGTTCAACGAGACGCCGACGGCGGGATCGGCCACGAGGCCCCGGGCCCGGGTGGGCGGCTCGGGCAGGATCTGCCGTAGCCCGATATGGGCCGGCTCGTAGTCGTCGCAGACCGCCAACGCCTCCGCGTACAGCTCGGCCCGGCTGGCTGAGAGCAGGCCCGGTCGGCCGGCCCGCTGGCAGAGCGCCTGCGCGGCGCGTACCGCCCGCTCGGCCTGCCGCAGCAGCTCGTCGCGGTGCAGCAGGCCGGCCGGCGCGGCCCGCAGCTGCCGCTCGGCGGCCACGAACCGCCGCGCAGTGATCATGAGCTGTACCGTCGCGGTCGCTTCGGCGATGGCCTGCTGGGCCTGTTCCAGGCTGAGTCGCTGGCCGGTGATCTGCTCGGCGAGCTGGTCGGCGCGTCCCGGTGGCAGCTGCCAGATCCGGGCGGCCCGGTCCAGGTGCAGCTGAGCCTCGGTGAAGTCCAGCCGCTCGATCGCTGTTCGCCCCAGCAGCACCAGACTCTCGACCAGCCGCCGCTGCCCGATCGGGAAGCCGCACCGGCAGTCCCCGCCGTACCGTCGCTCGGTGCGATCACAGCTCGGGCAGCGCACCTCGAGGTCCTCGCCGCAGGTCTGGCAGCGCCCGTCGGTCGGCTGATTGAGGTCCTGACAGTAAAGGCAGCGGAGCAGTTTGGCGATCTGCCGCTGGGCCTGCTCGGCCGGCAGCTGTACCGGCCAGCCCCGGGCCCGGAAGTGTTCGACCAGATAGGTCGTCGCTTGTTCGAGGTCGTCGACGCCCTCCGCCCGAGCCCGCAGGAGGAAGAGCTCCACCTGCGCGGCACGGACCTCGTTGGCCAGCGAGAGCGCCCACTCGAACCGTACGACCAGGTCCCGGAGCCGCTCCACCCGCATCGACTCGTCGTGCCGGCGACGGAGGTCCTCGGTGGCGAAGACCCGTCTGGCGTGGCTGCCGAGCTTCTGCTTGCGGCCGATGTTCGGATCACTCTTGTCCTTGAACCTCCGCATCTTTCTTTCGAGCGCTTCGGCCGCGTCCATCAGCCGTTCCCGGGGACTGCTGCTGGTCAGGTCAGGGTCGCACTCCTTCAGCACGTCGTAGAGGGAACGGGCCCTGACCTCGGCGAGCAGCGTTCGCAGCTGGTCCTCGACCTCGGTGTCGAGCCTCGAGGAGGCCGCCGGCGGCTGGAGGCTGCGTACCTTCGCCCGCCTGATCCGCTTGGCGAGTTTCGGGCTGCCGGCCAGCACGTCGCCGTACTCGGCCTCTGCCCGCTGCCGCTCGGCTTCGAGGAGGAAACCCCGGGCGAGCCAGACGTCGAGCAGCTCCGTCAACTCCCTACGCTCAGCGAGGACCGCGGCCTCCCGCAGCCGTAACGCGGCGGCCCGTTGCTGTTCGCGCTGCTCCGGGTTGCTCATGTCCCGCTCGGCGTTCCGGATCGCGTGCAGGTTCGTCTTGGCCTCGGATGCTCGAGTGCTCAGGCCGGTGGACGCCTTCGTCCACCGCTGCCGGGCCGCCTCCACCGTCCGGATGAACAGTGCCTGGTCCCAGGGCTGCTGCGGGTCGAGCTCGAGCAGGACGAAGTAGTTGGCTCCGTTGTCGGCGGCGGTCACGGCCGGGTGGCACCTTCGGTGATCTCCCGGGCGATGGTGCCGAACACGCTGCTGAGCTCTCCGAGGTCGGTGAAGAGCGCCTGCTCGGTCGAGGAGGCTATCCGCCGCAGGAAACCCTGGTCGGCACCGCCGAAGCCGACCGCGACGACGTCGATGCCGTCGCGGTGACAGTGCTGGGCCTGCTTGACCGCGCGGCTCTGGTTGGACCAGACCCCGTCGGCCAGCACCACCCCGAACCGGCGACCCGCGCTGCCGGCCAGCAGCTGGCGCAGCTCGTCGAAGGGATGGGTGGCGTTGCCGTACCCGGTGCTACCCACCACGAGTCCCCGGATCGCCCGCTCGATGACGGCGGCGTTGGAGGTCGCCTGCTGCTCGGCGCGCACCCGGTCGGAGAAGGCGATCAGGCCGACGGCGGTCGTGGTCAGATCGAGCTGGCTGACGAAGGTTTCCGCGGCCCGCTTGGCCTCGTTCAGCGGGAGGCCGGACATGCTGCCGGAGAGGTCGAACGCGAGGTAGACGGTCATCGGCTCGCGGGCCACCGAGCGGACCGGCGGCTGCAGGAAGCGGCCGGGAACGTCCTCCGGTAGCTCGGCGACGGTCACCGCCAACGGCGCTCCGCTGCTCCGCTCGGTCGCCGTCACCCCGACCAGGACGTTCTCGTCGTAGGCGTAGGCCACGTCGACGATCACCTTGCGCCGGCCACCGGGCGGGAACCTGGTGACCAGATAGCGGCCGAGGTAGACACAGGTGGACGGATCGTCGGTCTCCCCCTGGGTCAGGTAGACCTCCAGCAACTCCTCGCCCCCGCCGTCCAGCTCGAACTGGTAGGGCCGGGTCTCGGTGCAGGGGATCCGCTGGTTGCGGGGCAGCAGGACGCTGTTGACGTACCGGTCACCGGTCGAGTTCTCGGCGATCATGCCGAGGCTGTGCGCCACCACGCCGCTGACCCTGCGTGGCGCCGACAGCCGCAGGATCGGCTCGGCCGGGACCGCCGACGGGCCGGCCAGCCGCAGCTGGGCGGCGCTCTCCTCTTCGAGCAGGATGGCGGCCTGGGCGGCGGCGCCGAGCGCGACGGCGTGGTCCGGGTGCACGCCGCCCATCGGCGGCCGACCGGACAACTCCTCCAGATAGTCGCGCACCATCGGCATCCGGGTGGAGCCGCCGACCGGCAGTATCCCGTGGATGTCGGCCCAGCTCAGGCCCAGCTCGTCGAGGACCTGGCCGGTCAGCTGGCCGGTCTGCTCGAGCAGATCCCGGCTGGCCCCCTCGAACGACTTCCGGTCGATCCGGGTGCTGAGCGGCGGGCGCCCGTCGACCACCAGCCGAAGCTCGGCCGACTGCCGGGCGGAGAGGGTGCGCTTGAGTCGCTCGACCTCGACCAGCAACGCCCCCGGCTCGTCCTCAAGCGCGGCGGCCTCGGCCGGAAAGGCACGCAGCACGAGCCCGGCCAGCCGGTCGTCCCAGTCCCGGCCGCCCAGCTCGTGGTTGCCGTCGGTGCAGAGCACCCGGATCTCGTCCGGTCCGATCTCGACCAGCGAGACGTCGAACGTGCCGCCGCCCAGGTCGTACACCAGGACCCGGCGGGTCCGGGGACCGGGCCGCAGCCCGTAGGCGAGCGCGGCCGAGGTGGGTTCGCTGATGATCCGCCGGACGTCCAGCCCGGCCAGCCGGCCGGCCTCGATGGTCGCCGCCCGCTCCGGATGGGTGAAGTACTCCGGCACGGTGACCACCGCCCGGGTCACCGGCCGGCCCAGCGCCGCCTCCGCCTGCTCCTTGAGGTGGGCGAGAACGAGCGCGGAGAGCCGAGTGGCGCTCCACACCTCGCCGCCGAGCGGGAACTGGAACGACGGATTCCCCATCGACCGCTTGAACAGGTACGCCACCTCGGACGCGCCGCGGGCCTGGTCCGCCTTGGCCTCGGCGCCGACGATCGGGCGGCCGGCGGCGAAGCTGACCACCGAAGCGGTCAACGGCTCACCCAGGGCGTTCGGGATGATCTCTGGATCGCCGTCGGGGTTGACCCAGGCCACTGCGGAGTAGGTGGTGCCGAGGTCGATGCCGACGGCGAGCGGCCGGGAGTCGACGACGGGGCCGGACCGGCCGGTCAACCGAGGATCCGGATGCTGTTCGCGTGCTTGATGGCGACCGCCACCTGCTCGGCGGAGAGCGCCCGGTTGGTCTCGATGACGGCGGTCACCTCCTTGCCGCCGACCGAACGGTCCCGCCCAGTGACGGTCAGCCGACCCTCGTTGTCGAGCCGGAACACCACGTCCACCGGCGAATCGGCGGGCAGGTCGCTGGCGAGTTCGAGCATCGCGACACCGACCTGCTCGCCGGTGTCCAGATCCTTGACGACCGCCTCCCGGGAGGTGTTCTCGAAGATCCTCAGCTCGACCGCGCCCATGCCGCTGTGCCGGATGCCGAAGGTCCTGGTGGCCTCGGCCGGCAGGGCCTGCTGGGCCAGGACGAGGTTCGAGATGACCTCGGTGTCGTCCGCAGTGAGGGCGATCACCCCGAAGCTGTGGCTGACCACGTTCCGGACCACCATGCCGCTGAGGTACTGCACGGTGCCCAGCCGCAGGCCCATGTCGCTGGCGACCAGCTCCTCGGCCGCCATCCGCACCTTCTCCGGTGCGGCAGCCACGTCCACCTGCTCCGGCGCCCGGTCGAGCTTCTTGCCGATCTCGGTCCGCACCCGCTCGCCGACCGCGAGCTTCTGCCCGTAGATCGCGGCGCCCTTGGCGACCGCCTGGTCCGGCTCGAAGGACTTCACCTCGAGCGAGAACTCCGCTTCGAGTCGAGCGGTGACCTGGGGCATCTTCGTCGAGCCGCCGACCAGCAGGATCAGGTCGATCTTGGGGTAACCGAGCTCCCGGGCGGTCTCCATCACCTGCCTGGTCAGCGACATCGTGCTGTCCAACAGGTACTGGGTGAGGTCGTTGAACTTCTCCCGGGTCAGCGGCACCGTGACTTGCTGTCCGTCGTGGGTCACCGCCACCTTGGTCTGCGCCATGCTGCTGAGCGACCACTTCGCCCGCTCCGCCCGCAGCCAGAGATCCTGCACGGTCTCCGGAGAGTCGAGCGGGTCCGTCCCGGCACCGGGGTGCTCGGCCTGCCACTGCCCGGCGGCGAACTTGACCAACTCCTCGTCCCAGTTGCGACCGCCCAGCTCGTGCGCGCCATCGGTGGCGACCACGGTGATGGCACTGTCCTTGATGTCGATGACGGTGACGTCGAAGGTGCCACCACCCAGGTCGTACACCAGCACGACCTGGTCCTCGGGGTGCTGGGCGCCGTAGGCGATGGCCGCCGCGGTCGGCTCGTTGATGACCTCCAGGACATCGAGCCCGGCGATCCGGCCGGCCGCCGCGGTCGCCTCCCGCTGCGGGATGCCGAAGTACGCCGGACAGGTCACCACGACCTTGTGCGGCCGGGTGCCCTCGTGCCGCTCGGTGTCGTCGACGACCTTGCGCAGGATGTACGAGGAGATCTCCTCCGGCGAGTACCGGTGACCGAAGAACTCGCGTCGCCACTCCGGCTTGCCCATCTCGCGTTTTATCATCTCGACGACGTTCTCCGCCTCCATGACCGCGATGTTCTTCGCCTCCCGGCCGACGACCCGGGTCTCCGCGTCTTCGAAAAGCACGACGGACGGCGTGGTCAGCTCACCCGCGTCGTTTGGGGTGATGTGCGGACGGCCGCTGAGGTCATCAACGTGGGCGATGCAGGTGTAGGTGGTGCCGAGGTCGATGCCGTAGACGCGACTGTCGGTCATGCAGGGTCTCCTTGGTCGGTCTGCGGGGACGGCGCGGGGGACGCCGGGTCCGGGTTGCCGCCGGTGGCCGGGGTCGGCACCGGCCCAACCGGGGGCGGTGCCGTGCTGCGGTCGCCAGCCGGCGGGACGAGCCGGAAGGCGCTGACCCACTCCGGGCGTAGCACCTTGTCGTTCCACTGGAAGCCCGGCCGGAGCCGGGCGGCGACCCGACGGTGCAGCGTCGGGTCCTCGGTGGGTTCGGTCGCGACCACCCGTTGCCGGGTCCGGTCGACCACATCGGCGTCGCCGGTGAACGGCTCGACGCCGTGGCGGGCAAGCATCTGCTCGACGGAGTCCCGGAAGAACCCGACAAGCTTCCCGGTCTCCGCCGAGCGCTCGGCGGAATCGGCCGCTTTGGTCAGGTCGTCGTGCAGCGTGATCAGATCGATCAGTACCGGTCTGAGTTGCAGCTGGGCGCGGTTCTCCCGGTAGGCGGTGAGTTCGTCGCTCATCGACTGGACGAGCTGTTCGCGTACGGCGTCATATCGGATCTTGGAGTCGAAGGCCGACTGCAGCTTACTCATCTGCTCCAGGAGCTGGGCGAAAGGCTCGTTCGCCGGGCCTTCAGCCTCCGTTACCTGGTTGTCGGCGGCCTCGGCCGGCGTGGTGTCTGGATCCTCGACGACAGAGTTGTCAGGCCCGGAGCCGGTCATCTGGTGATCTGGGCGTTGTCGCCGGTGACCAACATGCCGCCGCTGATCGTCGCCGCTCCGATGGCGCGTTCCCCCGAGACGGTCACCACCGGTCCGGCGGTCGACACCAGCTCGGCCAACTCGGTCGCGAGCTGCGGATTCGCCGCCAGGATCTTACGAATCTGCAGCCGGACGGCCGCCACCCGGTCCCCATCGGACACGTCTAACGCCAGCTCACGGACCGCCTCCGAGAGCGGCTGCGTGGGTTCCTCCCGGCCGGTCAGCCGGCGCAGGATCTGCCCGCCGAGATCGAGCGTTGCGTCGGCCGCCGCATCCTGAACGCGAGTGAGGACACCGGCGCCGTACGCCCCGACAGCCGCTGTCACAAACGGAACCACCGCCGTCGCTACAGATGTCACATCAACATCCACGCTGTCACCTCCGCCGACTTATACGAGGTCTTGAGAAATACCACAGGTGGCCCACGACCCTCGCGGTCCGGATGCGTGAATGGACCATCCACCGAGGATAGACAATCCGAAAAACTCCGCGCGGGCGGTGGCGAAGGTGCGGATCGTCAGACGTTCGGCCGAGCCGATTGTCGGATATTCCCGCGAGTCAGGTTCCCGACTGCGCTGACCGCCTATTACCCGGACTCGCCGTGCCGGCCGGCACCGGCGGTGAACCGGGCCGCGCCGGTCAGCGCGTCGGCGGCGAGCGAGTCCAGTCCGTAGGCCAGCTCGGTCGCCAGCGCCTCGTCTTCCGGCTGGCCGACGCCGGCCAGCAGGGCCAGCCGATCGTTGCGCAGGCAGGTCTGCGGTGTGGCGGCGATCTCGGCGGCCAGTCGCTCGGCCGCCGCGCGGGCGGTGCCCGGCTCGACAAGCCGGTTCATCAACCCGATGGCGTACCCCTCGTCGACGGTCACCGGTCGGCCGGTGAGGATCAGGTGCATCGCCCGGCTCTCGCCGATCAACCGGGGCAGTCGAACCGTGCCGCCGTCGATCAGCGGTACGCCCCAGCGGCGGCAGAACACCCCGAGGGTGGCGTCGGACTCGGCGACCCGCAGGTCGCACCAGAGCGCCAGTGCCAGCCCACCCGCCACGGCGTACCCGCTGATGGCGGCGATCACCGGCTTGCCCAGGCGCAACCGGGTCGGGCCCATCGGACCGTCCCCCGCCGCCTCGACCCGGTTGCCGCTCGGCGTACCGATGGCGGTCAGGTCGACTCCGGAGCTGAACGTGCCGCCGGCTCTGCAGAGCACCGCGACCGCCGCGCCGTCGTCGGCGTCGAAGGCCCGGAACGCGTCGGCGAGCGCCTGTGCGGTCGGACCGTCGACCGCGTTGCGGCTCGCCGGTTCATCCAGGATCACCGTTGTCACCGCGCCGTCCCGTTTCACCCGTGCGCCCATCGGCACAGCATGCGGGACGGCCGGTGCGGCTCAACTCTCCGGTCGCCGACCTGGTGGGGGCCGCGCTACAGAGGTTGAAAGGTCACTTTCGTCTGTTGTGGAGTTGATCGTGATGTGGAGGGTGGGGCTCGGGGTAGATCGAAGGTATGAGATACCCCGATGGTGGTGGTCTGTCCCGGCAGGGGCGGGCTCGACGGGAGGCGGTGCGGCGGCAGGCGGCGGACTGGCTGGCCCAGGGCATTCGGTACCGGAGATCGCGGTGCGGCTGCGGTGTCGCAGAGCGCGGTATTCGGCTGGCGTAAGCGGTGGCGTGACGCCGGTACCCGTACGGACGGGCTTACCAGCATTGAGCGGGAGGAGTTGGCGGCGTTGCGGCGGAAGAACCGCCGGCTGCGCGAGGACGTCGACATCCACAAGGGGGCGACCGATTCTTCGCAACGGAGACCCGGTGAACGTGTACCCGTTCATCGAGGCGGAGAAGGCGCGGCCCGGCGGGAACGTGAAGCGTTCCTGTGAGCTGCTCAAGGTCTCCCGATCCGCCTACTATCAGCACCACAACAACGGCCCGTCGCCGCGGGCCCTTGGTGACCAGGGGTGAAACTCCCACCTCCGCCGGTACGCAAGGGAAGGCGACTCTCCGTGGCCCGGGTGCGCAACCACGGGATGGAGGCAGTGGCGTGGCTCACCGCCACGCTGATTGTCCTCCACCACGTCGTTGACCCGGCGAAGCACAGGTCTGGCGACTCGCTCTCATCGCGGCTGTCGTGCCGTCCCTACTGTGGTTCTCTACGGCAGCAGGGCGGTTGCGTCCACGGAAGTGGTGTACGACTTGCCCGTGTTGGGCGTGTTGCGTAGATGAGAGACGGCCATCGCGTCGATCCTTCAAGACGACCAAGTCAGAGAAGGAAGAGAGAACGCGATGGCCGCTTCAGAGAGTGTGAACCCCGTTGACCTGCTGCGCGAGCAGATCGAGGGCGCGTCGCCGGACGTGTTGCAGGCGATGATCAAAACGTTCGCGCAGGCGGTGATGTCCGCCGAGGCCGACGCGATCTGCGGCGCCGGTTACGGACAGCGCAGCGACGAGCGGGTCAACTCCCGCAACGGCTACCGGCCTCGGGAGTGGGACACCCGGGCCGGCACGATCGACCTGGCGATCCCGAAGCTGCGGCAGGGCTCCTACTTCCCGGACTGGCTGCTGACGCACCGGCGGCGGGCCGAGCAGGCCCTGGTCTCAGTGGTCGCCACGAGCTATCTGCTCGGGGTGTCGACGCGGCGGGTGGAGAAGCTGGTCGAGCAGCTCGGGATCCGGCAGCTGTCGAAGTCGCAGGTCTCGGAGATGGCCGCCCACCTGGACGCCCAAGTCGAGGCGTTCCGCAACCGGCCCCTCGACGCCGCCCACTACACGTTCGTGTGGACCGACGCGTTGACGATGAAGGTCCGCGAGCACGGCCGCACCGTCAACGTCCACGCTCTGGTCGCCGTCGGGGTCAACGCCGACGGCCAACGTGAAGTCCTCGGCGTCGACGTCGCCTCGGACGAAGACGGGGCCGGATGGCTGGCATTCCTGCGGTCCCTGACGGCCCGCGGACTGTCCGGCGTCCAGCTCGTCATCTCCGACGCCCATCGCGGCCTCGTCGCAGCGATCGGCGCCGCGCTGCCCGGCGCCGCCTGGCAACGATGCCGCACCCACTACTTGCGCAACCTGCTCACGAAGGTCCCCAGATCGGCGCAGCCGTGGATCGCCACCCTCGTCCGCACGATCTTCGACCAGCCCGACGCCGACGCCGTCCACGCCCAGTTCCGGCGGGTCGTCGCCACGATCGAAGCGAAGTTCCCCGCTGCGGCCGAACACCTCGACGCCGCCCGCGACGACCTGCTCGCCTTCACCGGCTTCCCCCGCGAGATCTGGCGCCAGATCTGGTCCAACAATCCCCAGGAGCGGTTGAACAAGGAGATCCGCCGCCGCACCGACGTCGTCGGCATCTTTCCCAACCGGGCGGCGATCATCAGACTCGTCGGCGCGGTCCTGGCCGAGCAGACCGACGAGTGGACCGAAAGACGCCGCTACATGGGCCTGGAACTCCTCGCCAAAGCCCGCCTGATCACCGTCGACACCCGCCAACACGACACCGACCAGCCCAACGCAGCACCAATCGCCGCATAGCATCAGACCGGATCACGCGATGGCCGTCTCTTACACCACCAGCGCGGACGTGACCGGCAGGGCTTGTCTGGCTGACCCGCCGCCCGGTGGAGACACAGACCCAGCTACCGGCCACGGCTGAGGTTCCCCCGATAACACGAGTTCGTTCTCGCCTGATAGTTCGAGCGGATAGGTGCTTCGGTGTGCTCATGATTCGCACAAGGTTGCTCCGATGGGTGACCCCTGGGAAGACTGAGTGGGTTCTGCTCCTGACCGCCGCGATCGTTGGCGGACTGGCGTGGAAGACGGGTGCACCCGAACGGGCGGGCCTGGTCCTGTCGCTCGCCATCGCCTTGCTTGTCCGATGGGTGCGGCAACAAGGACTCATCGATCGGGCAGCCGTCGGCTGGCTCCACCGGCATGAGGAGCCTTCCGCTTCTTGAGAGCCGGCGGCAGCCTCCAGCGGAGGGACTGGACCGCCGCGGTCCGGTCTCACCAGCCCCGGGGGCGACCGCCGCGCAGGGCCGCCCGCACATGCAGGAATCAGATGCGTCGGCCTCCCGGCCGTCACCGCCGATGATCGCCTGGATGACATCCCGACCCCTGCGCGCCACACCTGCGCCAGCCCAGGTCAACGGCAACCGACCGACCGGACACCCACCCCGCCAAACAAGATCCACTATACCGACCACAGTGGACGTTGATCGCACCCTGACCCATCGCATCCCAGCCACGATCCAGACCAGTCGACATGCAAACGCACTGGTCAGCACAGCCCGGCACGAACCACCGCCGGAACAGCACACCGACAACGGAGCACGATCGGAGCACCAGATTCCAAATCCTGGGAAGATCCGTCCCAGCCCGCGAAAGCGATCAAGGCCGCGACCCGCGTTTCCGCTGGTCACGACCTTGATCGTGAAGCGCGCCCGAAGGGACTCGAAGCCCTAACCTTCTGATCCGTAGACGACAAGCCAGCCGAACCAGGTCACAGCCTTGATCGAATCAATCTCGCGCACCCGATTAACCCCACTTTGACGCCATCTTTCGGCCTGTCAAGAACTTCCTTGCGACCGTCCTGCACTGCGAGACGCAGATAGAGCAATCGCTATTGCCGGCAGCGTGGATGGATTTCTGCGGACCCTATACCGCCGCGCAAACCACTGACGAACGGCGTCGAGATCGGCACTCGTCAACCGCGATGCGGATCGACGCGGCGCGGCGGGACTGCACAAGTAGTAGCCTTGACAGATTTGTCAACATGTCGGACGCTCCGTCGAGCGCATGGATCAGGCAAACCGGCGAGCGCTTCGGGCCGCCCACCAGCGGTTTCGGGCACGGTCAGAGCGGTGCGCGGGGCACCTACGAGATCAACTATGATGACAGCGGGGGCATTACTTCACTTCGAGCGATCAGCATGGCGTGGGAATCTCGATGATCACCTGAACGGGTCATGCCCGTCTTGTTGCCAGCCGCAGTGGAGTTTCTGCTTCAAGCCGCCCGAGCCAGAAACACCAGGACCTTGCCGTGGCCCTGCCGACGTTCTGATCCGCAGAATCACTCCTGCCCACGCTCCCGGCGGGGTCGCTTGTGGGGTGAAGAACCCACATTCGGGCCATGCGGATCTCGCTATGGTCTGGTAGTCCAATCAGCTAGAGCTCTCGGGGGCGCGGCCATGGGCGGCTTCTCTATTGCGATGCTGGGCGACCTGCAGGTGCAGACGGCGGGACGCTCAGTGCCAGTACCCGGAACCAAGCAGCGACTGCTTCTTGCCACGCTTGCTTTGAGGTCTGGTCAGATCGTAAGCGTCGATGAACTAGTTGAGCGATTGTGGGACGAAGAGCCACCACGCTCTGCGCGGACCACGCTGCGGGGCTATGTCAGGCGCCTGCGGAGCGTACTGCGCGGGGCCGGCCGCACTGATTCCACAGCTATAGACTTCGATGCTGGCGGATACCGGTTGATGGTTGAGTCGGAAAGCATCGACCTCAATCGGTTCAGGCGGCTTCGCCAGGAAGCCACTACCTGTGCCGATCCGCTTGAGGAGGCAGCACTGCTCGCCGAAGCTCTTCGGTTGTGGCGGGGCCGCCCGCTGAGTGGGCTTGGAACCGCCCGATGGGCTGACGATATCGCTGTCGGCCTGGAAGAGGAAATGTTGCAGACCGTCGAGCGACAGTGCGACCTCTCGCTCGATCGCGATGAGGCATGGATGGTCTCTTCTGAGGTGCAGAGGTTGATCGCCTACTACCCGCTTCGGGAGACTCTCTGGCACCGACTCATCCTCAGCCTGCATCGCGGCGGTCGTACGGCCGAGGCGCTCAGTAGGTACCAACAGGTCAGGCAGTTGCTGGCGGATCAGCTCGGGGTGGCACCATCCGCGAATCTCCGCGCCCTGCATCTACGAATCCTCAGTGAGAACACCAAGCTAGAAGGAGAGGTCAGGTCGCCAACCGCCGTGTCGGCGGTGCGTACTCCGACGTTGCCGGCTGACAGGTTCGTGGGTCGCCGGGGGGAGATAAACGCCCTCGATCATCTCTGCAGGGACACGGCCAGGGTCGTGGTGCTCGATGGGGGCGCGGGGGTCGGCAAGACCGCCTTGGTTCGGCACTGGTTGGAACACACCTCGCTTCCGTTCCCCAATGGCCGGCTATACCTTGACCTACGTGGGTCCCGTCCCGGGCAGGCGCTCCCGCCGGGCGAGGTCGCAGCGGAGCTCCTTCGCGCGTTCGGCACCGGGGACGGCGACATCCCTGAAGGGGACCTCAGCCGGATCGCGCTCTGCCGCTCGGTGCTGACGAGCCGGCGGATGCTGGTGGTCCTGGACGATGCCCGCGACCACCATCAGGTGGAGAAGCTGCTGCCCGGGGTGGGCGGAGTGGTGCTGATAACCAGTCAGAACCAGCTCCGTGGCCTGGTGGCTCGGAACGGGGCGGCCCGACTCTCGGTGGGTCGGCTACGGCCCGATGAGGGTCGGGAGTTGGTCGGCGCGCTCCTGAAGCAGTCCCGGCGCGCGGTTGAGGCGGACGCGGTAGACCAACTTCTCGACCTCTGCGCCGGACTGCCGTTGGCGTTGCGGATCGCGATCGAGCGATTCTGTCGGATCACCGAAGTCAGCCTTGGCCAGTTGGTGGCGGAACTTCAAGACGAGCGCAACCTTCTAGACCTGCTGCAGACCGACGACGACGCCGAGGCCAACATTCGGGTCGTGCTGAGTCGTGCCTTCAACTGGCTGGAGCCCGCCGAAACCATCCTGCTGCGACGGTTGTCATCGCGTCTGTGGCCGAGCTTCGATCTGGACGCGGCCGCTGGCCTGATGGGGGTGGACCGTGCTCAGGTGCGGGTCCTGCTGGAGCGACTCATCTCGATGAGCCTGGTTGAGCAGCGTGGCTTTGGATCGTACCGGATACACCGGTTGCAGCAGGCCGTCGTGCGCGACTGGGCTCCGGCGGACGCAACGGCCGCGCCCAGGCACCAAGACTCAGCGGCCCCCCGGCCACCAGCACTCGGCGGAGATCACGGAAGCCAGCGCGGATCATCGTACGAATCCGCTTCACCACGGCAGGACCACGCCAGGTGCACTGGTCGATGCCAGCCTGGTGGCAACAGGAAGTCAGTGCACACGAATTGGCGCGGGGAGGCAGGGTGTCCGTGATTGCAGGTTGGGGTTTCGTGGTGCTCCCCGATACCGACTCGGCCGTACCACTGGCCCGCCGCCTTGCTCGTGAGTCAACCGTCCTGCATCATCCGTCAGGCCGGCCGTGGCTGGTGCATAACCATCCGGCTGAACAGGTCGCGGTCTCGGCGGACAGATCCGACCACCGCTTGGCTGTGGTCGGTTTCTCCGCCGCAACCCCAGCCAGCCTAAACCAGGCCGCCCGGCATCTGGATGGCCCGGACCGGCTTGCCCGCGAACTGGACGGCAGTTTCTGGGTGGTCGCGTCGTTCGCCGGCAGGTCGCATGCATTGGGATCGGCCCTGGGAGTACGGCGGGTTTTCCGTGCCCGGATCGATGGTGTCTGGGTCGCCTCAGATCGGGCTGACGTGCTGGCCGAACTAGGTTCGTTCGACTTCGACGAGACCACGCTCGCAATGCGCACCATCATGCCGTTGGTGCATCCTCTGTCAGAGGAACCGCTGTGGCGCGGGGTCGAGCCGGTCGCCCCGGGAGACTCGCTCACCATCGAGGCCGACGGCAATCGATGTTGGCATCGGCGATGGTGGACCCCTCCGGGGGCCGAGTTGGATCGGAGGCGGGGTGCCCAACGGCTTCGCGACCGGCTGGCTGCAGCCGTCGCGACCCGTACCAGCAGTGGAGGGGTGGTGCACTCAGATCTGTCCGGCGGTTTTGACTCGACCCCGGTGACGTACTTCGCGTCTCTCGGCCGGGCTAGAGTCGTCGCCTCCACGGCGTACAACACCGACCCGGGCGGTCGCGAGGACTTGGTCTGGGCACGCAAGGCATTGCCGGCCATGCGGGGCATCGAACACAGCACCATGTCACTTGAGTCGCTGCCGGCATTCTATCTCGGGCTGTCCAAGGTGACCGCCCGGTTCGACGAACCGTCCGAGACCATTCGGGCCGCGCCGAGGATAGCGGCGATGATCGAGGTCGCCCGGAGTAACGGCGCACGGGTCTACCTCAACGGCCTTGGCGGTGACCACCTGCTTTCCCCTATGCCCGCCTGGGACCACACCCTCTTGCGACGCTGGCCGCTCACCGCGCTCCGCCGGGTACGCACATCGCAGCTTCTCGAAGGGACGGATTGCCGGACGGCGTTCCTGCCCCTGTTGCGCTCACAGCCGTACCGGACCTGGTTTGGCCACATGGTCGAGGCTATGGAGTTCCGGGATCCATACCGGAAGGTGACGGCTATGGAGCTGGCCTGGGACCAGCAACTGTACTGGCCGAGATGGCTCACGACTGCACACCGTGCCGCCGTCAGCGCGCGTCTGCGTGAGATCGCAGGCACTGCCGACCCTCTCGCACCGGCACTCGGAGACCACGCCTACTTGGCCGTCATTCGGGGCGGTGCCCGGGTTGCCCGAGCGGGGGCACAACTCGGTGCCGCCCAACAGGTTGCGTTCGAGTCGCCCTTCCTCGATGACCGGGTCGTTGAGGCATGCCTGGCAACTCGGATCCAAGACCGTGGGCATCCCAAACAGTTCAAACCGCTGATCCGGGACGCGATGCAGGGGCTGCTCCCGGACGACTTCCTGCGGCGGACCCGTAAGACCTCGGGGGATCCGCAGGCGTCTCGTGGAATCCGGGCGGCCGAGCCGGAATTGATCGACATCTGTCACCACTCGGTGCTTGCAGAACGGGGCATCATCGACCTGGACGTGTTGCGATCGCACGCCTTCCCGCGCGAGCGGTGGATGCCGGTGCGTGATGTCGACGCCACGCTCACCTGTGCTCTTTTTGCCAGGAACCACACGAACCGGCACCACGGGTCTCAACCGACTGACGCTCAGTATCCGGGAGAACGACGTGGAGATATTCCTTCGTAGTGAGCTCGAGCTCGCTGTCACCGAGTACGGCGCGGTCCTCCTGGACCTGCGCGATGGACAGTACTGGCAACTGAGCCGGACCGCGGCGAGGGTCGTACAGGCGCTGCGGGACGGCCGAGGGCGGGACGGGGCGGTAGCGGATCTCACCAGCCACTTCGACGTGGCCGTCGAACGGGCCCGCCAGGACGTGGACACCTTGCTCGACGAACTCCGGTCGGCCGGATTGGCGGTGCGTTGAGATGCCTGTACTTCCGGATCATGACGTCCGGGTCTCGACGCCACAGTGGGTGCTCACCGCCGTGGCGGTCGTGGTGGCCCGGCGGTTGGTGCGCAGGACTCCCCAGGAACTGTGCCGGCTCCTCACCAGGGTCAGAGGGGACGCTCCCCTGGCCACATATGCCGAGGCTAAACGAGCCCGGGACACCGTACTCGCCGTGAGCACCCGGTGCTGTGGTCGTAACGCCTGCCTGCTTCGTTCGGTCGCGACCGTGCTCGTCTGCCGGATGAACGGCAGCTGGCCGACATGGTGCACCGGGGTGCTCTCGGCCCCACCGTTCGTGGCGCATGCCTGGGTCGAGGCCGAAGGTTCGGCCGTCGACGAGTTCGCGGACGGAACGACCTACTCAAGGATCTGCTCGGTCTAGATTCCACCGAGCCACCGAGCCCCACCCGAACTACGGGTGCGGAGGAGCACGCAACCACTGGAAGGAGGTGATTCTGATGAAGGAGACCTACCAGGCCCCCACCCTCACCCCGTTGGGTGTGTTCGCCGAGGAGACGGGCGCCTATGGCGTTCGCAACCAGGACGAGATCGTCTGGTTCTTCGACACCTGGTCCTGACGCAGGGATCCGGAGCCAGGCCAAGTCGTGGCCGGCACTTCGGTGCCGGCCACGGTGCGGCGATTCACCAACAAGCGCGAGCGCGGGAGAGGGCTCCGATGGGCGTTACTGGCCGGCTACCCTACGGGATCCGCTCCGGGCGCGAATCCCTGCAGACTCTGCTAAAGCTTGCCTGGCCGCACAGAGGTGCTCTGGCGCTTGCGCTGCTGTTGACCCTACTCGCCAGCGCAGCCGGGCTCATGCAACCCCTGGTGGCACGATGGGCGCTCGACGCGCTGGCAGGCGGTGACCGCATGGCCGGAGCGATGCTCCTGCTTGCCGCCCTCCTGCTCGGGGCCGTGGTCATCAACGGCTTCAACGCCTGGTTGCAGCAGCGGATCGCCGAACGCGTGGTCCGACAGGTGCGTCGGCGACTGGCTCACCGCCTCATCCGGCTGCGGTTGGCCGAACTCGATCAGCGTTCTCCAGGTGATCTGATCTCGCGGGCGACCTCCGACAGCACGCTGCTGCAGAGCGCGGCCACCGGTGGTCTGATCGCGCTGGTCAACGGGCTGCTGACGCTGGTTGGCGCGTTCGCACTGATGGCCACCATCCACGTCGGCCTGTTCGCCGCGACGCTCGGCGTGCTAGTCGTGCTGGCGCTTACGCTGCTGTTCGTACTGCCCCGGATCCGTCGGGCCGTCACCCGCGCCCAAGCGGCAGTTGGTGAGGTTGGTTCCGTGCTGGATCGAACACTCGGCGCCATCCGTACGGTCAAGGCTTACGGTGGCGAGCGCCGGGAGACCGCCGCCGTCGGCACCGCGATAGAACGCGCCTATCAGGCCGGCCTGACCGGTGCCCGACACCGCGCAATGGTCAGCGTGCTCTCGGCGATCAGCGTGCAGACGGCAATCCTGGTGGTCCTCGGACTCGGTGGCTTTCTGGTCACCACTGGGGGGCTCACGCTGTCCGCCCTGATCGCCTTCCTGCTATATGTCTTCTATCTCTCCAGCCCGATCTCCGCCCTTACTGGCTCGCTGAGCCTGTTGCAGCAAGGGCTGGGGGCAGCCGTCCGGATCGGCGAGGTCGAGTCGATGGCCGTCGAGGAGGACGTGGACTCGCCCATGTCAACGCTCGCTGTTCCGGGGCCACCCCAGATAGAGATCCAAGATCTTGAGTTCGCCTACCCCACTCGCAGGCCGGCGTTGCGTGGCGTCTCGATCAACGTTCCCGCCGGAGGTCAGACCGCGCTTGTCGGGCTCTCCGGGGCCGGCAAGACCACTCTGTTCGCGCTTCTGGAACGATTCTATGAGCCGGATCGCGGTCGCATCCGCCTGGACGGCCGGGATATCGCTGAGCTCACCCGAGCCGAGGTACGCCATCTGATCGCCTATGTCGAGCAGGACGCCCCCATGATGGATGGCACGATTGGCGAGAATCTTACCTACGGCGATCCCACGGCAAGTCCGGATGAAATCGCTGCGGTGCTACGGGACGCTCGACTCAATGACCTCGTTGACCAGCTCGAATTCGGGCTGGAGACCCCTGTCGGAGCGCACGGAGTCGCGCTCTCCGGCGGGGAGCGGCAACGGGTCGCGATCGCCCGCGCACTGCTCCGCAAGCCAAGGGTGCTGTTGCTCGACGAGGCAACCGCGCACTTGGACGCCCGAAACGAGCTGGCCCTGCGTGAGGTGCTGGAGACCGTTTCGGCGAGATGTACGGTGCTGCTGATTGCCCACCGTCTGTCAACCGTCGCCTCGGCAGAACAGATCATGGTGCTCGAGGACGGCATCATTCGCGCGGCGGGCACCCACGAGTCGCTGCTGCGGAGCGACGCGCTCTACCGCGAGTTGGCGACGACTCAGTTGCTGACGGATGCAGCATCTTCTCCCACCACACGTTAGAACGACCCACAGCTTTTCGGGCTTACCCTGCTGAATCGACCCAGATCGGTCTTCATCCCTGCCTTGACCGTGCTGCTGGTTGAGCCGTTCACGAGGACCGCCTATCGTCAGGGAAGGGAATTCTCGCCGTGGTCGGGCGCCACGGCGGAATAGTTTCAAGCGCACCAGAGGCGGTGAGGCGTAAAGGTGATAACCGATGTGCCGAGATATTCGCCCGAGGCACCGAGACCGATTGGGCCGAGTGAAAGCGAACTTGCTCGGTCGGTTAGCTGGTACGCATTATGGGTGCGTAACGCGGTTGTCGTGCTATCCGGTGCGTTCGGCGTCGTCGCGGTTGGCACTGACGGCGCGCTCGCGACCGCCTGCCTGGTCGGGTACGCCACTGCCTGGTGTGTCTTTCAGACATACTGGCGATTTCGTCGGCTACCGGCGGATTGGTTCATAGCGGCCGAAGGGCTGATGCTACTCTCGGTCACCCTCAGTCAGGTGCATCTAGGGCCACAGACGGTCGGCAGTTGGACATTCGTGGTCGTCTCGATCACTACGGTGACCTGTCACTTCGAGTGGGTCCACTGGCCGGCTGGCGGATTCATCGTGGCCGTCCTGAGCATCGGTAGTTACGCGCTTGGCAATCTCCTCAGCGGGCCTGATGAGGGTGTTGCCAGCCATTGCCTCGGCTTCGCCGTGCAGTCGTTTCTCGCCTGGATGAGCCTCGCGCTGGTCCGAGCTGGTGCCCGCGCCGCTGATCGCATTGCTGAAAGAGCCGCTCATCGACGGCGGGAGGCCGCCATCGCCGCGGCGCGGCGGGCCGCCGAGCTTGAGGATCTCGCCATGCTGCACGACACCGCCAGCACCACCCTGCTGATGGTCTCCTCGGGGACCCTCGACAGCGACGGGTGGTTGCCGGATCGGGCCCGGCACGACCTGGAAGTGCTCGGCTCGGTGCCCGGCACGGTAGCACGCGATGTGGATCTGTCCTCGCTGCTCAAAACTCTGAGCGAGTATCCCGGAGTGCCGATCCGCCTGGGCATCCGAGGGCCGCTGACGATACCGGCGAAGCCGGCGTTCGCGATCTTTCTGGGCGCGCAGGAAGCTCTGAATAACGTACGGCAGCACGCGGGGGACACCGACGTGTGTCTGTGCGCGGGCCGGGATCACGACGGCAGGGTGCTGGTCGAGTTGCGCGATCTGGGCTGCGGATTCAATCCAGCGGACGTGCCCACACACCGGCGAGGCATCTCTGGCTCCATCGTGGCTCGGATGAGCGCCGCGCACGGGATCGCCCAGGTGGTGTCCCGGCCCGGAGCGGGCACGACGGTGCGATGGATCTGGCCAGGCAGCGAAGGGTGAGACCAGCATGTCGATCACGCTGACCGAACGACGACTGCTTAACGGACTGAGAATCGCGCTGCTGATCGTCGCTGTCGTGGTGCAGTTCGGACTGAGTCTCGCGCCGGCCATCCGGCGGATGAGGCAAGCGGATGGGGCGTGGCTTGAGAGCGTAGCGTTCGTCCTCATGGCCCTGGTGGGCGTCGGCGGTGCCTTCTTCGTGATGCGTCGGCGGTACTATCCGCCGTCGGCAAGGTGGTTGGGCGTGGCGACCTTGCTGCTGGCATCGGCGCTTACCTGTATAGCCTTGCCACCCGAGCCAGTTGTGCGGGTCGATCACTGGTACTTCGGCCTAGTCGGTTGGTACGGGCTGTTCCTGCTTTTCGATCTACCGATGGTCGCCATCACGGCCTTCCTCGCCACCCACGTGGCCATGACGATGAGCGTGGTGGTGATGGTCGGCGCACCAGTCGTGGACCTAGCGTCATCGGTGATCCAAGGAGTGTCGGTAGTCGGCCTCCAGCTCGGTCTGGGACTGGCCGCGCTGGTTATCCGACGCGTGGCACGGTCCGCGACCGAGTCTTTCCGAGCCGCCGAGTCGATCCGTACCGCAGAGATGGCCGCCGCGCTCCTGCACCGAGACCGGGAACGGCGATACGCGCAGTTGCTGGAGACGACGGCACCGCTTCTGGCTGCTCTGGCGTCCGGCACACTTGACCCGGCTGCCGCGGGCACCCGACGCAGATGCGCCATCGAAGCGGCGCGGATGCGGCGCCTGTTCGCTGAGAACGACAACACCCCGGACCGTCTGCTTCACGGCCTACAAGCTGCCATCGACGTTGCCGAGCGGCATGGCGTCGTCGTCCAGCTGGCTATCCGTGGCGAACCGTGCCAGCTTGCGGCGGAGGTGCGCCGGGAGTTGCTCGAGCCCATCACCGAGGTTCTAATCGCCGCCACATCCGTTGCTCGGGTGACCCTGATGCGCCGACCCGATCAGGTACGGGTGAGCGTCGTCAGTGACGTGGTGGAGGTGCCGGCACCGAATCAGTGGCTACAGCACGTCCGGGTCGACCGGGTGGCGAGTGGCAACTCGCTGTGGATGGAGGCCGTGTGGGAACCGAGAAGCCGATAACCGCAGTGGTGATAGATGATCATCCTGCGATCCTCGCTGGAGTGGAGGCGTGGCTCGCCGCTGCGGATCCGCCGATCCAGGTGGTAGCCACTGGTTCCACGATCAAGGCAGCCTGGGTTCCGCCGGGCGACTCGGCACAGGTCGTGGTGCTGGATCTACGGTTGTCGACCGAGCGCTCGCTGGCCTACGGCGACCTACGGCGCTTGGTGAACGCTGGCCGGCGTGTGATCGTCTACACCATGTTGGAGGACGAGCAGGTCGCTCTTAACTGTCTCGATCTGGGCGCGGCCACATTCCTTACCAAGACGGAGGGCAAGGAGCATCTGGTTGCAGCGACGATCGCGGCGGCCGAACATCGCCCGTACATGCCGCCTGCTCTGGCCGGAGCAATTGCGGCGAATGCTCGATCAGATCAGCCGCGTCTTTCCTCGCGCGAGCAGGAGGTACTGGCCGAGTGGTTCCAGAGCGAGTCAAAGCAAATGGTTGCCGAACGCATCGGCATCACGGTTCGCACGGTGAACACCTATCTCGATCGAGTGCGGATCAAGTATGCGAACGTTGGCAGGCCGGCTTCGACCAAGGCAGCTCTCGTAGCGCGAGCCATTCAGGATGGGCTGATCGAGGCGGACGAGCTATGAACCATGGGCACCGCCTAAAGGCGAGGCGAGGTCGAGGTCAGTGCTGGCCTTTCACGTCTTGGTGGCCTGCCAGGAGATACCGGGCCACGATCTACTCGGCGTCGTTCTTGCAGCTGGACAATCAGATCGCTGAGGGTGCCTCGACTCCTATCCCCCAACCGGAGAGTCATGTCCGCCAACCGCCCGAGCCCACGCCGCCGCGTGTTCACCTCCTGATCGCTGCCGTGGGCGCCGCGCTCGGGCCGGCCTTCGTTATCAGCCACTCCGGTGCCACGTCGCCGCTACGTGCCGCCGGGATCTCCTGGACATTCAGCGGCCACTGCAGCGACCGCAACAACCCCGACCTGCACCTCATTCGAGGGTGCCCGGCAGGCGACCACCAACGGGATCATCACCTTCAAGCGCCGGCGGCTGCCCCGCCACCATCACCGCCGGCACCGAGACCGGCCACTCCGGAGGCACCTACAGCCACTAAGACGGCTACAAGCTCAACATCGCGTTGAGCACCTGCGTGCAGAACTACCTCTCCACGTACTACACCTACGTCGGGTACATCTCCGGCTTCGGCTACCAGCACCGAGCGCCCTCCTGGAACCTGTACACCAAGGAGCGCAGCCACGCCTGTTCAATACCTGCGGCGGCGGCTGAACGACCCGGCCCCCTGGCCGTCCTGGACCCCGACGGCATCCTGCTCAAGAGCCGCATCATCAAAGAGGGCCACGACGTTGGAAAGTACGTATGGGCCGTCGCGGAACGCAACGGACGCCAGTTGCCAGCACCGAGAGGCCTCGCCGCCGACCCGGGGTTCTGACGGTGGGCGGGCGGCACCGGATCAATCGGCCTCGACCGGCGCTTCGCCGATCCGGACACAGAGCAGACCAGAAGCGCAATGGTGACACCTACACCCGACTCGCTGCCCGCTCGTTCCCGTCGATCGAGCCGGGACTGCCTCGCATGTGCGGCAATCAGATGCGTGGACATTCCGGTCGTCACCGGCGATGCATTGCCCGAACAATGTGCCGAACCCCAGCTCGTCGCCGCGCCCACCCCAGGTCAACAGCAACCAACCGCCCGGGCATCCACCTCGGCAGGGAAGATCCACAACACAAACCACAGCAGACGGCGATCGCACCCCAACGCGCAGGCACCCGACCATGATCCAGACTAGCCGACACGCAAACGCACTGGTCAGCACAGCCCGGCACGAACCACCGCCGGAACAGCACACCGACAACGGAGCACCATCGGAGCACCAGATTCCAAAACCCGGGAAGCTCCGTCCCAACCCGCGAAAGCGATCAAGGCCGCGACCCGCGTTTCCGCTGGTCACGGCCTTGATCGTGAAGTGCGCCCGAAGGGACTCGAACCCCTAACCTTCTGATCCGTAGTCAGATGCTCTATCCGTTGAGCTACGGGCGCTTGCTGCTGGGCCAGTCTACACACCGGCTTTCGCGCGGAGACTCCGGGATTCGAACCCGGGAGGGGCTTTAAGACCCCAACCGCATTAGCAGTGCGGCGCCATAGACCAGACTAGGCGAAGTCTCCCAGGTGGCCCGTAGACCACCGCGCCCGAGGATACAGGCCCGCACCCTTCCGGGGCAAAGCGACTACCGCAGCGGGGCGCGGCGACCACCGCAGCGCGGCTGGCCGGGTCCGAAGGAACTCGGAGGCTGGGCGGGACGGGGGCCTCCCGCCCAGGCGTTTCCCTGCTGTGCGGCATCCGGATCGGGGCTAGGCTCCATCGACATGGAGGAGCAGTCGCCGAGCGAGCCGAACCGCCGCGAGCCTGGTGAGGGTGCGCGACGCCGCCGTTCACCGAAGGCCACCTTCATGCCACCGGCCGTCCCCGCCTCGGCGCCACCCCCGGGTGAGGACCAGGCCCCGGAACCCGCGGAAGCCCCGAAAGCCGCGCGGCCTCGCCAACGCCGACCAGGCGCGGCCCCGGGAGTGATCTTCCAGCCGCCTGCGGCCGACCAGCCGGCATCGTCACCGCCACAGCGGGGGCGGGTCTCGACCCCGTCGGCCCCAGTCCCCTCGGCGGCCCCCGAGCCGCCCGAGCTCCCCGAGCCGCCCGAGCCGTCCCGCAGCACCGCCCGGGGAGGTGATCAGCCACACGCGGAGGCCGGGGCGGTGCCGACCGGCCCCATGGAGGCCGAGCCGGCCGCACGGGCCGCTGCGGGCGGCGTGTCCCCACCGGTGTCCGGGGCCGGTCCTGACGTCGAGGTGCCCCCGTCGAGCGCCGACGCCGACGCCGCTGGCGAGATCCCGAAGAGTCCGGCGTCGACACCGGACACGCGTCCGCCGGACGGGCCTGAGGCGGAGGTCACCGCCGCCGGCCCGGCTCCTCGGCCACGGACTGCCCGGAAGGCACCCGCCCGAAAGGCGACGCCGGGCAAGGCGACCACGCCCGCCAAGGCGACGCCGGCCGAGGCGACCACGCCGGGTAGGGCCGCGCCGGGCAGGACAGCCGCGCAGGCGGGTGTGCCGCGACGGGCCGCCCCGGCAGGAAAGCGAGCGGAGCAGGCCGCCGTCACCCCGACCGCCGGGCCGCCGCCCCTGGCCGCACCCGTGTCCGGGCAGTCGACCCGCCCGGGGCCTGACCCGGAGGCGGACGCCGGGGCCGTTGGCCGGGTGCCGGGAACGGCGTCGGCGCGTACCCCCGAGGATGGCCTGCGGGTGACGGCCGGGTGGGTGCTCGACCACCCGGACCTCGCTCCGGAGCTGTTGGCCCTCGCCGCCGTGCGGACGCTCGGGCCGCGCGCGGCCGACTGGGCCGCGTGGCACCGCGCCGCCTACCCGGGGGCGACGCCGGACGGGTTGGCGCGGCTCGCGGCCCGGCGGTTCGTCCGGCTGGCCGGGGCCGGTGGGGCCGTGGCGGCGCTGGCGGGCCTGTTCGCCCCGGTCGTGGAGCTGACGGCGGTGCTGTGGGCGCAGGCCAACCTGGTGCTGCATCTGGCGGCGGCGCACGGACGGGATCCGGCCGATCCGGAGCGGGCGGTGGAGTTGCTGGTGCTGACCCGGGTGCATCCGGATGCGCGAAGCGCCCGGACCGCGGTGGAGGCGGCGGAGCGGACGACGAGGGAACGGACGACGGCGGTGCGGCCCACGACGGCGGACCGGCCGTCGGCGGGGCAGGTGACGGCGGGGGCGCCGCAGGCGGCGCGGGCGGTCTGGCGGTTGGCCGGGCCGTTGACCGGGCGGGCCGGCGGGTGGCTGGGGCTGCGGGTGGCGTCGCGGCTGCTGCCGGGCGCGGCGGTGCTGACCGCCGCAGTGGGCGACTCGGCTGCCGCCGAACGGTTGGCGGCCCGGGCGGTCGCCGCCTATCGTGCGGCCCCGGCCCCGGCTCCGGTTCCGCCGGGGCCGCCCGCGGGGCCGGTCAGAGCCAGCTGAACCAGTCCTTCGGCAGGAGCGCGTAACCGACGAAGGCGACCACGTCGAGCAGGGTGTGCGCGACGATCAGCGGCATCACCCGCTTGGTGCGCAGGTAGAACAGGCCGAACACGACGCCCATCACGGCGTTGCCGACGAACGCGCCGAAGCCCTGGTAGAGGTGGTAGGAGCCGCGCAGCACGGCGCTCGCCGCGAGCACCGCGCCGAGCCGCCACTGGAGCTGGCGCAGCCGGGTGACCAGGTAGCCGACGACGATCACCTCCTCCAGCACGGCGTTCTGCACGGCAGCGAGGATCAGCACCGGGACGGCCCACCAGACGTCCGGCAGGCCGGCGGGCACGAGGGTGGCGTTGACGCCGAGCTGGGCCGCGGCCCAGAAGAGGGCGAGGCCGGGCAGGCCGATGAGCGCCGCGAGGCCGGCGCCACGGGCCAGGTCGGAGCCGGGCCGGCGCAGGTCGACCCCGAGGGTACGGGCGGGGTCGCCGGGGTCACGGGCCAACAGGTGTACGGCGAGCAGCACCGGCAGCAGCGCGAAGACGATGCCGAGCAGCTGGTAGGTCAGGTCGAGCCAGGGGCGGGCCGACTGGGAGGTGTTCAGCGCGGCGGTCTGCTTCGACAGCGGCCCGTCGGCGGTCAGCTTCGCGATGATCGACACGAGCGCGTAGACGGCCGACTGCCCGAGCGACAGGCCCAGCACCAGCAGCGTCTCCGTGCCGAGGACCCGGCGGGAGACCGGGCGGGTGAGCTCCTCAACGGTCACCGCACCACTGTGCCCGACCGCCCCGCCCGACGGACACGGGTCAACCGGGCGGTGTGAGGCGATCGCACATTCTGTGCGACCGACCAGCACGCTCCGTGGACATTCTATGGGTGCCCGATCGCCGTCAGCCCGATCCGCCGTCAGGAGGAGCGCCCCCGTGGACCATGTCGCGCGGTTGCTGAAGGAGAGCTGGACCCTGGTCGAGGAGGACCGGGACCGGCTGAGCGGTCACTTCTACGCCCGGCTCTTCCTCCTCGACCCCGCGCTGCGTCCGCTCTTCCCGGTCGAGATGACCGGCCAGGGCGACCGCATCCTCGACGCGATCGTCACCGCGACCCAGGTGGTGGACGATCCGGAGAGCTTCGACGAGTATCTTCGCTCGCTCGGCCGGGACCACCGGAAGTACCACGTCGACGCGACGCACTACGAGACGATGGGCGTCGCGCTGCTCGACGCGCTGCGCAGCACCGCCGGTGACGGCTGGAACCTGGAGTACGACCAGGCGTGGCGGGACGCGTACGGGGCGATCTCGGCGAAGATGCTGGCCGGGGCGGCGGCGGACGACAATCCGCCGTTCTGGCACGCGGAGGTGCTGACCCACGAGCGGCACGGGCAGGACACCGCCGTGTTGACGGTGCGCGCCCTCCAGCACCCGTTGCGGTGGCGGGCCGGCCAGTACGTCAGCGTCGAGGTGCCCCGTCACCTGCCGAGGGTGTGGCGGACGTACTCGGTGGCGAACGCCCCGAACGACGACAACGTGCTGGAGTTCCACGTCCGTACGCCGCCGGGGGCGGGCTGGGTGTCCGGGGCGCTGGTGCGGCGGACGAGACCGGGCGACCTGCTGCGCGTGGCCGCGCCGATGGGCTCGATGGTGCTGGACCGCGACTCCGAGCGGGACGTGCTCTGTGTCGCCGGCGGGGTGGGGCTGGCCCCGATCAAGGCGCTGGTGGAGGAGTTGGCCGGCTGGAACCGGACCCGGTGGGTGCACATCTTCTACGGTGCCCGGCACACCGCCGACCTGTACGGGCTGGCCGGGCTCCGCGAGCTGGTGGAGGCCCACCCGTGGCTGTCGGTGACGCCGGCGTGCAGCGCGGAGCCGGACTTCGACGGTGAGCGGGGCGACGTCTCCGACGTGATCACCCGCTACGGCCCGTGGACGACCCACGACTGCTACGTCTCGGGCTCGGCGCGGATGGTCCGGTCGACACTGCGGGCCCTCGCGGAGGACGAGGTCCCGCCGCCGAACATCCGGTACGACACCTTCGGCGACCTGTAGGTCGGCCGCCGTCCGCCGTCCCCCTCCGACCGGCCGCCGGCACCGCCGGCCCGCCGGACCGGTCGGCGGTGCCGGCGGCCAGAGAGGCTTTCCTCCCCCCGAAAAGGACCGGGTCGCGTGCCCCCGCCCCCTGGGGCACGCGACCCGGTCCGCCTCTTCCGGCCCGGGACGACACCCGCCCGGGACCGCTCCGGCTCAGTACCGCCAGGGGGTGCCGGTCTCGCGGTACTCCTCCACGGGCACCAGCGGCACGCCGGGCGTCATCCGGTCGACGTACAGGCGGCCTTCCAGGTGGTCGATCTCGTGCGCCACGAGCCGGGCCATGGCGAACTCGAACGAGGTGATGAGGCGGGCGCCGTCCCACTGGGCGTGCTCGACGTCGATGCGCAGCGGCCGGGGCACCAGCCCCCGGTGGTCGAAGAAGGAGAGGCAGCCCTCGTACTGCTCGTCGGTCTCGGGGGACGAGTCGACGACCCGGGGGTTGAGCAGCACCACGGGCTCGGCGGCCCGGTCGGGTGGGCGTACGACGGCGGCGGCCCAGGCGAGGCCGAGTTGCGGCGCGGCGATGCCGACCCCCTTGCTGAACGGGTGCAGCTCGTCGAGGCGGACGAGTGCCGAGCCGAGCCGTTCGACGACCTCCCGGGCGACCCCCTCCTCGGCGGGCAGGTCGAACTGGCGGCTGGGCTGGCGGAGCAGGTCCGCGCCGCGCTGGACAATGCCGAGCCCGCGCATCCGGTCGCTGGCCCGCACCCGGGCGACGCCGGCCGGGCCGCCCGGGTCGGAGTCGGGCGGGCGGCTGCGGAACCGCCACTGCAACCGGTACCGGGCGTTGAGCGGCGGGTCCTCCGTCGCCCAGTCGAAGATGGCCCGGTCGGCGCGGTTCTGGCGGACGACGGGGCGGCGCAGCGGGCCCTCCTCCGCCGAGAGCGAGGTCTCCAGCCCCCAGACCTGGGGGTCCAGCGCGGTGGGGAGGTCCAGCCGCACCGCCAGGTGCCGGGTGGGCAGGCGTACGGCGCGCTGGAACCAGGGGCCCCACTTCTCCCGGCCGACCTGGTACGCGTATTCGATGGTGACCCGGTCGCCGGGGTAGAGCGGGAACCGGCCCTCGTCGTTCTCGAACAGCAGCCAGATCTCCTTGAACGCGTCCCGGTCGTGCTTGGCCCGCCAGTGCATCGGCTCGGGCTGCCCGCTGCCGTCGTCCCGGTGTGCCCGCAGTTGCAGCTCGGCGAAGGTGAGCGGATGCTCCCGGTGGTGCCGGTTGGACCGGCCCGGGTCGTTGGGGTAGCGGTCGACGGCGACTCGGACGAGGTAGCGGGTGACGGGTTCGGTGCCGGCGTTGTAGAGCTCCCGGCGGATGAGGCAGTGGTAGGCGTCGTCGGTGTAGGTGAGGACGGCCTGTTCGCGTTCGACGATCAGCCCGGTGCCGGGGGGCATCCACTGCCCGGGGGCGGGGTGGTCCCGGGCGGGCGTGGCGGAGCGGCCGTGCCGCAGCTCGTCGTACTCCCGGAAACGCTGCCAGATCGCGCCGCTGGCCTCCAGGACGGCCTCGGCCCGGCGGGCGAAGTCCTCGGTGGGCCGGTGCCGTCGCCCCTCGACGTGGCTGACGTAGGACGGGTCGAAGCCCATCAGGGTGGCCAGCTGCTTCTTGGACAGCCCCCGCTCGGTCCGATGGCGGGCAAGTTCGGCCGCGAACGACTCGGCGGCCCGCTCGATGGGAGAGGTCGTCATCAGCTTCCTCAACGCCGGGGAGTATCAGTTTCACGTTCCGTGCATGAACCCGCACAGGAATGACATCTTGCCGACATTCACCTTGACAATTCACCCGGCAACGTCAACCAATTCACGACCCACCCCCGGCCACCACCCCCGGAACCCCGACACGGGGTGTTTCCGGCACGCGACGGCGGGTAGTAGCGGCGCACGACCCTCCCGGCCGGCGAGCCACCGGAACCACCGGAGCCTCCCGCCTGCGATCAGGTGAGGCTTTCCTTATCCGACCGGGATGGTTAGGCTAGCCTTAGCTCACTGTCGGGAGCGTCCGGCGGACACCAGAGGCGAGGGGGGATCAGGTGACAGCGGTGCTGCCCACTCGGGAGACCGCGACGCCGCTCGCCCCGGTGACCGCCACCCTACGCGCCATGTTCGGCACCGACGACCTGCCCGGCCTCGCCCCGGGACTGCTCGTGACCGACGACCGGTTCGGCTGGGCCCCGGCCAGCACCCTCGTCGACGGCAGCCGGCTGCCCGAGCTGCTGGCCGCCGCCGCGCTGCGCTGGGGCGGCACCCCGCACGCCTGCGCCGCCCTGGCCTGGAAGTCGTACAGCTACTGGGCGGCCCTGCCGGCCGTCCTCGGCTGGGCGGCGGCCCGCCGGGTGCCGCTGCTCGACCCGGCCGACGTGTTGATCCACTTCGAGGACCACCGCCCGCTGGTCACCCTCGGGCTGCGCCGGTCGACCACCGTCGCGGTGCTCCCCGGCGACCCGCTGGCCCTGGCGGGGCTCCCCGAGGTCCGGGTCGTCGCCGACGAGGCCGCGCTGCTGGCCGCGCTCCGCGCCTCGCTCCTCGACGCCCACCTCGTCCCGCTGGTCGCCGCCATCCAGGCCGAGGTCCGCATCGGCGCCCGTACGCTGCTCGGCTCCGTCGCCTCCGGCGTCGCGCACGGCGTCCTGCGGGCGGCCGACGCGCTGCCCGGGCCCGCGGCCCGGCACGTGGAGACGCTGCTCGGCGCGCTCGACCTGGCGGACCTGGTCGAGCTGGTGCCCGGCCCGGCCGGCGAGCCGACGGTCCAGCGCCGCACCTGCTGCCTCGCGTTCACGCTGCCCCGGCCGAAGGTCTGCCAGGGCTGCTGCCTCCGCGCCGCCTGACCCCGCGACCCGCCCGCGCCCTCCGCCGGGCTTCCGCGCCGCCTTTCCCTCTGGACAACCGCGCCGCCGCCGGACTTCAGTTCGTCAGCGGGCGGACGTCCCACACCCAGGCCCCGCCCGTGTACGTGGGACGGATGCCGGTCAGCTCGGTCATGCCCCGGCGCAGGGCGTCGGCGTGCTCGTGCGGGCCGAGCACGACCACCCCCGCCCGCCAGTACCGCAGGTCGTCCACGGCGCTCACCCGGGTCAGCGGGGTGACCGGGGGCACCTGGCCGGTGCGCCGGATGGTGATGAAGAAGCTGCTGGTGGGGCGGGGCGGGGCGGTGAACAGGGCGATCCGGCCCTCCGGCGCCCGGGGGCGGGTGTCCGGCCCGAGGAAGTAGCCGCGCGCCAGCGGCAGGTCCAGCCCGGTCGCCGCCGACCAGCGCAGCGGGTCCGGGTAGTCGGTGTCGGGCAGCGGCAGGGTCACCACGCTGCGGCCCCCGGCCACGTACGGCCGCCAGGCGCCGGAGGTGACGAACTGGGGCACGGGGTCGAGGCGGGCCGAGGGCAGCGGGGTGGGGAACGCGGGGAGCAGGGCCATGGTCAGCACGGTGGCGGTGGCGAAGCGGATCTGCGGCCGGGCGGCGGGATGCTCCCGGGCGAGCCGGCGGACGCGGTCCGCGCCGAGCGCGAGCAGCACCCCGACGATCGGCACGGTCGCCAGCGCCCACCGGGTCGGCACCACGGAGTGCAGGATCGGCAGGTCCTCCAGCGCGGCCCAGGGGCCGGGGACGCCGGTCGCCCGGCCCTCGAACTGGATCTCGCGGCCGAGCGAGAGGACGGCGAAGAGGAGGCCGACCGCCGCGAGGCCGAGCACCACCGGGCTGCGCCGCAGCCACCACACGATCGCGCCCACCAGCACGACCAGCGGCCAGCCGAAGAAGCCGTTCTCCTCGGTGGGGTTCTTCACCAGCTTCACGTTGGCCTCCGGGTCGCCCGCCACCGACTCGCGGGCGAACGCGGTGAACGCGGCGAGGTCGGTGCGGTAGCCACGGATCAGCCGGGACAACCCCTCGTACGCGCCGGGGCCGAAGAACTGCACGTAGAGCGGGTAGGCCAGCAGGACGGCGGAGAGCGCGGCGGCGACCGCGAGGCCGGCGAGGAACGGCCGGGCCTGCCGACGCACGCCGGCCCGGCCGAGGGCGAGCGCGACGACCACGACGCCGAGCCCGATCGCGGTCATCAGCAGGATCTCCAGGTTGATGAACGCCTGCCAGACGATCACGAGGCCGAGCAGTACGCCGTTGCGCAGCCACCGGCCCCCGTCCGCCAGTCGCAGGGTGCGCCAGACGATGAGCGGCACGACGAACTGGCTGACGATGTTGGGGTGGGCGTTGGCGTGCGACACCATCGCGGGGGCGAAGGCGCAGAAGCCGGCACCGAGCCAGGCCGGCCCGCGCGCCCCGATCAGCACCCGGGAGAGCACGAAATACCAGGCGGTCGCGGTGGCGATCATGCCGCCGGTGAGAAAGACCAGGAATGCGGTACGCGGGCCGAACAGGACGGTGACCGGCGTCATTGGCAATGAAATGGACAATACGGATGTATTGGCCATGAGATTCACGCCGTCCGGCACGTTCATCCGATCCGAGCCGAACGGATATGCGAAATCGGTCACCACGCGCGCGCCGTGCGCCAGCATCCATTCGAAGAGCGCCTGATCGGACCGGTTGTCCCGCACCCCGTGCGCCGGGTTGAGCCAGAACCGCAGCGTCACCCAGAAGGCGATCAGCGCGAAGCTGAGCACGGCGGCGACATCCGTCCAGCGCCCCCGACCAGCCGCCGCGGCGCCGACTTGCCCCTCGTCGGGCGCGCCCCCGGCCGGGGAGCCGGCCGCGCCGCCCCCGGCCCCGCCATCCGGGCGGCCCGATTGATGAGTAGTCATGACAATTCGTAGAGTAGTCAGGGTTTGGCACTGACGTGACATGTTTCTGGGGACTGGCGTACTATGTGCCGGGTTCGCCGACCGCCGATCTCGTGCCCACCCCCGACCGCAATTCGGCCACTTCGGTGCCCCGATTTCCCCGCCGTCCGCTTCGGATGGTTCACTCTGTCGGTCCCGGGGCAGGTCGAGTCACACCGTGAGGAATCGACGCATGGCAGATATCACTGGGGATCAGCGAGTCCAGTCCGAAGTCCTCGAAGGGCTCGCGACGGCGGTCAACCACCGCAGGTGGTTCGTCGAACTGGCCGTCCCGCACCTCGGTGACAACCCTATCGAGATCGGCAGCGGCCTGGGCGACTACGCCCTGGAGTGGTCGGCGCGCCTTCCCCGGTTCACGGCCACCGAGGCCGACCCGGACCGGCTGGTCGCCCTGAAGGAGCGACTCGCCGAGCAGCCGACCATCGAGGTGCGGCAGATGCTGCTGCCGCACTCCGAGCGCGGGGACTACAGCGCCGCCGTCTCGTACAACGTGCTGGAGCACATCGAGGACCACGTGGGCGCGCTGCGCAGCATGCGCGACCTGGTCCGGCCCGGCGGCAACGTGATCATCATCGTGCCGGCGTTCGAGTTCGCGATGAGCCCGGCGGACATCGCCACCGGCCACGTCCGGCGGTACACGAAGAAGACCCTGGCCGCCGCGATGACCGACGCCGGCCTGACCGTGGAGAAGATCCACTACGCGAACGCGCTCGGCCTGATCGGCTACTTCATGGCGACCAAGGTCTTCCGGCTGATGCCGAAGGAGGGCCCCATGGTCAAGGTCTACGACACCCTGGTCCTCCCGGCGACCAAGGCCGCCGAGCAGCTGGTCCGCCCCCCGTTCGGCCAGTCCGTCTTCGCCGTCGCCCGGGTCCCCGCCTGACCCGGCCCCCCTCCTGCGCGATCTTGCACTTAGGGCCCCGACAGAACGGGCAAAGGCCGTGAACGGTGGGCCCCAAGTGCAAGATCGCGGAAGCGGGTGGGTCAGGGTCAGGCCTTGACCTGGTACGTCGGGCGGATCACCGCCCGAGCCAGGGTGTGGAAGGCCAGGTTGAAGCCCACGTACGCGCAGCTCGCCCCCGTACCCACGTCGAGACGCTCGACGTCGACGGCGTGCACGGCGAAGACGTACCGGTGCGGGCGGTCACCCGCGGGCGGGGCGGCGCCGCCGAACCCGGTGTCGCCGTAGTCGTTGCGGACGCTGAACGCGCCGCCCAGGTCGGCCTCCTTGACGCCCCGGGGCAGCTCGGTCACCGAGGCGGGCACGTCGACCAGCACCCAGTGCCAAAAGCCGCTGCCGGTCGGCGCGTCCGGGTCGAAGCAGGTGACCACGAAACTCTTCGTCTCGGCGGGGAAGCCCGACCAGGCCAGCTGGGGCGAGACGTTCTCGCCGCCGACGCTGCCGTGGGCGTACCGGGCGTCCATCGGCTCGCCGTTGTGCACGTCGTCGCTGGTCAGGGCGAACGACGCGACGGTGGGCAGCAGCTCGTACGGGTCCGGGGCGATCGGTCGTTCCAGGGACATCGGGGATGGTCCTTCCGGTGGGCGTGATTTCCTGCGCCCCTTCTTACCCCGCGACGTCCCGCCTATCGACCACCGGCACGCTTTCGATCCCTGCCCGTCGCGTTACCTGCAAAGCCCTTGACGCGACGGTGTCTGCATCCACCGTCAGAGGCGGCGGATGACCAATCCGGGCTTGACGTCTGCGGCGGCCGACAGTTGCGCGATGTCCTCGGGGTCGCTGGTGAACACGATGCCGCCGCAGGCCAGGGCAACATTGACCACGCAGGCGTCGACCACGTCACGCGTGCCCGCCTTGCCGCACAGGACACCGGCCGCCTTCGCCAGCTCGACCCCGACCGGAACGACCTCGCAACTGTGCAGGAACCGACCGAGCTGGACCTGCCGACGGGCATCGCGCCACGCCTGGCCCACCACGACGGACGGGATGAGCAGGCGTCGCCCCTCCTCCACGGCCAGGTGGTGGATAACCCACATCCGCCGGTCGTTGCCGTCGATCGCGAGCAGCACCCCGGCGTCGTAGACGTAGGGAATGCTCACGCGGCAGCTTGCCCTGCGGCACCGAGCGCCTGTGCGTCGGCGGCGGCCATCTCGGCGCGCGCTGCGGCGAGTTCCTCCACCGTGAACGCTCCGTGCTCGGCTTGCCACTCCGCGACCAACCGTCGACCCACCCGCCGCCGGAGTTCGCTCTCCGCTGCGCTGGCGACGAGCCTCGACAGCGGCACCCCATCCTCACTAGCGGCCGCGCCGAGCGCTTCGACCAACTCTTCGGGGAGGGTGACGGTGATCTTCCTAGCAGCCATACGATCACCATACCGCGATATGGCGGTCTACCACCCTTGCCGCGGCACCACTTCGTGGGTGTTTTCGCTGCCAGGAAGCGGAGGGTGTGGGATTCGAACCCACGAAGACATCGCTGCCTTACCGGTTTTCAAGACCAGCGCCATCGGCCACTAGGCGAACCCTCCCGGCCCGCGCCCCGCGGGGCGCGACCGCTGCCTAGTCTGCCAGAAGCCGGCCAACCTGTGACTCACCGTCCCACCGGCACCGGACGGCGACGGACCGGGACAGCCCGGACGTGGCGCGCGCGCCGGATCGGGTATGACTGGGGTATGCGCGCGATCACGATCCCGGAGCCCGGTGGACCCGACGCACTCGTCTGGGCGGAGGTGCCCGACCCCGAGCCCGGTCCCGGCGAGGTGGTCGTCGACGTGCGGGCCAGCGCCGTCAACCGGGCTGACCTGCTGCAACGGCAGGGGCACTATCCGCCCCCGGCGGGCGCGCCCGCGTACCCCGGGTTGGAGTGCTCGGGGGTGATCAGCGCGATCGGCCCCGACGTGGCCGGGTGGGAGGTCGGCCGGGAGGTCTGCGCGCTGCTGGCCGGCGGCGGGTACGCCGAGCGGGTGGCCGTGCCCGCCGGGCAGTTGCTGCCGGCGCCGGACGGCGTCGACCTGGTCGACGCGGCGGCGCTGCCCGAGGTGGCGTGCACGGTGTGGTCGAACGTCGTGCGGCTTGCCGGGCTGGCGCGGGGCGAGACGCTGCTGGTGCACGGCGGGGGCAGCGGGATCGGCACGTTCGCCGTGCAGCTCGGCGCGGCGCTGGGGGCCACGGTGGTGGTGACCGCCCGGTCGGCGAAGCACGAGCGGCTGCTGGGGCTGGGCGCGGCACACGCGGTCGACTACCGGGAGCAGGACTTCGTCGAGGAGGTCCGCCGGGTCACCGACGGTCGGGGCGCGGACGTGATCCTCGACATCATGGGCGCGTCCTACCTGGACCGGAACGTGGCGGCGCTGGCCACCGGCGGCCGGCTGGTGGTAATCGGGATGCAGGGCGGCCGGAAGGCGGAGCTGGACCTGGGCGCGCTGCTGGCCAAGCGGGCATCGGTGGCGGCCACCGCGCTGCGCTCCCGGCCGCTGGCGGAGAAGGCGGAGATCGTGGCGGGCGTACGCGAGCAGGTGTGGCCGTTGGTCGCCGCCGGCAGGGTCCGCCCGGTCGTCGACCGGCGGCTGCCGATGGCCCAGGCCGCCGACGCGCATCGTCTGGTCGAGTCCAACGCCCACGTGGGGAAGGTGCTGCTGACCGTCTAGGCGGGTGCGGGGGCGCAGTCGCCGCAGGCGGAGGTCGCGGGCGCGGGGCCGGCGGCGGGCTCGGGGCGGGGAAGCATGAGGCGGGCGCCGGGGCCCTCGCCGGACAGCTTGTCGTCGGGGTTGTAGAGGACGCAGCGCTGCAACGACAGGCAGCCGCAGCCGATGCAGCCGTCGAGATCGTCGCGGAGCTTGCTCATCAGGCGGATCTTCTCGCTGAGCCGGGCCCGCCAGGCGGTGGAGAGTTCGGCCCAGTCGGCCGCCGTGGGCGTGCGGGAGGCGGGCAGGGAGTCCAGCGCCTCGCGGATCTCCTCCAGCGAGATGCCGACCTGCTGGGAAACGCGGATGAACGCGACCCGGCGCAGTTCGGTGCGGGCGTAGCGGCGCTGGTTGCCGCCGGTGCGGTCGGCCCGGATGAGGCCGAGGCGCTCGTAGTAGCGCAGCGCCGAGGGTGCGACCCCGCTGCGCGCGGCGAGCTGGCCGATGGTCAGGGATTCCTGCATCACGTCGCCTTGAATTGAAGTGGACTTCAACTTGTTCAGGCTAACGGCACGGCCCGCATGACCGCCACCGCGGCGGGGGCGTCGGAATCAGTGCTGCGAGGCGGCCAGGGGACGGCGGCGGGTGCGCTCCCGGCCGAGGATCCAGATCGCCTCGACGCCGTCCTTCCAGGTGATCTTCTTGCCCTCCTCGCGGCCGCGCGCGCGGTAGCTGATCGGCACCTCGTACGGGCGGATGCGCCGGCGCAGCAGCTTGCCGGTCACCTCCGCCTCCATGCCGAAGCCCCGCGAGCGGATGTCGAGGGAACGGTAGAGCTCCACCGGCATCAGCTTGAAGCAGGTCTCCAGGTCGCCGATGTACGAGTTGAACAGCACGTTGGCCGCCATGGTGACGCCCTTGTTGCCCATCACGTACCAGAAGCTGTAGGCGCTGTGGCTGCCGAAGGTGCGGTTGCCGTAGACCACCGTGGCGCGACCGTCGAGCACCGGGTCGAGCAGCCTGGGGATGTCCTGCGGGTCGTACTCCAGGTCGGCGTCGAGGATGACCATGTATTCACCCTCGGCGTTGTCGACCGCTGTCTTGATTGCCGCGCCCTTGCCGGCGTTGCGCTGGTGGGTGATCACCCGCAGTCGCGCGTCGTCGGCGCGGCCGAGGATCTCACCGGTGCCGTCGCGGCTGCCGTCGTCGACCACGACCAGCTCGATCTCGCACGGGTAGTCGACCGCCAGGGCCTGCTTGAGGGCATCCGCGATGCGTTCTTCCTCGTTGTAGACCGGCATGAGGATCGAGAGCTTCACGGGAATCTCCACGGTTGCGACGGCACGTCGGGCCTAGCCTAGCTTGGCAGCTCAGCGCGGCGGGGTTCAGCACGGCCGGGCGTCGGACGCGGCGCATTCAGCCGGATGGTGTTTACTTCGCGCCATGTCGGCAGCCGGCTCCCTGCTCGTGGCGGCCCCGCTCGTCGCCGTCCCGTCCCTCGTCGTGGCGCTGCGCCCCGCCCGGCCGGACACCGTCGCCCCGCTGCGCCTCGCCGTGGTCCGGGCCGCGGTGGTCACCGGCGCGTTCGCGGTGCTGACCGTGGAGCTGCTCGGCGCGCTGCGCCTGTTGACCCTGCCCGCGTTCGCGGTCGCGTGGCTGGCCTTCGTCGCCGTCGCCGTGGCGGCGGCGACCTGGCGACGCCGCCGGGCCGCCGGGCCGGGCGGCGCACCGGGCCCGGTCACCGTCCGCGCCCGGCTGGCCGACCGGTGGCGTACGGCCGGGCGGGGCGAGCGCCTGCTCGCCGGCACGGTCGGCGGGCTCGTCCTGGTGGAGCTGCTGGTCGCGCTGCTCGCCGAGCCGAACAACTTCGACTCGCAGACGTACCACCTGCCGAAGGTGGAGCACTGGGTGGCCCAGGGCAGCCTGGAGTTCTGGCCCACCGCCATCCACCGGCAGGTGACGATCCCGCCCGGCGCGGAGTACCTGCTGCTGCACCTGCGCCTGTTCACCGGCGGCGACGCGTTGTACAACCTGGTCCAGTGGGCCGCCGGGGTGGGTTGCCTGCTGGCGGTCGCCCGGATCGCGGCGCAGCTCGGCGGGGGCCGGCGGGCCCAGCTCCTCACCGCGTTCGTGCTGGGCACCACGCCCATGGTGGCGCTCCAGGCGACCAGCACCCAGACCGACCTGGTCTGCGCCGCCTGGGTGGCCTGCGTGGCGACCCTCGCCCTGGACGGGCTGCGCCGCCGGGCGGGGTTCGGCACGCTGCTGCTGCTCGGCGCGGCGACGGGGCTGACCGCGGTGACGAAGACCAGCGGCCTGATCGGCGTCGGCCCGCTGCTGCTGCTCTGGGGGATCGGGCAGCTCCGGCTGGCGTACGTCGGCGGGACCGGGCGGGTCGCGGACCGCGACCGGCGGGTCGGGGCCAGGGTCGACGGACCGGCCCGGCCGGCCCTGGTCGGCGCGGGCCGCGTCGGTCTGCCGACCGGCGGGGCCGACCCGGTGGCCCCGGCCGCGACGGCCGGCGTCACCCGGCCGGGGGCGGGCGGCGGCGCGCCGGAGCCGCCCGGGCCGCCGGGGTCCCGCGCGGGCGGCACGGCCCGGACCGTGGCCGGGTCGGTGCTGGTGGTGCTGGTGGCCCTGCTGGTGGTCGGCCCGTTCCTGGCCCGCGTGCAGGCGGAGTTCGGGCACCCGCTGGGGCCGCCGCGGCTGCGCGAGTCCATCCCGATGGAGCGGCACGACCCGCCGTCGGTCCTGGTCAACGCCCTGCGGATCGGGCACACCGCGCTGGACACGCCGCTCGCGCCGGTGCGGGCGGGCACCGCCGAGGCGATCGTGGCCGGGGCGCGGGCGATCGGGGTGGACCCGCAGGACCGGGCCATCACCTTCGGCCGGGAGACCTTCCCGGTGCCGGCCTGGTATCCCGACGAGGACCGGGTGGCGTTCCCGTTGGCCGGCGCGCTGGCGCTGGTCGGCGCGGCGCTGGCGCTGGCCCGGCCGGCCCGGGTCAGCCCGACGGCGGCCGGCGCCCTGCGCGGGTACGCGATCGTGGTGGTGACGGCCGTCGCGCTGCACACCGCGATGATCAAGTGGCAGCCGTGGGGGAACCGGCTGCTGCTGTACGCCCTGGTCCTGGCGGCCCCGCTCGCCGGGCTCTGGCTGGACTCCCTCTTCCGTCGCCGGCTGGCGTCGGAGTCGGACTCCGCGAGCGGCTCCTCCGCCCCGGGCCGCCGACGGTCGGTGGCGGCCGGGCTGGCGGTCGCGATGCTGGCCGGGTCCGCGCTGGCCGGCGTGCTCGCCCTGTCGTACGGCTTCCCGCGCCGGCTGGTCGGTGCCGGCTCGGTCTTCACCACCTCGGAGTGGGACACCCGCTTCCTGCGCCGGCCACAGTGGGCCGACGAGTTCCGGGCGGCGGCCGACGCGGTCCAAGCCAGCGGCGCGCGGCGGATCGGGCTGGTGCAGCAGAACGACAACTGGGAGTACCCGTGGTGGCTCCTGCTGCGCGACGCCGACGGCCGGCCGCCCGAGCTGGTGGCGCTCCAGTCGGTGCTGCCGGACCGGCCGCCGGCCGACCCGGGCTCGACGGACGCGATCGTCTGCACCGGCACCCGGAAGGTCTGCGCCGACCTGGTGCCCGCCGGCTGGACGCTGCTCTGGCGGGGCTACGTCGGGTACGCCCTGCCGCCGCCCGGCTGACGCGGCGGGTTGTTAGCAGGGGCCCCCTGTGCAACAGAATGCGTTAACAGGGGGCCCCTGCTTGCTCACTTGAGCAGGACGAGCCGGGCCTTGGCGGCGTCGCCGTCCTTCGCGCCGGCCACGCCGACCGTCGCGCCGACCCGCACCGCCTCGGGCTGGATCGTCTTGCGCCGCTCGACCACCCGCAGGTCGTCGCCGAAGGTCCACGTCATCGTGAACCCGTCGGTGGACTTCACGGTCATCGAGTCGCCGTCGATCGCGGTGACCTCGCCGCGCTGCACGGCGACGGTCCTCGTGCCGCCGTCCTTCGTGCCCACCACGACCTCGCCGTGCAGGGTGTTCTTCTTCCGCAGCAGCACCCGCGCCTGCCGGCGCTTGCGCCACTCCTGCGCCCGCTCGCCCCGCCGCTCCTTCGCGCCGGGCTCGCCGCTGGCCGGCGCGGGCGAACCCGACTGGGTCGGGTCCGCGCCGGCCGGGGCCGGGGCGGCCATCAGGTCGAGGTCGCCCGGGTCGAAGCCCAGCGCGGCGAGCGCCTGCCCCTCCGCGCCCAGCGCGGCGGACACGTCGACCGCGACCTCCCCGGAGGCGTCCTGCGCCACCTGCGCCGGCCCGCAGCCGGTGACGCCCAGGGCGACCGCCGCGAGCAGCGAGGTGGCGGCGACCGCGAATCCGTGACGTGCCATGGGTCTCCCTCTCGTCAGTGAGGGCCCCAGCGTCCCGCCCCGGTGCTCAGGGGGCGTCAGCGCGGTGTTCGGGTCAGGTAAGGGCCGGCCGGCAGCCGCACGGTGAACGCCGCCCCGCCCTCGGCGGCGTGACCGGCGGCGATCTCGCCGCCGAGCCGGCGGACCAGCCCGGCGGCGAGCGCCAGCCCGAGGCCGCTGCCGACCTTGCGCACCCCCCGGTAGCGCGCGTGCAGCGCGCCCCGGTCGAACGCCACCGCGAGGTCATCGTCGGTGAAGCCGGGGCCGCCGTCGCGCACCTCCAGGATCCCGCCGGCCGCCGGGTCGGCCCCGGCGGGCCGGGCCGCGAGCACCACCGGCGCGCCCGGGGGCACGACCCGCAGCGCGTTCTCCAGCAGCCCGTCGACCACCTGCCGGATGCGCCCCGGGTCGGTGTACGCGGGCACCACGCCGTCGGGGATCTCCAGGCGGAACGTCACCCCCACGGCGGCGCAGCGGTCGGCCCAGGTGTGTTCCGCGTCGGCGGCCAGCCGGGCCAGGTCGACCGGCACCGGTTCGAGGGGGAAGTCGGCGGCCTCCAGCCGGGCCAACGCGAGCAGGTCACGGACCAGCCGGTCCAGGTGCTCGGCCTCGGCCAGCATGGTGCGCCCGGTGCGCGGCGTGTCGTCCGCGTCGATCACCCCGTCGGCCAGCGCCTCGGCGTAGCCGCGGATGGCGGTGAGCGGGGTGCGCAGCTCGTGGGAGACGGAGAGCAGGAACTCCCGCTGCCGGTCCTCGCTGGTGGCCAGCGCGGCGGCGAGCCCGTTCAGGGCCAGGGCCAGCTCGGCGACCTCGTCGGGCGGCTCGACCGGCACCCGGACGGCCCGGTCACCGGCGCTGAGCCGGGCGGCGGCGGTCGCGGCGACGCGGATCGGCCGGGCCAGCCGGCGGGCCAGCAGCATCCCGGCCGCCAGGCCGGCGGCCAGGCCGGCGAGCAGCGGCAGCCAGAGGCCCCGGACGACCCGCCCCCACAGGCCGGGGGTGGCGGGCCGGGTCAGCACCACGCCGTCCCCGCCGGCCAGCGGTCGCCCCTCGACCAGGGCGCGCTCGCCGGAGACCAACCGCCGGCCGGAGACACCGTTGCCGGCGGCGACCCGGTTGACGACCTGCCGGGGCAGGCCGGCGTGGTCGACCGCGCCAGCGCGGATCACGTACACGTCGATGTCCTGGTCCTGGAGTTGGCGGATCAACCGTTCGCCCGCCGCGTCCCGCTGCCTCGGGGCCCGCACCCGCAGCACGTCGGCGGCGAGCCTCGCCTGCGCCGCGAGCGCCTCCTGGTCGCGTCGCTCCTGACCGCGCACCGCCAGCGGGACGGCGACGAGCGCGGTGACCAGCACCGAGACGAGGGCGACCGCGCAGGTGACGAACACCGCGCGGGCCGTGAGGGTACGCCCGGGGCGACGCCGGCGCGGGCCGGCCGGGCGCGGGCCGATCACCGGCAGCGCGACGGTGGGCTGGGCCGGCACGGACTCCCCCGGCGTCGCCGGTCGGTCAGCCATCGGCGGCGTACCCGACGCCCCGGTGGGTGCGGATCACCCCGGCCGCCCCGCCCAGCTTGGCCCGGACCTGCGCCACGTGCACGTCGACGGTGCGGGTGCCGGAGTGGGCCGCGTAGCCCCAGACTCCGGCCAGCAGCTCCTCGCGGGTGAAGACCCGGCCGGGGCGGGCCATCAGGTGCGCGAGCAGGTCGAACTCGGTGGAGGTGAGCTGCACCGGCGCGCCGGACACGGTCACCGTGCGGCGGGTCGGGTCGAGGGTGACCGGGCCGACCGTCCGGGGCCGCTCGACGCCCTCCGGCACGCCCGCCGTGCGGCGCAGCACCGCCCGCACCCGGGCCACCAGCTCGCGCGGGCTGAACGGCTTCGTCACGTAGTCGTCCGCGCCCAGCTCCAGGCCGATGATCCGGTCCACCTCGTCGTCGCGCGCGGTGAGGAAGAGCACCGGCGTCCAGTCGCCGGCCTCGCGCAGCCGCCGGCAGATCTCGGTGCCGGCGAGCCCGGGCAGGGCGATGTCCAGGACACAGGCGACCGGGCGCAGCCGGCGGGCGGCGGAGAGCCCCGCCGCGCCGTCGCGTTCCAGGTGTACGCCGAAGCCGTCCCGCGTCAGGTAGAGCCGGACCAGCTCGGCGATCGCCGGCTCGTCCTCGACGACGAGGACCAGCCCGCGCTGCGGTGCGTCGACGGTCACCGGACCATGATTGCCGACCACCGCCCGACGGGGCGCGTCAGGACATGTTCGGATCAGGTAAGGAACCGATCAGTGCACCACGACGGGCCGGAACGCGGCGCCCCGGGCGGCGGTCGGCGCGTCGCCGATGGCGGCCACCACCCGCTCCCGCGAGCTGCGTAGCCGGGTGCTGAACGCGTGGTGCAGCAGCGCGTCGAGCTGCCACACCTGCCTCGGGTGCTGGACGCGGATGACGAACCGTTCCCGCACGCCGTCGATGGCCGTGGCGGCCAGCTCGACCGCCGGCTGACGCGGGTCGGCGCTCCAGGTGACGTCGCTCAGCTCGCCCAGCTCGGCGTTGAGATGCAGGCGGAGCCGGTGCAGCACCCGGGTCTGCCGGGTGACCACGAGCCGGCGGTGGGTGAGCAGCAGCAGGTATTCGCCGGCCGCCCGGTCGGGTCGGCCGCACCGGGCGACCAGGACGCTGGCGTCGCCGGCGCCGACGCAGCGGCGGAAGACCGGCACGTGCCGGCTGACGGCCTGCACGGCCAGCCCGGTCTCGGCGGCGGCCGGAAGGAACGTGCGGGAGAAGACGTCCATGACGTGCCCAACGAGCCCGCCCCGCGCCTGATATGGGCAACCGCCAATCTACGGAACTTCCACGCGCAAGGAGGGGCCCCTTGTTAACGCATACGGTAGAGAAGGGTCCCCTTCTTACAATCCATCGGCGGCGGGGTCAGAGGCGGTCGGGTTCGAACAGCTCGGCGAGCCAGCCGGGGACCGCCTCGGCGTACTCGGCGCGGGTCGGGTCCGGCGTGCTCAGCGCGCGCCGCCAGGACAGCGCCCGGCTGACCTTGGTCACCGTGACCGCGAGGCCGGCCGCCTCCCGCAGGTCGGCCCGGTCGTGCCGGTCGGTCCACGGTTCGAGGTACGCGTCGCGCAGCCGCACCAGCACCGGGTCGCCGTCGGGCAGCTCGAAGGAGTGCGCCACCGAGTTCAGCGTCACCAGCAGCGTCCCGAACGGGTGGGCGACGGAGGCGTCCCCCCAGTCGAAGAAGCGGTGGTCGGCGGCGAAGACGTTGCCGTCGTGCAGGTCGTCGTGCTGCACGCTGTCGGGCACCCCGAACGCGGCGAGCCGGCGGCAGCGCTCGGCGTACTCGGGCAGGAACGCCCGCAGCCGCGCCGACGTCTCGGTGGTGAGGCCGCCCGCCGCGCCGACGAGCAGGGCGTCGGAGTCGTCGAGCAGCCCGGCGAGGAGGGCGGGCAGCGCCCCGGGGCGGTGGTCCGGCACCCCGAGGGCCAGCAGCTCGCCGGCCCGGGGCGCGGCGGCGCGCTGGAGCGCCGCGTACCGGGGCAGGACGCGTTCCCAGACGGCCGGGTCGCGGCGCCGGGCGAGCGCGTCGCGCAGGGTCTCGCCGCCGTCGGGCAGCAGCGACCAGCCCCGGTCGGCGTCGACCGCCACCGGGTCGGGCACCTGGCCGGGGGCGATCCGGGCCAGCGCGCCGAGCAGCCCGGCCTCGAAGCGGGTGCCGGCGTTGTTGGCCTTGAACCAGTACGGGCCGGCGTCGGTGGGCACCCGCCACACCAGCGACCAGGGCCGGACCCGGGGTTCCACCGGCCCGGTGATCCGGCGGCCGGACCGGTCGAGCTGCCCGGCGACCCAGCCGTGGGCGCGGGCCTGCCAGCGCGGGTCGGCCCAGTCGGTGGGCGGCGGCGGTGCGTCGGCGGACGGGGTCCGTGCGTCGGCGGACGGTGCGTTGGTCACGGTGGGCAGGGTAGGCAGCGGCGTGCCCGCCGGCGAGGGGTTTTCCCCGCCCGCCGGCTCAGAGCAGCTCGACGATGGTGGCGTTGGCCATGCCGCCGCCCTCGCACATGGTCTGGAGGCCGTAGCGGATGCCGTTGTCGCGCATGTGCTGGAGCATCGTGGTCATGATCCGGGCCCCGGACGCGCCGAGCGGGTGCCCCAGGGCGATCGCGCCGCCGCGCGGGTTCAGCCGCTCCGGGTCCGCCTCCGTCTCGGCGAGCCAGGCCAGCGGCACCGGGGCGAACGCCTCGTTCACCTCGTACACCCCGATCTCCTCGATGCCCAGCCCCGCGCGGCGCAGGGCCTTCGCGGTGGCCGGGATCGGCGCGGTGAGCATGGCGACCGGGTCGTCGGCGGCGACCACGGCGGTGTGCACCCGGGCCAGCGGGCGCAGGCCGTGCCGGCTGGCCCACTCGGAGGTGGTGACGGCGAGCGCGGCGGCGCCGTCGGAGATCTGGGACGCGGACCCGGCGGTGACGACGCCGTCGGCACGGAAGGGGGTCTTCAGCCCGCCCAGCTTCGCCAGCGAGGTGTCCTGCCGGATGCCCTCGTCGGCGGCGAACTTGCCGCCGTCGGCCAGCGCCACCGGGGCCAGCTCCGGGTCGAACGCCCCGGCGTCCTGGGCGGCGGCGGCCTTGACGTGGCTGGCGAGGGCGAACTCGTCGAGCTGGGCCCGGGAGAAGTGCCAGCGGGCGGCCATCAGCTCCGCGCCGACGCCCTGGTTGAACGGCAGCGGCTCGTCGTCGGCGAAGCCCTCGACGCCCCGGTAGCGGTCGCGGACCTGGGCGCTGAACGGCATGCCGCCGCCGACGCTGGAGCCCATCGGCACCCGGGTCATCGACTCGACGCCGCCCGCGACGACCAGGTCGGCCTGCCCGGACAGGACGGTGGCGGCGGCGAAGTGCAGGGCCTGCTGGCTGGAGCCGCACTGCCGGTCCAGGGTGGTGCCGGGCACCGACTCGGGCCAGCCGGCGGCGAGGACGGCGTTGCGGGCGACGTTCCACGACTGCTCGCCGACCTGGGACACGCAGCCCCAGATCACGTCGTCGACCTGCCCGGGGTCGATCCCGGTGCGCTCGGCGAGGGCGCGCAGCACGTGCGCCGAGAGGTCGACCGGGTGCACGGCGGCGAGGCTGCCCGCGCGCCGCCCGACCGGGGTGCGCACCGCACCGACGATGACCGCGTCACTCATGTTTACTCCCCGGTAACCTGGCTGCCCCGATAGTACGTCCTCCGCCGCCCGGTCGTCCCCCCGCGACGGCCGGGCCGGTCGCGGGCGGGCCCCGGTCGCAGGCGGAACCCTGTCACGGTGGGCCCGGCTGGCATCCTGGTGGGATGGAGCCGGCACCGACCCCCGCAGCACCGTCGGCCCGGCAGTGGCGGGTGCCGCCCGCGCTGCCGGCGCTGAAGCTGGTCGGCGCGGCGGCGCTGGTCGGGCTCGGGCTGGTGTTCGCCGACGGCGACCGGGTGCGGCTCGTGCTCGCCGGGGTGGTGGCCGCCGGGCTGGCCGGCTGGGCGCTGCGGGACCTGCTGGCCCCGGTGCGGCTCGCGGTCGACCCGGCGGGGATCACCGTGGTCCGGGGCTTCGCGGGCCGGCGGCACCTCGACTGGGCCGCCGTCGAGACGATCACCGTGGACCGGCGGCCCCGGCTGGGCCTGTCCGCCGAGGTTCTGGAGATCGACGCGGGCGAGTCGCTGCACCTGTTCGGCCGCTACGACCTGGACGCCCCGCCCGGCGAGGTGGCCGACGCCCTGCGCGCCGCCCACGCCCGGTCGCCCGGTGCGGGCCAGCTCGGTGCGGGCTAGCCGGTCAGCGTCAGGGTGCGCACGACCGCCAGGGCGAGCAGCGCCACCAGCAGGACGGCCGCGCCGGCGACCTGGAACAGCGTCCGCCGGGACCGGGGCGCGTACGCCAGCACCAGCGCCATGGCCCCGCCGGTCACCAGGCCGCCGAGGTGGCCCGGGATGGAGATGCCCGGCACGGTCAGGGTGAAGACCAGGTTGATCACCAGGACCGGCAGCACCGAGGAGATGTCCCGCCCCATCCGGCGTTCGATCACGATCAGCGCGGCGAAGAGGCCGAAGATCGCCGTCGACGCGCCGGCCGTGGTGGCGTTCTCGGCGCTGAACAGGTAGGCCGCCACGTTCCCGCCGAGGCCGGCGACCAGATAGAGGGCGAGGAAGCGCAGCGGGCCGAGGTTGGCCTCCAGGGACCGCCCGAGCACCCACAGCGCCCACATGTTCAGCAGCAGGTGCACGATGCCGTAGTGCAGGAACATCGCGGTGACCAGGCGGTACCACTCGCCCTGGGCGATGCCGTGCACGCTGCCGTCGGGGAAGAGGGCCTGGCCGAGCACCGAACCCCAGTCGGTGAGCGGGGTGCTGCCGCCCATCAGGCCGCCGAAGCCGGAGCCGCCGGCCAGCGCGTCCCCGCCCCGGTCGGAGGCGATGGACAGGAGCATGAGCAGCACGTTGAGCGCGATGAGCGCCTTGGTGACGTAGCCGAGGCGGCCGACGGCACCGCCACCGAAGGCGGTGCGCGCCGGCCGCACACTGCGGCGTCCCTCGTCCACGCACTCCGGGCACTGGTGCCCGACCGAGGCGTCCCGCATGCAGTCGGGGCAGATCGGCCGGTCGCAGCGGGTGCAGCGGACGTACGTCTCCCGGCCGGGGTGCCGGTAGCAGACCGGGGTGGTCGGCGGGGACTCACTCACGGCTGCTGCCTCCCGGTGCGGCGGGGCGCTCGGTCATGCGAGCAAAGGTACCTCGCGCGGCCGGTCAGGCCGGGGTGCGCTCGATCTCGACGCGCTCGATGACGACGTCCTGGAGCGGGCGGTCGCTCGGGCCCGTGGGGGTGTTGGCGATCGAGTCGACGACCTTCGCCGACGCCTCGTCGGCCACCTGACCGAAGATGGTGTGCCGGTTGTTCAGGTGCGGGGTCGGGCCGACGGTGATGAAGAACTGCGAGCCGTTGGTGCCCGGCCCGGCGTTCGCCATGGCCAGCAGGTACGGCCGGTCGAAGCGCAGCTCGGGGTGGAACTCGTCACCGAACTTGTAGCCCGGGCCGCCGCGACCGGTGCCGGTCGGGTCACCCATCTGGATCATGAAGCCGCTGATCACCCGGTGCGAGATCGTGCCGTCGTAGTACGGCCCGTTGCCCGGCTGACCCGTCCGTGGGTCGGTGTACTCCTTGTTGCCCTCGGCCAGGTCGACGAAGTTGCGGACCGTCTTCGGCGCGTGGTTGGGAAACAGCTCCAGCCGGATCGGACCGGCGTTGGTGTGCAAGGTGGCGTAGACAGCCTCGGCCACGGGTACTCCTCAGTCGTTGGTCAGTTCCATGCGGATCCTCCCATGTGCCCGTTCTGGCAGTGCGGAGGCATCCGAAGGTGGAGGATGACGAAGGAACAACTCCCAGGAGGTGGGACCGTGTTTGGAATCGTGCGGCGCAAGACCCAGGGGCAGCTGGCGAGGGCCGAGCTGAACCAGGGCATCGGCCACCTGCGACAGGCCGCGACGTACGCCGCCAAGGGTGCCGGTGCCACGGTCGGCCCGCGGGTCCAGGCGGCCCGGGGAGCCGTCGCGCCGACCGCCCTCGTGGTGCGGGACCGGGCGTCCAGCGGTCTCGCGTCGACGGCCGCGGCCCTCGCGCCGCTCGCCCTGGCCGTCCGTAACGCACAGGCCGAGGCGGCCGGGAAGGCCGTCGCGGGGAAGAAGGCCGCCGCCGCGCGGCAGGCCGCGGTGAGCAGGAAGGTCAAGGCGAAGAGCATGAAGGCGAAGCGGAAGCAGAAGCGCTCGCGGGGCACGATGGTCGGCCTGCTGGCCGCCGGCACGGTCGCCGGCCTGGCCGGCGCCATGGCGCTGCGTCGCCGTCGCGAGCAGCAGGAATGGTCCGAGTACGACCCGACCCGCACCCTGGAGCCGGCCCGCGACGAGGTGGACACCCTGGTCGTGGAGACCCCCTCGGCCGGTGCCTCGGCCCCCCGGCCCGGCGCCCAGCCGGTGATCCACCCGACCGACCGGGTCCCCTCGGTCGCCGAGGGCGCCCGGGACGTCTCCGGCCGCCCGGCCGACAACCTCGACAAGGCCCTCGACAAGGGTCTCGACAAGGAGAAGGCGGCCGGCTCCGGCGGCCGCCGCTGACCCACGTGCCACCGCCCGCGGCGCGGCGACGACCCCCGTCGTCCCGCGCCGCAGGCGCTGCCGGCACGACCGGCCAGCTACGGCGGAGCCGTCAAGCCAGCCGCGACGGCAGCGCCGTCAGAGCCAGCCGCGACGGCAGCGCCGTCAGAGCCAGCCGCGACGGCGGAGCCGTCAGAGCCAGCCGTTGCGGCGGAACCAGCGGTAGAGCGCGAGCGAGATGGCCAGCATCAGGGCGAGCACGACCGGATAGCCGTACGTCATCTTGAGCTCCGGCATGTTCTCGAAGTTCATGCCGTAGATGCCGGCGATCGCGGTCCAGACCGCCGCGATGGCGGCCCACGCCGCGATCTTGCGCATGTCGTTGTTCTGGTCGACCGTGACCTGGGCCAGCCGCGCCTGGAGGATCGAGTTGAGCAGGTCGTCGTAGGAGTTGACCTGCTCGACCGTGCGGCTGAGGTGGTCCTGCACGTCCCGGAAGTAGCGCCGCACCTCCTGCGGGATCTCCCGGCTGACCTGCGCGGTGAGGGTCATCAGCGGACGCTGCAACGGGACGACGGCCCGCTTGAACTCGACCAGCTCCCGCTTCATCTGGTAGATCCGCTGGATCCGGCCGCTGCTCTGCCGGTCGAACACGTCGGCCTCCAGGACGTCCAGGTCGTCCTCCAGCTGGTCGGCCACCTCCAGGTAGAGGTCGACCACCCGGTCGGTGACCGCGTACGCGACGGCCCAGGGGCCGTGCGCCAGCAGGTCGTGCTTGGCCTCCAGGTCGGCGCGGACCGGGGCGAGCCGGCAGGCGTCGCCGTGCCGGACGCTGATCACGAAGTTCGGGCCGATGAAGAGCATCACCTGACCGGTCTCGACGACCTCCGAGTTCTCGGTCAGCTCGTCGTGCTCGCAGTACCGGGCGGTGCGCAGCACCAGGAAGCTCACCTCGCCGAAGCGTTCCAGCTTGGGCCGCTGCTGGGCCTTGACGGCGTCCTCGACGGCCAGCTCGTGCAGGCCGAACGTGGCGGCGATCGCCGTCATCTCGGCCAGCTCCGGCTCGTGCAGGCCGATCCAGACGAAGCCGCGCTCCCGGCGGGCGGCGGCCAGCGCCTCCGCGTAGTGCCGGTCGCCGGGCTGCCGCCGGCCGTCGACGTAGAGGGCGGAGTCCATGACCGCGCTGCGGCCGGAGCCGACGCCGGGCGGCACGGGCGCGCGCTGGCTGCCGTCGGCGTTGAGGATCCGGGTCATCGCCCGCACCGGGGCCCAGGCCCGGGGTTTGATCGCCCGCGCACCCGTGGGCGACGTGGCCTCGTTCCGCTCCGTCCGGTCCGACATGGCGACCCCCTCCCCGCGCTGCCGCGACCGCCGACGCCGCCGCGGGTTGCAGGGTACGCCCGTCGGAGCCGGGCCGGCCGGCACCGCCCGCCGCAGGCCGGCCCGCCGACGCTGCCGCCGGAGAACGGGCCGGCCGCCGCCACCCGCCGGGGCGGGGCGGCGCCGGGTGGGCCGGGTCGCATCAGGGGGGTGAGGGGCGGCCCGGCCCACCCGACGCCCTTGGGGGCGGGGGTGATGCCTCGCGCGCCGCCGGCCGGGGCCGCCCGGCCCACGTCGGGGCAGGCGGGCCGGCCGGTGTGAACGGCGCTCGCAGCATTGTGGGCCGTGGACCGGGCGGAGGGGAGACCCCACCCGGCCCGCACCACCGTGTTGTGACCAAACTGACAGGAAAGTCAGCCCCGAACGGCTGCCATCGCCTCCGCGAGTCGGCGGACGCCCTCGTCGATCCGGTCGGCGGTGACGGCCGAGAAGGCCAGCCGGAGCGCGTGCTGCCCGCCGTCGACCACGAAGTCACTGCCCTTGACGACCGCCACGCCGCGCTCGGCCGCCGCCGGGGCGAGGCGGTCGACCAGCACGTCCTCGGGCAGTTCGACCCAGAGGAAGTAGCCGCCGTCCGGCTCGACGAAGCGCGCCTCGGGGATGTGCCGGCGCAGCGACTCGGCGAGCACCCGGGCCCGCTCGCCGAGGGCCGCGCTGACCTTCTCGATCGAGCGGGTGATGTCGCCGGAGACGCAGAACTGGTGCACGATCGCCTCGGAGACCATGCCCGGCGAGATGTAGAGGCTGGTGGCCTTCTTCGCGATGTCGCCGATCAGGTCCGCCGGCCCGACCAGGTAGCCGACCCGTACGCCGGGGCAGACCGTCTTGGTGAAGCTGGAGGCGTGCACCACCACGCCCCGGGTGTCCATCGACAGCATCGAGGGCAGCGGCTCGCCCCGGAACCGGATGTCGGCGTACGGGTCGTCCTCGAAGAGGGTGAAGCCGTACTCGGCGGCCAGGTCGAGCAACTCCCGCCGCTTGTCCAGCGACAGCGTGACGCCCGCCGGGTTCTGGTAGTTCGGGATGACGTGGGCGAGCTTGGGGCGTACCCCGGACTCCAGCAGCTTGCGCAGCTCGGCGGTGTCCAGGCCGTCGGGCTGGACGGTCACGCCGTGGACCTCGCCGCCCATCCGCTGGAGGTTCAGCAGCGTCCGGTCGTAGGTGGGGCGTTCCACCACGACCGCGTCGCCGGCCCGGACCAGGTGGTCGAAGAGGAACGCGTCGGCCTGGAGCGAGCCGTTGGTGACGAGCACCTGGTCCGCCTCGACGCCGTGCTTCTCGGCGATCCACTTCCGCAGGGGCGGGTAACCGACGGAGGTGCCGTACGCCGTGACCCCGGCGGGGTCGGCGTCGAAGGCGCGGACGGCGGCGGCCTTGAGCCCCTCGACATCGACGATGTCCAGCGAGGGAGCGCCACGGGCGAAGGAGATCAGCTGCTCGGCGGTCATGCGGACGAGCCTAGGGCCTGGCCCGGGCGCTCCGACCGGCATACACGCCAAGTTCAACATGCGGGCAGGACACGGGCGGCGAACGGCCGAAGCGGGAGACACCGAACGTGCGCGACACTCGTTGTCGATTATCGGACCGGTCTCTGGCCGCGCCCGGGCGACCGCCGAAGGATGGCGTCCGCCGGGCGGCGCAGGACGGTCCGGCAGCGGCACCGGAGGAGTGGTGAGGTTCACGTGACCGAGGACGGTACGGGTCGGCTCGACGACCAGGCGTTCGCCGAGTGGCTGGCCGGCGAGGCCGGGGTGGCGCTGACCGCGCTCCGCGCCGAGCAGGGCTTCGCCGACCCGAAGGCGCTCAAGGACGCCGGCGACAAGGTCTCCCACGACCTGATGTCGACGGCCCTGGCCCGGTGGCGTCCGGCCGACGCGGTGCTCTCCGAGGAGCAGGCCGACAGCCGGCGCGCCTGGGTCGACGACCCGTCCGCCGGGGACCGGCCGACCCGGCTCACCGCCGACCGGGTGTGGATCATCGACCCGCTGGACGGCACCCGCGAGTTCTCCGAGTCCGGCCGCGACGACTGGGCGGTGCACGTGGCGCTGTGGCAGCGGTCGGCCGGACCGGACGGCGCGCTGGTCGCGGGAGCGGTCGGCATGCCGGCCCGGACCGGCCCCGACGGCACCCCGCTGGTGCTCGGCAACCGGGTCCCGGCCGCGCCGGCCGTCGACGGGCCACTGCGGATCGCGGTGAGCCGCAGCCGTCCGCCCGCGTTCGTCAGCGAGCTCGTCGAGGGCATCGGCGCCCGCGCGGTGCCGATGGGCTCCGCCGGGGTGAAGGTCTGCGCGGTGGTCACCGGCGAGGTCGACGCGTACGTGCACGCCGGCGGCCAGTACGAGTGGGACTCGGCGGCCCCGGTCGCCGTGGCCCTCGGCGCGGGCATGCACGCGTCCCGGATCGACGGCTCGCCACTGCGCTACAACCGGGACGACCCGCGCCTTCCGGACCTGCTGGTGTGCCGGCCGGAGCACGCGGGGTCCCTGCTCGCGGCCATCGACCGCTACCGTTGACGACGCCCGCTTCCGGCACCGCCGATCCGAGGAGGGTCATGAGTCCCGGCCCCACCGCCGCGCCCGCTCTCGCGCCCGCCCCGCCCGAGCCCGACCCGCCCCGTCCCCGGCGACGGCTGCTGCTCGGCCGCTGGTGGCTGCTGCCGCTGACCGCCGGGGCGCTCGCGCTGGGCACCACGGTCGCCCTCGCCACCAACGGGGACCTGCCCGGCCGGCAGGCCCCGCCGGGCACCGACGCCACCGGCGGCAAGGCCGGTCTCGGCCCGGCCGCCCCCGGCAGCCGCCCCACGCCGGGCGGCAACGAGGGCTTCGGCGCGGGCCCCAGATCGGGCTCGCCGAGCCCGAGCGTCAGCGGCGGGGCCACCTCGGGCGGCTTCCCGGGCGGCCGGAACACGCTGCCGGGGGCGAGCATCTACCTCCAGAACGGGGAGAGCTTCGCCGCCGGGCTCGCCCGGTCCGACCGCAGCTACGGCCCGCTGCGCATGGTCCGGGTCTTCTACCCGGGGCTGCCGCCGTCCTGGTCGGGCAGCCGCGCCGACGTCGCCGACCGGACGGTGGTCGTCTCGTTCAAGGCCCCGCCCGGTGAGGTGGCCGCCGGCAAGCACGACTCGCGGCTGGCCTCCTGGTTCCGCTCCGTGCCCCGGGACCTCGACGTCTACTGGTCCTACTTCCACGAGCCGGAGGACGACATCGAGCGCGGCTCGTACACGGCCGCCCAGTACCGGTCCGCGTGGAAGCGCCTCGCCGGCCTCGCCGACCGGGCCGGCAACGCCCGGCTGCGGTCCACGCTCATCCTGATGTGCTGGACGCTCAACCCGAACTCCCGGCGCAGCTTCGACGACTACTGGCCGGGCGGCGAGGCGATCGACGTGCTCGGCTGGGACTGCTACAACAGCGGCGGGAAGTACGACCGGTACACCGACCCGGCGCAGGTCTTCACCCCGATGATCAACAAGTCGAAGGCGCTGGGCAAGCCGTGGGGGCTCGCCGAGACCGGCAGCGTCCGCATCGCCGGCGACAGCAGCGGCACCGGCCGGGCCGCGTGGATCCGGTCGATGAGCCGCTATCTCGACGGGCAGCGCCCGCTGTGGGTGGCCTACTACGACTACGAGGTGTCCGGCGGCGACTTCCGGCTCCTCGACGCGCCGAGCCGGGAGGCGTGGCGGGCCTGGTGCGCCGCCTCCTGACGAGGCTCAGATGCCCCGGCCGCGCTTGTGCAGCGTACGCAGGACGCGGTCGGGGTCCACGGCCCGGCTGGCCACGGCCAGGGCCAGGTAGGCGCGCGGCTCCCGGGGGTTGCGCGACAGCGTGCGCCGGGCCCAGCGCACGGCCTCGCCCCGGTTGCCCAGCGCCGCCTGGGCGAACGCGATCTGCCCACTGACCCGGGCCTCGCCGGCCGGCACGGTGGCGAACTCCGGATAGCGGCCGAGCAGCCACTGCAACGCCACGGAGATGGTCTCCCAGCGCTGGGCGAAGTAGGACTGCTTGTGCCAGCGCACCGTCACGTACGGCTGCGCCAGGTTGACCAGCGGGGCGTGCCGGGCGGCCCGGAGCAGGAACTCGTAGTCCTCCGCGTAGCTGCCCGGGATCTCCTCGTCGACGAGCCCGATGCCGTCGAGCAGCGCGTCCCGGCGGATCAGGAACGTCGACGGGTGCAGCTCGGTGTGCCGGTCGCGCAGCAGGGCGGCCAGCGGCACCCGGTCGACGGGCAGCACCCGGTCGACCTGGCGGCCGTCGTAGTCGACGCGGATGCCGCAGCTCACGAACGCGCCGTCGCCGGCGGCGGTGAGCGCCGCCACCTGGGCGGCGAGCTTGCCGGGCAGCCACTCGTCGTCGTCGTCGCAGAACGCCACCAGGTCGCCGGTGGCGGCCAGGATGCCGGTGTTGCGGTTGCCGGCCAGGCCGGGGGTGCGCTGGTTGACCAGCACGGTGATCCGGGGGTCGTCGGCCAGCGACCGGTCCGGCTCGGACTGGTCGTAGACGACCACCGCGTCGACCCGACCCGGGTAGTCCTGGCCGAGGATCGCATCGAGGGCCTTGCGCAGCAGCTCGGGGCGGTCCCGGGTGGGGACCACGGCGGTCACCGACGGGTACGGCGCGCCCGGCTCGGCCGTCGCGTCTGCGTCGTTCACCGACTCGGTCATGGTGCCTCCGTGGAACCCGGGCGGCCGAGGCCGACGTATCCGTACCGCAGACGCAGGGGCAGCGTCGCGGCGCTCACCACCACCCGGCTGCGCGACGGCAGGGCCGTGCGCCAGGCGTCGTCCTGCCGGACCCGCAGCGGGCCGGCGTTGAACCGCAGCGGGTTCCCGGCGATGCTGTGCGCCCGGCGCAGGGGCACGGGCGACGGGTCGAGCACCCGCAGCGCCTCGGGGTCGTCGGGCAGGCCGGCGAAGCGGCGCAGCCGGGCGACCGTGCCGCGCGGGTCGGCGGTGAAGTCCTCGTAGCGCAGCCGGACCACCGGCGCGCGGGTGGCCAGCAGGTGGAACGCCGCGTTCTGCGCCGTCCACAGCTTGCTCACCGTGAACGGCGAGAAGGTCGGCATGTACGCCTCGGCGTCCACCACCTCGGGCCGGCGCACCTGCTTCGCCCACGAGTAGGCCACCGCCCGGCTGTCCCGCACCAGGTGCAGCACCCGCAGGTCGAGGTCGTCGGCCCAGCGCAGCGCGAACGCCGTGGACGCGTGCTTGCTGGAGTCCACCACCAGCAGCGCGCCGGTCACCGCCATCGCGGCGGCGTAGATGCGGGTGTAGAGGTCGGCGTACCGGCGCACCTCGTCGAGCTGCGCGGCGGGCAGCTCGGCGCGGGCCAGCCGGGGGATGTGCCGGGTGCGGTCCACGGCGTCCTTGAGCGCCAGCACCTCGGCGCGGTCGACGGCGGACCAGCCGCCGAACGCGTGCTCGCCGACGCGCTGCCAGAAGTCGCAGGCGGTGAACCGCTCGCCGCAGCCGCACCGCTCGTCGCCGCCGAGCGCCCGCTCCCACAGGTGCACCACCTCGCCGACGGCGCAGACGTCGGGGTGCTGGGCGAGGATCAGCTCCAGCAGGGTGGAGCCGCTGCGCCCCAGCCCGCCGACGAAGAGCACGCGGGCGGTCACCGCCACCACCTGCGCCGCCCCGGCGTCCGGCTGGCGCGGACCAGGTCCTCGACGATCCGGCCGACCTCGGTGGCGGCGGCGACCCGGGGGTCGGGCCGGTCCGGGTCGGCCGCGAGGGCGTACGTCAACGGGTCCGCCACGCCCTTGTCGAGCGCCTCGACCAGGTCGGCCTCGGCCTCGACGAGCCTGACCATGCCCGCCGCGCCGAGCCGGCGGGCGAAGAGCTGCTGGTGGTTGTCGACGTGCTCGTCGCGGGTCGGGTCCCGGGGCACCACGATCGGCAGGTGCCCGTGCCGGCGGGCCTCGGTGATGGTGGCGGGGCCGCCGTGGCAGACCACCAGGTCCGCCTCGGTCATCGCCCGCTGGAGCTCGTCGTGGGCCAGGAACGGCGCCCCGCCCGGCAGCCGGGGCGCGCGGCTGCGGCCGTGCTGCACGACGAGGCGGACCTCCGGCGCGGCGGCGTCGCGGCCGGCGTGCCAGCGTTCCAGCCAGTCGACCAGCCGGTCGAAGCGGTGCACGTCCGTGCCGACCATGGCGAGGATCGTGCGGGGGGCCGGGGAGTTGCCGCGCTGGCGCGGGATCGGCAGGCTCACAGCAGGTTTCCCACCACGGTCGCCTTCGGGTAGAGCCGGCGCTGCTCCTCCCACTGCACGAGCATCGCCGAGAGGAACGGCCGGCACAGCCGGGCCGACAGGGTCGGGGTGTCGATCCGGTCGTACACCTCGATGTAGACCGTGGGGATGCCGCGCAGCCGGGCCACGATCACGAACGGCAGGGCGACGCCGGCGCCGGTGGTGACCACCGCGGCGACGTCCCGCCCCCGGAACACCCGCACGGCCAGCCACAGGTTGCGGGCCAGGTTCTTCAGGTTGCGGGTGGTCGGGTGGTGCGCCCAGACGACGTCCTCGCCGTCGAGCAGCGAACGGGCGTCCGGAGTGTCGAAGGTCACCCAGGAGCGGGCCCGGTCGCGGTACCACGGTGCGAGCGCCACCAGTTGGGCGAGGTGCCCGCCGCTGGAACCGACGAGCATGACTTCACCAGACTCCACGTCCACCCGCCTCCCGAGGGCCCACCGCGCCCCGGGACGCGCCCACCGGGGGCGGTCGACCGGACGGCGCGACGCCGCCACAATGTAGCGGCCTCCGGAACTGAAACATAAGTGGCGTTCACCATCATCCGGCCTGTCGGATGGTTGCCAGCAGGACCTTCCGCCAATGCCGGGCTCCCCCGTTGCGCACCTAGACTGCCGCTGACAGCACCGGGGGGCGAGGGGATCGCGGATGACCGACGAGACGGCCGAGGCAGCGCAGGGTGCCGGCGACGGGGTGGCCCCCGACCCGGTCACCGTCCTCTACGTCTGCGGCATGCCGCGCAGCGGCTCCACGCTGCTCGATCTGATGCTCGGCCAGTTCGTCGGGCACTGCGACGTCGGCGAGCTGTTCTACCTCTGGCAGTCCGGCGTCGAGCGCAACTTCCGGTGCGCCTGCGGCGAGCACTTCGACGCGTGCCCGTTCTGGGGCGAGGTGGGCCGCCGGGCGTACGGCGGGTGGTCGCAGATCGACGTGGCCGACGTGCGGGCGCTACAGAGCCGGGTCGACGCCACTTCCAAGATTCCGCTGATCGTGAACCCGGGGATGTCCACGGCCTTCCGGCGGGACCTGGACCGCTACGTCGAGCTGCTGACCCCGCTCTACCGGGCGGTGGCCGAGGTGTCCGGGGCCCGGGTGGTGGTCGACTCGACCAAGCGCCCCTCGCTGGCGTACATCCTGGCCCGCGCCCCGCAGATCGACCTGCGGCTGGTGCACGTGCTGCGGGACCCGCGCGGGGTGGCGTACTCGTGGAGCCAGGTGGTCGAGCTGCCCGAGGGCACCTCGGCCAAGGGCCGGATGAACCAGCGGTCGGCCCGGCTGACCGCCCGGCGCTGGGTCACCGTCAACGCGATGGTCGCCGCGCTGGGCCGCCGGGGCGTGCCGCGGGTCACCGTCCGGTACGAGGACCTGGTCCGCGACCCACGCGGGGAGCTGGGCCGGATCGCGGCGCTGACCGCCGACGTGACAGGTGTCGTCGACCCGCTGGAGTTCCTCCGCGACAACGAGTTCGAGCAGGCCGGCTCGCACGCGGTGGCCGGCGGCCGGATCCGGATGCGCAGCGGCCCGATCACGCTGGCGCTGGACGAGAAGTGGCGTCGCGAGTACGCCCCGGGGCCCCGCCGCCTGGTCGGGGCGATGACCTGGCCGCTGCGCCGCCGCTACGGCTACCGCTGAGGGCTACGCGGGCTGCCGGCCCGGCTCGGCCGGCCCCGCGCGTCGGCTGACGGTGTTAGGAGGGGGCCCTTCCTATACTGAAAGCGTTAACAGGGTGCCCTTCCTTACGACCTCGCCAGCTGGGCGTCGAGGGTGTCGAGCAGCTCGGGGGCCCGCTCGTAGTCGAACTTGCGGGCGAAGTGCGCCCCGCTGGCCAGCGCGAGGGGGAGGTCCTCGGCGGTGAGCGACTTGGGGTGGTTGAAGGTGCTGTCGCGGAAGTCGAAGTAGCGCTTGCAGTCCGGCACCAGGTCGAACCGGTCGGCGCTGCACACGATCGTCTGGAAGACCGCCTCGACCGGGGAGAGACAGTGTCGGAAATAGTCCACCACGTCCGGTCGCCGGTCGAAGTAGTCCCGCAGGTAGGCCACCACGGGCCAGCTCAGCGAGGAGAACGCGGACCCGCCGTGCAGCCGCAGGTCGGGGCCGAACGGGGTGCGGGCCCGGCGGCCGACGGCCAGCCCGTAGGACACGTGCACCCGCACCAGCGGCTGCACCCGGTTGACCGCCTGGAGCGGGCGGAGCAGCTTCTTGCCCCGGGGACTGAGCGGCAGCAGCCGGCGGTGCTGGAAGTGGTAGCGGGAGCGGACGCGGCTGCGCGGCCAGTGGCTCTCCGGCCCGTTGGCGTCCCAGTACTCCATGAACCCGTCGGCGCCCGAGTCGACCAGCTCCGCCTCGCACTCGCCGAGGGGCCGCAGCGGGTAGTCCTGACCGGTGATGTTCACCAGCCAGTCGACCTGCACCCCCTCGTCGTTCAGCCAGTCGACCGCGGCCATGTAGCGGTCGACATGACTGAAGTCACCGTATCCACCCTCGTGCATCTGCACGACGACGTCGGTCATCGAACGCAGCTCGGCGAGGTCCGGCGGGGCACCGTTCACGTCGTGGCTGACGTGCACAATGCTGTCGGGACTGTACTTCTTCACCGCGTGCACCAGCCGGTTCAGCTGCTCGGGCGACCGGTGGCTCTGGATGTGGTAGCAAAACCGCACCCGCCTATCCTCCCCTGCGACGCCGGTGCTGGAAAGCGACGCTTCGTCGGCTTCCCCTGACCGCCCGGATCAGGGAGACTCAGGTTTCCGCCGTGACGCCGCCCGTCACGGACGACTGGCCGGTCCGGTCCAAAGGGAGCGACACACCCCGATGCCCTCGTCTCACCACGCCGATCTGCGCGACTCAGACGGCCCCACGCTGATGACCTACCTCGAGTGGCTACGCCGCCGGTGGTGGATCCTCGTGGTGGCCGCGCTGCTCGGCGCGGGCGCCGGCATGTTGGTCAGCCAGGTGCAGACCCGCACCTACGTGTCGACCACGTCGCTGCTGGTCCGCCAGGTCGGCCCGGACGCCAACCCCGGCGCCAAGGTCAACCTCGACACCGAGGCGCAGGTCGTCCGCTCCCTGGTGGTCGCCGAGCGGGCCCAGGCCCTGCTGAAGACCGACATCCCCGCCGAGGACCTGGTCCGGTCGCTGTCGGTGACGGTGCCGCCGAACAGCCAGGTGCTCCAGATCGCGTTCGAGGCGGCCAGCCCCGAGGCGGCGCAGGCCGGCTCGCACTCCTTCGCCCAGGCGTACCTGGACCTGCGGCTGGCCACGGCCACCCGGACCCTGGAGAACGAGACCACCGCGCTCAAGCAGCAGATCACCGAGACCAACAAGCAGCTCGCCGCCGTCGCCGGCAAGATCGCCGCCGCGCCGCCGAACTCGGTGGAGCGCGCCCGCGCCGAGGCCGACCGCAACGTGCTGACCAATCAGCTCGCCAGCCTCAACAGCCGGCTGAGCCCGCTACTGAGCACCGCCCTCGACCCCGGCGAGATCATCTCCGACGCGCCGCTGCCCCGGAAGCCCAGCTCCCCGAACACGACCCTCAACCTGGCCAGCGGCCTCGGCGCGGGGCTGCTCTTCGGCATCGTGGTCGCCCTGGTGCTGGACCGGCTCGACACCCGCGTCCGGCGCGGTCGGGACGTCGCCGACCGGCTCGGCGTGCCGATGCTGCTGGAGCTGCCCACCGGCCAGGCCGGGCTGACGATCCTGCCGGCGGGCCACGAGGTCTCCCGCGAGCTGGGCCGGCTGCGAAACGTGCTGCTGTCGACCATGCCCGAGCCGCAGCCCGGCCGGGGCCGCCAGCTGCTGCTCACCGACACCTCGCCCGGCCCGGCGGCCGGCTTCGTGGTCGGCAACCTCGCCGCGGCGTACGCGCGCACCGGCGCGCAGGTCGCGGTGGTGACGACCAAGCGGGACTCCCCGCTGCCCATGATGCTGGGCGGGACCAAGCCCCGGCACACCCTCGCCGACGTGCTGCGCCACGACGTGTCGGCGCTGACCGCGCTGACCCCGGCCCCCGGCCTCGGCCAGCTCCGGGTGCTCTTCCCCGGCGCGCTCGACACCGAGGTGGAGCTGCCCGTCGCCATGATGCTGGAGGTCCTCGGCGAGCTGGCCGCCCGCTTCGACCACGTGCTGATCGAGACGGCCCAGCCGACGGCGGCGGTGGAGGCGCAGGCGCTGGCCCGGCACGTCGACGGCGTGATCCTGGTGATCGAGGGCGGGCAGACCCGCAGCAGCGAGATCACCGCCGCGATCCACCAGTTCGAGCAGGTCGACGCCCCGGTGCTCGGCGCGGTGCTGGCCCCCCGGCTGGCCGAGCGCGTCCCGGCCCCGCCCGCGGCACCGGCGGCGCGGCGCGACGGTCCGCCGTCGCCCCGTCCCCGGTCCAACCCGGCGGTGCCGTCGCAGGCCGGTCCGCCCAACATCGAGTCCACGATGATCCTCCCCCGCCCGGCCACCAGCAACCGGGACACCCGCCCCTCGGCCGGCGGCCGGGACGTCCCTCCGCCGACCGGGCCGCAGGGGTCCGTCCGGCCGACGCCCGCCCCGGCGACGCAGACCCCGCCGCCCGTCCCGCAGACCCCGCTTCCGCCGTCGCGGCCGACGACGCAGCCGAAGCCCCCGGGCAAGTCCACCGTCTACCGCTCGTCGCGGGACTCCGACGGTGTCGACCCGGGCCGCTACTCGATGGCCCTCGACCCGGTCGAGGACAGGGAGTGAACCGCCGGCGCGCCCTGGGCAGCACGCTCGCGGTGGCGCTGGTCGCCACGTTCGGCGCGGGCTGCGCCGAGGAACAGCCGCCCGGGGCCACCAACGTGGTCGACCCGGGCTCGCCGGCCCCCCGGCCCACCCCGACCCCGAGCCTGCCGACCGCGCCGCTGTCCGGCAAGCCGGTCGCCGAGGAGGTGGCGGCCCGCCAGGCGGTCGTGGTGCCGGTGCGGGTGACGCCCGGCACGAGCCCCGTCGGGCTGGCCGAGGCCGACGTGGTCTACCAGGAGTTCGCCGAGTCGGAGAGCCTGCACCTGACGGCGGTCTACCAGTCCCGGGACGCCGGGAAGGTGGGCCCGGTCGCGGAGATCCGGCCCGTGGACATCCGCACCGTCGGCGTGCTGCGTCCCTTCGTCGGCTACGCGGGCGGGCCGACCGGCTTCCTCAACCAGTTCGCCGTCGCCGAGCTGAAGGGCGTCACCCCGGCGCAGCGCGAGGGGGCGTTCCCGTCGGGGCAGGCGTCGACCGCCGCGCTGCGGGCGGCGGCCCCGAAGGGCGGCGTCGCGCCCACCCCCGTCCTCGACCACGCCACCCCGGGCGCGCCACTGGCCAGCCAGGGCGTCAACCCGGCCGGCAAGCTGACCGTCGCCGCCCCCGGTCACCCCACCCAGACCTGGACGTACGACGCGGCCAGCGCGTCGTGGCGCGGCAGGATCGGCAAGGTCACCGTGAGCGTCGCCTCGGTGGTGGTGCTCACGATGGAATACCGCACGCTCACCGTGCGCAAGCCCAGCCCCCGCTCGCTGCCGGGGGCGAACGTCTACGGCTCCGGCGCGGCGCTCGTGGTCTCGGGCCCGTCCAGCGCCAAGGCGCAGTGGAGCAAGCCGGGGCAGAAGCTGGTCTGCAACGTCACCGACGAGGGCGGCTTCCAGGTCCGGCCGCAGCCCGGCCCGGCCTGGGTGATCTACGCCCCGAAGACCGCCAAGGTCAGCGTGACATGACCATGGCCGCCCCGCTCCGGCCGGCACCGGGACCGCAGCCGGCGTCGGCGGGACGGCATCCGGCCGGCCCGTCGCAGCACCCCGCGCAGCACCCGCCGGAGGCGCCGACCCGGCGCTGGTCCCTGCGGCTGCCCGTCGCCTGGCCGGTGACCGCGCTCTTCGTGCTCTACCCGGCGTGGTGGGCGCTGGGCCTGCCGTCGTTCATCTTCGCCATCCTCGCCATCCCGATGGCGTTCCAGCTCTACCGGCGCGGCAACGTGAAGGTGCCGCCGGGCTTCGGGATCTGGCTGATCCTGCTGGCCTGGGTGGTCCTCTCGGGGCTGATGCTCGGCATCACCGCGCCCAACACGCTCCCCCCGAGCGGCTCCGGCCGGTACATCGGCTGGGGCATCCGGGTGATGAACTACACCGCCCTGACGGTGACGATGCTCTACGTCCTCAACCTCAGCGAGCGGGAGCTGCCCCGGGGCCGGCTGGTCAAGCTGTTCGGCTTCATGGCCGTGGTCACCGTGATCGGCGGGTACGTCGGCGCACTGTTCCCGCAGCTCAAGTTCGTCGCGCCGCTCAACTACATCCTGCCCGCCGCCATCGCCAAGGAACCGTTCGTCAACCGGCTGATGCACGTCGAGGTCGCCCAGGTGCAGGAGGTGCTCGCCGGGGAAGCCAGTTCGCCCCGCCCGGCCGCCCCCTTCGAATACACCAACACCTGGGGCGAGAACATGGCGATCCTGCTGATCTGGTTCATCGTCGGCTGGGTGGTCCTCGGCCGGGGGCCGCGCCGGCTCACCGGCTACCTGGTCGTGGTCGCCGCCGTCTTCCCGATCGTCTACTCGCTCAACCGGGGGCTGTGGATCGGTCTGGTGGTCGGCGCGGTGTACGTCGCGGTGCGGCTGGCGCTGCGCGGCCGGGTCGTGGTGCTGGTCGGGCTGGCGCTGGCGAGCGGGCTGATGGGCGTGGCGGTGCTGGCGTCGCCGCTGGGCGACCTGCTCAACGAACGGATGGCCAACGGCCACAGCGACGACATCCGGGCCACCCTGTCCAGCGGCGCGGTCGAGGCGGCCAACCATTCCCCGGTGCTCGGCTACGGGGGCAACCGCGCCCTGATCGGCAGCAACCGGTCGATCGCGATCGGCAAGTCGGCCGAGTGCAAGCAGTGCGGCAACCGGGAGCTGGGCAGCAACGGGCAGGTGTGGAACCTGCTGACCGGCCAGGGCTGGGTGGGCGCGTTCTGCTACAGCGCGTTCTTCCTGTGGTGCCTGTGGCGGTTCCGGCACGACAACACCCCGATCGGCATCGCCGGCAGCCTGGTGCTGATCCTGATGCTGTTCTTCCAGTTCCTCTACGGCTCGCTGAACACCACCCTGGCGTACGGGCTGATCAGCGTGGCGCTGCTCGCCCGCAACGACCTGCACCTGCGCGAGGCGCGCCGCGAGGCCCGGCTCGCCGCCGTCGAGGCCGCGTCCGCGCCGGCCGCGCCGGGTGCCCGGCCCGAACGGCGGTTCCACTGATGCTCACTCCTCCCCCCGGCGCGGACGCGCGCGGCGCGTACCTGCCGGAGCTGGCCGGCCTGGTGTGGCCGGCGCCGGCCCGACCGGCGCTGCGCCGCGGCGGCCGGGCCGGTTTCGCGGTGGTGCCGTCGGCGGCGCGGCCCCGGCTGCTGGTGCCGGCCGGCTCCCGCCGGGCGGCGGCCGGCGCGGTGCGGCACTCGACGGAGGCACAGAGCGCGAAGGCCCGGCTGCGCCGCGCGGTGCTGGCCACCGCGTTCCGCACCGGGCTCGGCCGGCTGGCGTTCCGGGACCGGCTGGTCGTCGAGCCGGGAGGCGGCGCGGGCGGCGGAGCGCTCGACGCGCACCTGGCCGCCGTGCTGGGCCGCCCGGCGCTGCTGAGCATCCACATCGGGCCGGCGCGGGCCAACCGCAAGCCGGTGGTCCAGCTCCTCGACGCCGCCGGTGTCCCGATCGGGTACGCGAAGCTCGGCGTCGACCCGCTCACCCGGGCCCTGGTCGAGGCGGAGGCGGCGGCGCTGGCCCGGCTGGCGACGCTCGACCTGCCCGGTGTGCAGGTGGCCGAGGCGCTGCACCACGGCGTCTGGGGCGCTCACGCGCTGCTGGTGCAGAGCGCCCTGCCGGTGGGGCTGCCCCGGGCCGCGCCCGGGGCGGCCGCCGAGGCGGAGCGGGCCGCCATGGTCACGGTGAGCCGCTGCGCCGGGGTGGACCACCGCCCCTACGCGGGCAGCGCCCACGACCGGCGGCTCGAAGCCGAGCTGGCGGCGCTCGGGGACCGGCCGGAGGCGGCCCGGCTGCGCGCGGTGCTGGCCGGGGTGCGCCGCGTCGACCCGGTGCTGGGCCTGGGTGCCTGGCACGGCGACTGGAACGGCGGCAACAGCGCGGCCCTGGCCGACGGCCGGGTGCTGGTGTGGGACTGGGAGCGGTTCGCCGACGACGTGCCGCTGGGGTTCGACGCCCTGCACCGGCGGGTGCAGACGGCGATCACCCGGGCCGGGGTGGAGCCCCGGTCGGCGGCGGCGCGGCTGATCGCCGCCGCGCCGGACGACCTGGCTCCGTTCGGCCAGCCGGCCGGGGTGGCCGACCTGGTGGCGGTGCTCTACCTGGTCGAGTTGGCGGCGCGCTACCTGCGCGACCGGCAGGCCGAGGCGGGGGCCCGGCTGGGACACGTGGACGCCTGGCTGCTGCCGGCGGTGGAGGAACACCTGGCCGGACGGCCGGGTGCGGGAGGAGTGGCGAAGTGACGCTGGTCAAGGCACAGGCGCGGCGCGCGGTGCGGTCGGTGAGCCGGACGTACGGCCGGTGGACCGCCGGGTCGCGGCTCGCCCCCGACTTCCTGATCGTGGGTGCCCAGCGCTGCGGCACGACCTCGCTGTTCAAGACCCTGTCGCAGCATCCGGCGGTCTACCACAAGGGCGTGCACTACTTCGACACCGGCTACGACCGGGGGATGGACTGGTATCTCGGGCACTTCCCGACGGTGCGCCGGGCCGAGTCGGTGCGTGCGCAGGTCGGGGTGCGCGGGGTGACGGGCGAGTCGAGCCCGTACTACATGTTCCACCCCCTCGCGGGGCAGCGGATCGCGAAGGACCTGCCGGGGGTGCGGCTGCTGGTGCTGCTGCGTGACCCGGTGGAGCGGGCCTACTCGGCGCACACCCACGAGGCGGCGCGGGGCTTCGAGACGGAGGGCTTCGAGCGGGCCCTGGAGCTGGAGCAGGAGCGGATCGCCGGGGAGCGGGAGCGGCTGCTCGCCGACCCGACGGCGCACAGCCACCACTTCCAGCACAACGCGTACCTGACCCGGGGGCAGTACGTGGAGCAGCTCGAACGCCTGGAGTCGATCTTCGGCCGGGACCGGCTGCACGTGATCGACGCGGACGACTTCTTCGCCGAGCCCCGGCCGGCGTTCGACGCGGTGTGCGACTTCCTCGGCCTGCCGCACTGGGCGGACATCTCGTTCGGCAAGCACAACGCGCGGTCCCGTTCGCCCATGGACCCGGCGCTGCGGGCCCGGCTGGAGGAGCACTTCGCCCCGTACGACGAGCGGTTGAGCGCCTGGTGGGGACGCGTGCCGTCGTGGCGACGGTAGCCCCGGCCCGGTCGGCCGCCGGCGAGCTGGGCGGCGCGGCGCGGCACGGGGTCGCGAACCTGCTCGGGGTGGCGGTCGCGGCGGTCGCCGGCTTCGGCCTGAACATCGTCGTCACCCGCAGCTGGTCCATGTCCGACGCGGGCCTCTTCTTCGCCGCCACCAGCGCCTTCATGATCGCGTACGCGGCGGCGCGGCTGGGCACCGGCGTCGGCTCGGTCTACTTCATCAGCCGCTACCGCACGTTGGGCCAGCCGGAGCGGCTGCGCGCCTCGGTGCTGGTGGGCCTGCTGCCGGTGCTGGCGATCGGCACCCTGATCGCGGTGGCCGGCTGGTGGGCGGCTCCCCGGATCGTGGCGTTGACGTTCGACGAGCCGGTGCCCGGCGCGGTGCGCGCGCTGCGGGTGCTGCTGGTCTTCGTGCCGGTGGCCGCGCTGTGCGACTTCGCCCTGGCCGCCTGCCGGGGCTTCGGCAAGATGCGCCCGCTGCTGCTGATCGAACGCCTCGGCCGCACGGGGTTGCAGGTGGCCGGGGTGGGGCTCGCCGCCGTCCTCGGCCTGTCGGCGACGACGGCCCTGCCGCTGGCCTGGGTCGCGCCCTACCTGCCGGCGGCGCTGGTCGGCACGGTGTGGCTGGCCCGGCTGGTGCGGCGCGCGGAGCGGGGCGCGCAGGCGCCGGCGGTGTCGCTGCGCGAGGAGTTCTGGCCCTACTGGCGCTACAGCGGGCCCCGGGCGCTGAGCGGGCTGGCCCAGATGGCGGTGCAGCGGCTCGACATCGTGCTGCTGGGCGCGCTGCGCGGGCTGTCCGAGGCGGCGCTCTACACGGCGGCCACCCGGTTCCTCGCCCTCGGGCAGCTCTCCGGGCAGGCGCTGTCCACGGCCGTGCAGCACCGGCTCGCCGAGCACCTGGTGCGCGACGACCGGGAGGCGGCGGGCCGGCTCTACCAGGCCGCGACGGGCTGGCTGGTGCTGCTGGCCTGGCCGGCATATCTGCTGTTCGCGGTGTTCGCCGAGCCGATGCTGCACCTGTTCGGCGAGGGATACTCCGCCGGGGCGCGGGTGACCGTGTTCCTGGCCCTGACGATGCTGGTGGCCACCGGCTGCGGCATGGTCGACACGGTGCTCAACATGGCCGGGCGCACGTCGTGGACGTTCTACAACGCGCTGGCCGGCACCCTGGTCAACGTGGTGCTGAACGTGCTGCTCATCCCGCGCTTCGGCATCATGGGGGCGGCGGTCGCCTGGTCGGCGTCCATCTTCATCACCAACCTGGTGCCGCTGGCGCAGCTGCACCACGCGTACCGGCTGCACCCGTTCGGCCGGGGCACGCTCGCCGCCGCCGGCCTCGCGGTGGCGTGCTTCGGCGTGCCGGCGCTGATCGCCCGCGCGCTGCTCGACGCCGGGCCGGTGACCCTCGCGGTGCTCGCGGTGCTCGGCACCGCCGGCTACCTCGCCGGTGCGTGGCGGCTGCGCCGGGTGCTCCAGCTCGACGCGTTGCGGGCCCTGCGCCGGGGCCGGCGGCGCTGAGGCCGGCTCGGGTCCCACAGCCACGGAAACGACCGCCGCCGGCACGCCGACGGCATGGGAAAGGTGCGGCACACGATGAAGCGGTTCCACAGGGCGGCGGCGCTCCTGCTCGCCTCGGCGCTGGCCGTCACGGCCTGCTCCGAGCAAGCCCCGGACTTCGTGCCGCCCCCGTCCGGTGCCGCGCCGACGGTGTCCCCCCGCGCGACGGACGACCTGGCCACCACGGGCCGGGGCCCGGAGCTGCCCGGGAAGGGCGCGTGGCTGGGCGCGTGGGTGAAGCCGGACTGGCAGACCCCGGAGGGGCGGGTGGAGGCGCTGGCCGCGTTCGCCGCGCAGACCCAGGGCAACGTGAACCTGGCGCACATGTTCCACGAGTGGGAGGACGACTTCCCCGGCCCCACCGAGCACGCCTTCCAGGCCGCCGGGAAGCTCCAGATGATCTCCTGGTCGGGCGCCGACACCCGGTCCATCCGCGACGGCGTCTACGACCAGCTCATCCGGCAGCGGGCCGAGAAGATCAAGCAGTTCGGGGTGCCGCTGATGCTGCGCTGGCGGTGGGAGATGGACCGGCCCAACCTGCAACAGAGCGTCCACTCGCCCGAGGACTACGTGGCCGCCTGGAAGCGCATCCGGGGCATCTTCACCGAGGTCGGCGCGACCAACGCCGCCTTCGTCTGGTGCCCGCACGTGCAGGGGTTCGTCGACTCCTCCCGTAACGCCGCCGCGTACTATCCGGGCGACGACCAGGTCGACTGGCTCTGCACGGACGTCTACCCGGGCAAGGGGTTCGAGGGCTTCGCCCCGCAGATGGACACCTTCATGGCGTTCGCCGCCCAGCACCCGCGTCCGGTTGTGATCGGCGAGTTCGGCGTGACCTATCCCGGCTCGCCGGGGCAGCGCGGCGCGTGGCTGCGCGAGGCCGGCGACTACATCAAGCGGCACCCGCAGATCAAGGCGGTCGTCTACTTCGCGGCGAAGCAGACCAAGCCGGCGTACGACAGCACCTTCAACGACGACCCGGACGGGCTGGCCGCATTCCGGGAACTGACGGCCGACCCGTGGTTCTCCGCGCCGCCGCCGCCCACCCCGGCGCACGGCCCGCGCACCCAGTGAACTCGTCTCTTCGTACGGCCGGCGCGGCTGTCCCGGCAGCGGCCGGCGCGGTGTCGGCCACAAGACGCAACGCGGGGTAGACGCCGCGCCTTCCGTGCGCGATTGTGTCATCGAGCTCTCCGTCCCCCGGTCGCCGCCTCAGCGCCCGGCGGTCAGCGAACGGGTTCACCCGCTCGCACGGAGGCTTCCTCCCCATCGATCTCCGCTGTTCACCCGGAGTTGCCAGTGGCCCGTTTCCCGGCGCTTGGTCGCCGACCCCTCGCGGTCCTGACCGCCGCCGCGTTGACCGTTTCCGGCCTTCTCGTCGCCGGCCCGGCCCCCGCCGCCCCCGACCACGCCACCATGGTCGGCGCAGTCCCCTCCTCCCTGACCCCGAACATCCTGGATGGCACGGTCTTCGCCATCCACGACGCCGGCGACAAGGTCCTCGTCGGCGGCTCGTTCACCCAGGTGCAGAACCGCAACTCGGACGTCACGCTCACCCGCAACTACGTGCTGGCCTTCGACAAGGCCACCGGCCAGGTCGACACCGCGTTCGCCCCGGTGGTCGACAACGAGGTCTACGACATCCTCGCCGGCCCGACCGCCGGCACCGTCTACCTCGCCGGCAAGTTCAACAGCGTCAACGGCACCAACCGCCGCAAGCTGGCCCTGCTCGACTTGGCCGACGGCAGCCTGGTCACCAACTTCCCCAACCTGGCCTTCAACGGGCTGGTCAACGACGTCGTCAAGGTCGGCAGCCGGCTGTTCGTCGGCGGCATCTTCACCACCGCCGCCACGAAGCCGCGCGCCGGCCTCGCCTCGCTCGACGCCGTCACCGGCGTGGTCGACGACTACCTCACCACCTCGCTCACCGAGCACCACAACTACGACGGGATCAGCGGCGCGAGCGCCGGCGTCGGGCCCGAGAAGCTGGCCGTCTCGCCCGACGGCACCCAGCTCGTGGTGATCGGCAACTTCAAGAAGGCCGACGGGGTGCTGCACGACCAGGTGGTCCGGCTCGACCTGGGGGCGTCGACCGCGACCGTGTCGCCGTGGAACACCAACCGGTTCGAGCCGCGCTGCTCCTACAACTCGTTCGACTCGTACGTGCGCGACGTGAGCTTCTCCCCCGACGGCAGCTACTTCGTCATCGTCAGCACGGGCGCGCCGTACGCGGGGACGCTCTGCGACTCGGCGGCCCGCTTCGAGACGTCGTCCACCGGCACGTCGGTCCAGCCGACCTGGGTCGCCTACTCCGGCGGCGACACGTTCCTCTCCGTGGGCGTCACCGAGCAGGCGATCTACGTCGGCGGCCACTTCCGCTGGCTCAACAACACCTCCGCCACCAACTCGGCGTACCCGGGCGCGGTGGCCCGGCCCAGCATCGCCGCGCTCGACCCGGTCAACGGCCTGCCGCTGTCGTGGAACCCGGGCCGGCACCCGCGCGGCTACGGCGTGGCGGCGCTGCTGGTCACCCCGTCCGGCCTCTGGCTGGGCTCCGACCAGGAGTACATCGGCAACTTCCAGTACCGCCGGGGGCGGATCGCGTTCCTTCCGCTCAGCGGCGGGGCCGCCCCGCACTCCACCGCCACCGCCACCCTGCCCGGCAACGTCTACCAGGCCGGGCTGGGCTTCGGCGCGGCCAACGACGTGCAGCGCCGGTCGTACGACGGGACGAGCTCGATCGGCGCGGCCACGGCCGTCGAGAACACCGACGGCACCACCTGGTCGTCGGCGAAGAGCGCCTTCTGGGTCGGCGGCACCCTGTTCTACGGGATGAGCGGCTCGCTGTGGCGACGCACGTTCGACGGCACCGCCTTCGGCACCCCCACGAAGGTCGACCCGTACCACGACGCGCTGTGGGACACGGTGGAGACCGATTCCGGGCCGGAGGGGCAGACGTACGCCGGCAACACGGTGAGCTTCTACCCGGAGATCGCCAACGTGACCGGCATGTTCTACACCAACGGCCGGCTCTACTACACGCTCAGCGGGCAGAACGGCCTGTACTGGCGCTGGTTCAGCCCGGACAGCGGCACCGTCGGGGCGGACAAGTTCACCGCCGCGACGTCCGGCTTCTCCGACTCCGGCGGGGTCTTCGTCTCCGGTGACCGGATCTACCTGGTCAGCCGCCTCCTGGGCAACCTGTCGTCGGCCACCTGGGTCAACGGCGCGCCGTCGGGTGGCTGGACGCTGCGCAGCAGCCGCCTCCTCAGCGGCATCGACTGGCGGGCGAAGGCGGTCTTCGTCGGGCCGTGAGCCGGGCCCGACGCCAGCGGTGACGAGCCGGGGCCGGACGGGGCATCGCCCTGCCGGCCCCGGCTCGCTACTGTCGTGACGTGCCCACCGAGCCTCTCCGCTGCGCCGGCGCGCTGATCGTCGACGACGACGGCCGCCTCTTCTTCCAGCGCCGGTCCCCGCAGCGGGTCCTCTTCCCCGACACCTGGGACATCGTCGGCGGCCACCTGGAACCGGGCGAGGAGATCGAGGACGCGCTGCGCCGGGAGGTCACCGAGGAGACCGGCTGGACGGTGTCGCACCTGCTCGGCCCGGTCGGCGAATACCGGTGGACCGGCAACGACGGCCTGCCGCGGGTCGAGAGCGACTTCCTCGTCCGGGTCGACGGCGACCTGAGCCGACCCCGGCTGGAGGAGGGCAAGCACACCGAGTTCCGCTGGCTGACCGAGCGGGACCTGGCCGTGCTGGACGAACACCGCGACGTCAACGACGGGCTGATCCGGCGGATCGCCGAGGACGGCTTCGCGGCGCTGCGCTCGATCGGTCTGTGAGCGACGACGTCGAGCTTCCGCCGCACCGGTTCGCCGGGCTGGTCGCCCCGGCCGTCGACCGGGTCTTCGCCGCCGGCATCCTCGCCGGGCGGGACGGGGGCGGCGCGGAGCTGAGCCAGCGGTACGGCGGGCCGGCGGCCACCGGCTTCCTCGTCGAGTTCCGCACCCGGCTGGCCGCGCCGGGCGGGACGGTCGACCCGGCGGGCTTCGCCGCGGTCACCCGCTACCGGGACCCGGCCTCCTGCCAGCGGGCGCTGGACAAGCAGGTCGCGTACGGGATGCTGCACCGCCGCCCCGACGGCTGCCTCAGCGCCACCGAGCGTGGTCTCGCCTTCCTGGAGGAGCTGTTCCAGGTGCACGCCGAGGTGACCGAGGAGCTGTGGGCGGGGCACGACGAGCGGGTGCTGCGGCTGGTCGAGGCCCTCGGCCGGCTGCTGGCGCACGCGCTGGTCAGCGCCGAGGAGGAGACCGACGTGCTGGGCGACGCGTTCGCGGTGACCGCCCCGCCGTACGAGCCGGACGGCACCGCGCCGGGGGTGCTGCTGCTCAACCGCCTGGGCACGCTGCGTTACCACCGGGCCGACGCGCACGCGGCGGCGTGGACGGCGGCGGGGCACACCGCGCTGAGCGTCAGCGAGCTGCCGGCGGGCCCGGAGCGGCTGGCCATCGAGCTGGAGACGGACCGCCGGGCGGCCGGCCCGTACGCGGCGCTGACCGCCGAGGAGCGGCTGACGATGCTGGCGGACCTGGCCGCCCTGCCGGGCTGACCCGCCGGGGCCGGGCTGACCCGCAACCGCCGGGGCCGGGCGCGGCCCTGCCGGGGCCGGCGCGCCGGTTGACGGCGGGCGGGGTCGACCCCGGCGCTATCCTCCACCGGTGACCCGGAGTCGAACCAGGGAGGCAACTGCATGATCGGGATGGTCCTCGCGGCCGGTGCGGGGCGTCGGCTGCGCCCGTACACCGACACCCTGCCCAAGGCGCTGGTGCCGGTGGACGGTGACACCACCATCCTGGACATCGCGCTGCGCAACCTCGCCGAGGTCGGCCTCACCGACGTGGTGGTCGTCGTCGGCTACGCCGCCGACGCGGTCGTCTCCCGCCAGGCGGAGCTGGAGAAGCGGCACGGCGTCACGCTCACCCTCGTGCACAACGACAAGGCCGAGGAGTGGAACAACGCGTACTCGCTGTGGCTGGCCCGGGAGCACTTCGCCAGGGGCGTGCTGCTGGTCAACGGCGACACCGTGCACCCGGTGAGCGTCGAGCGGACCCTGCTGGCCGAACGCGGGCCGGGCATCCTGCTCGCCGTGGACACGCTCAAGACGCTGGCCGAGGAGGAGATGAAGACCACCTTCGACGCCGCCGGCCAGCTCACCCGCATCACCAAGCTGATGGACCCGGGCGAGGCGTACGGGGAGTACATCGGCGCGACGCTGATCGAGCCGCAGGTGGCCGACGCGCTCGCCGACGCGCTGGAGGCGACCTGGCGGCGCGACCCGAACCTCTACTACGAGGACGGCTACCAGGAGTTCGCCGAGCGGGGCGGCGAGGTGCGGGCCGCGCCCATCGGGGACGTCTCCTGGGTGGAGGTCGACAACCACGACGACCTGGCCCGCGCGCGGGAGATCGCGTGCCGCTACTAGCCCGGACGATCCTCACCCCGCTGCACATCGACGTGCGGCGGGGCGCGGTGGCGGACCTGGCGGCGATCCTGGCCGACGGGCGGATCTCCTCCGGCGGGGACGTCGCCGTGGTGGTCGGGCCGGGGCAGGGCGGGCAGATCGCCGAGCTGATCCGCCCGTCGCTGCGCTCGGCCGACGTGTTCACCGTGGCCGGGGGCACCCTGGAGGCGGCCGACGACCTGGGCGGGAAGCTGCGCGCCCGGTCGTACGACGCGGTGGTGGGCATCGGCGGCGGCAAGACGATCGACGTGGCGAAGTACGCGGCCACCCGGCGCGGCCTGCCCATGGTGACCGTGGCGACGAGCCTGGCCAACGACGGCATCGCCTCCCCGGTGGCGTCGCTGATCACCGGCGGGATCAAGGGCTCCTACGGGGTGCACATCCCGATCGCCGTGATCGTGGACCTCGACTTCGTGGAGGCCGGGCCGGAGCGGCACAACCGGGCCGGCATCGGCGACGTGGTGAGCAACATCAGCGCGCTGGCCGACTGGGAGCTGGCCCGCCAGGTGCGCGGCGAGCCCGTCGACGGCCTGGCCGCGTCGCTGGCCCGGATGGGGGCCGAGGCGGTCCTCGCCCACCCCGGCGACATGACCGACGACGCGTTCGTCACCGTGCTCGCCGAGGCGCTGATCTCCAGCGGGCTGGCGATGGCGGTGTGCGGCACGTCCCGCCCGTCCAGCGGCGGCTGCCACGAGATCATGCACGCGGTCGACGCGCTCTTCCCCGGCACCGCCTCGCACGGCGAGCTGGCCGGCCTCGGCGCGCTGTTCTGCACGTTCCTGCGCGGCGACGGGCGTCGCTTCGCGGAGATGTCGGCGTGCCTGGCCCGGCACAACCTGCCCCGGCTGCCGGCCGAGGTGGGGCTCACCGACGACCAGTTCGTCGAGGCGGTGCAGTTCGCGCCGGCCACCCGCCCCGACCGGTACACCATCCTGGAGCACCTGGCGATGTCGGCTACCGAGACGCGGGAGCGGCTGGCAGACTACGCCGGTGCACTCCGCGACCTTGGCTGATCCCGCCCGCCCGTCCGTAGCCGACTTCCACCGGGTCAACCGGGGCGGCGGCCTGTTCAGCGAGTCGGTCAGCCAGTGGCTCGGCGCGGTGTTCGCGCTGGTCGCCCAGCGGCTCGGGCTGCGCCCCACGGCGCTGACGCTGGCCAACCTGGTGCTCGGGCTGGCCGCCTCGGTCACCGTGGTCGCGCTCGCCGACGAGGTGGCCGCCGGCACCGTCCCGGCCTGGGTGGTCGGGGTGGTGGCCCTGGTCGGCTGGCAGGTGGCCTACTCGCTGGACTGCGCCGACGGGCAGCTCGCCCGGGTGACCAAGACGGGCAGCCCGGCAGGTGCCCGGGTCGACGTGCTCGCCGACGTGGCCGCCCAGATCGCCCTGGTGGCCGCCCTGTCGGCCACGGCGGTGGCGCAGCGCCCGTCGACGCCGACGTGGCTGGTCGCGCTGTTCGCGGGCACCTGGATGGTCAACCTCGTCACGTCGGTGATGCAGTCCGGCCCGAACGCGGCCAGCATGGTCACCTCGACGTCGCTGCCGGTGCGGCTGGTGAAGCTGGTCCGCGACTACGGCGCGGTGATCTTCGTGGCGGGCCTGGTGCTGGCGTTCGCCCCGGCCCTCACCTTCTGGGTGATCGTGGCGTTCACGGTCGTCAACGGCGGCTTCCTGCTGGCGAGCATCGCCTTCTCCGCCCGCGCTTCGCTGCGGTAAGGAAGGGCACCTTGTTAACGCTTTCTGTATAGGAAGGGCCCCTTCCTAACCGCCGCTGGGCGCGCGGGCGCACGACGGCGGCAGGCAGGCGGCAAGCTGGGACCTTGGACGGTTTCGGTTACTGGGAAACAGTTTCTGTCCACGTTTGCCGGCGCTGCGGGCAGGCGGCATGGCGCCGGGGTGAGCCACCGGGAGGGCCCCGCCCCAGCGTGACCGGGACACCACCATGCGTTGACCTTCGCGCCCAGATTCCGACGCCCGCAAAGTAAGACCCTTCCGCGCCATCGACGGTTGTCGTACCGTAACAACTCGTAGGCAAGCGCTTTCCCGGTGCGTGCGGCGATACCGGCGAGGCGCTTGCCACGCCCGCGGACGCACGTCCGCCACCACCCCGTCCCTTGATCCGTTTCGGAGGACACGTGAGCACACGTGACAACGGCGCGACGCCACGCCACCGGCGGTGGCAGCTCGCCCTGCTGCCGCTCGTCACCGCAGGACTGGTCGCCACCGGCCTGGCCGCAACCCAGACCGGCGCGCAGGCCGCCACCTGGCCGACGCCCAAGAGCACCACGACCGTGACCAGCACCCAGTCGGTCAGCGGCACCAAGGACTTCGGCCTGGTGCGCTACAAAGCCGGTGGCGCGATGGGCGACGGCGGCCAGAGCGAGAGCCAGAAGCCGCTCTTCGAGCTGGCCGACGGAGCCGTGGTCAAGAACCTGATCATCGGCTCGCCGGCCGCCGACGGCATCCACTGCAAGGGCAGCTGCACTTTGGTCAACGTCTGGTGGGAGGACGTGGGCGAGGACGCCGCCACGTTCAAGGGCGGCTCGTCGGCCAACTACACGGTCGACGGCGGCGGCGCCCGGTCCGCCTCCGACAAGGTGTTCCAGCACAACGGCGGCGGCACGCTGACCATCAAGAACTTCGACGTCAGTAACTTCGGCAAGCTGTACCGGTCGTGCGGCAACTGCTCGACCCAGTACAAGCGGATGGTCGTCATCCAGAACGTCACCGTGACCGCACCCGGCTCGGCGCTGGCCGGCATCAACACCAACTACGGGGACACCGCGACGTTCTCGGGCATCACCATCTACGGCGACAGCAGCAGGAAGATCTCCATCTGCGACCGCTACACGGGCAACAACAGCGGCAAGGAGCCCGTCAAGACCGGCAGCGGAGCCGATGGTACGTACTGCAAGTACACGTCGTCGAACATCGTCTACAAGTAGGCCGGCAGGCCCAGTTCTCGCCGTACCAGGCGGGTCGCGCACACACGGTGCGCGGCCCGCCGCCTCGTCGACACCACGAGGAAGGGAACCGCCACGGCTGACGTCAGGAGCGTCTCGCTTGCGTCAACCCGCGCCGTTACCGTCCCGCAGGCGATTCTGATTCCTGGGCTGCTGCATGCTGTCGGCGGAACTGTTCGAGGACGGCAGCGGTGGCTTCGAGGTCGGGATGGTCGATCTGCCTTTCCAGGTCGACGACGTGTTCAAGCTCCCGGATCGCTCGGTCAAGGTCACCGCTAGCCTCGTGGACCATCGCGATGTTGTACCGGACGATTGCTTCGCCCCTTCGGTCGCCAACCTCCTGCAAAATGGGGAGGGCTTGGTGGTGGTAGTCAAGAGCCCGCCGCCAGTGCCCCAGCCCGGCGTACACATGGCCGATGTTGCTGAGACTGAAGGCCTCACCAACCCGGTCGCCGACGTCCTGCCGGATGGAGAGGGCCTGGTGGTAGTGGTCGAGGGTCCGCCCCCACTCCCGCAATCCGAAGCGCACAAGGCCGATGCTGCTCAAGGTGGCGGCTTCGCCAGCCCGATCGCCGACCTCCCGCTGAATCGGGAGTACCTGGTGATAGAAGTCGAGAGCACGCCGCCAGTCCCCCATTCCGTCGCACACATGCCCGAGGTTGCTAAGGGTGGCGGCTTCACCGAACCGGTCGCCGACCTCCCGCCGAATGCAGAGGGCCTGGATGAAAAAATCGGCAGCCCTCTTCCACTCTCTCAACCCGACGCACACATGGCCGATGTTGTTCAGGATGGTGGCTTCGCCGGCCCGGTCACCGGTCTCCCCCCGAATGAGGAGGGCCTGGATGAGGTAGCTGAGAGCTCGACGCCAGTCCCCCAACCTGGCGTGCAGGCTGCCTATGTTGGTCAGGGCAGCGGCTTCGCCAGCCCGATCGTCGACCTCCCGTTCCAAGGAGAGGGCCTGACGGTAGTAGTCGGCAGCCCGCGCGCGCTCTCCGAATCCGGCGTACACGTTACCGATGCTGTTGAGGACGGCGGCTTCGTTGCCTCGGATGCCGGCCTGCTGGTACATGGTCAGGGCCTGCTGGTAGTCCTCCAGCGCCAGCCAGGGCCGACCGGTCAACACCCGCGCACAGCCCCGTTCGTAGAACGCGTGGGCGTCCGGGCCCAGGGTCAGGGTCGCGGTCGCCACGGCCTCCACCGCAGCGAACCGCGACGTACGCAGCCACACCCGGGACACCCGGAGACCGGTGACCCGGGCGATCTCCGCCTGTCGACCGGCGACGGCGAGCCGATGCACCTCCACCCACCGGGCGAGGCCCGCCGGGTCAGTGACCATCAGGGGCCGCAGGGCCGAGGCACCTGAACTGATAGTGGGACTGGGCGGCGACGGCGGGCACGGATAGTTCGACGACGTCGACGTGCGGCTCGCCGTCGACGGACAGGCGCAGCTGGTAGCAGTCGGAGGTATGCGCGAAGACCTCAAACTCGAAGGTGCTCATCTGCCCATCCCGTCGTGACGGCCGGCCACGGCGGCTACTGTACGTTCCATTCGCATCCCGGGCCCGGCCGGCCGGAGAACCCGGCTCAGGTGACGAGTTTCCGACTCACCGACTGCATCCCGGCCGTCGTGGGACGAACAATGACGACCGGCTCACCCTCCAAACGTCGTCGTGCCAGGGTTCGTCCTTGATGATCGTCGAACAGGTATCCGGGAGGAGCAGCGGGAAGAACTGAGGTGGCTCGGCATGGAGGATCGAGAACTGTCGCGCCCCTCTCCTGCACGCCGGGCTGGGAGATTGGCGGCGGGCCCTCGACCACCTGCGCCGCACCTTCCCATCCTGCGGGAGGTCGGTGACAGAGCTGGCGAAGCCACCACCCGGTACAACATCGCGATGGTCCACCAGGCGGGCGGTGACCTCGACCAGGCGATCCAGGAGCTCGAACACGTGGTGGATCTGAACCGGCAGATGGGCCACCCCGATCTCGAAGCACGCACCGCCGTCCTCGAACAACTCCGCCGCCGACGCGCGGGAGACCAGGGACCCACCTGAGAGGCAACGGCAGCAGTACGTACGCCGGGTGCGGCTCCTCCGTCGCCGGAGGGGCCGCACCCGGTTCTTCGTCGGTCGGTGGATCCTGCGGCGGTCAGACCACCGTGCAGGCGACGCCGTTGAGGGTGAAGGCGGTCGGCTTGGCGGTGCTGCCGCTGGTGTTCGCCTGGAAGCCGATGCTGATGGTGGCCCCGGGGGCGATCGTGGCGTTGTAGTCGACGTTGCGGGCGCTCACCTGGCCGCTGGAGGGCGAGTAGGTGGCGTTCCAGCCCGACGTGATCGACTGGCCCGAGGGCAGGGTGAACGCCAACGTCCAGCCGTTGATCGCCGAGGTGTCCGTGTTGGTGATGTCGATGCTGGCCGTGAAGCCGGAGCCCCACGAGTTCATCGTGTAGGCGACCCGGGGGCCCGAGCCGCTCGGCGGGGGCGTGACGGTGGGCGTGGGGGTCGGGCTGGGCGGCGGGGTGGTGGGCGGCGGCGTGGTCGGCGGCGGGGTGCCGTTCAGGCTGGTCACGAAGGTCATGATGCTGCGCGCGGGCAGGTTGACGGTGAGCGAGCCGTTGGACATGGTGAGCGCGTTCTGCGGCGCGACCGTCCGGCTCGCGTCGGTCAGCCAGTTCTGGACGCTGCCCGACGCGGTGGCACCCGACAGGGTGAACTGCTGGCTCACCGACGAGGTGTTCTTGTTGACGGCGACGATGACGACGGTGTTGCCGCCCCGGTACGCCGAGACGTAGACGTTCGACGCCGGGTTCGCCGTCGCGTCGATCCGGGTGTAGCCGGGCCGGACGAACCGGGCGAAGTGCGTCATCATGGCACCCCGCTTGCTGATCTGGCCGTCCTCGCGCATGGGGCCGTAGCTGCGCCGCAGATACCACCAGACGTACGCCTGGAACTCGGCGTCGACCATGGCGCGGTGGATGTGCTCGCCCACGTCGAGCGCCTCGGGCCAGGCGTCACCCGAGTTGGTGTTGCTGTTGGGGTAGTAGACCTCCGTCATCCACAGCTCTTTGCCCGCACCCTTCTGCTTGAACAGGGGGTACGGGAAGTTCGAGTACGACGTCCCGTAGAGGTGGGCCCCGATGATGTCCACGTTGGCCAGCGCGGCGGCGTCGTTGAGGATCGGGTCCGACATGGACTTGACGTACTGGAACGACTCGGGCGCCATGACCCGGGTGCTGATCGAGCCGGCGTTCTCCTTCAGGAACTTGACCATTTCGGTGGTGGTCCACCAGGTCCAGTCGTGCGCGTAGTCGGGCTCGTTCTGCACGGAGATGCTGTAGAGGGGCACCCCGTTGTTGCGCATGTAGGTGGTGAAGTCGTTGAGGTGCTGCGCGTAGGCGGCGTACGAGCTGTAGCGGAGCCGCTTCGCGTTGGTCTGGCTGCCCCGGGTGAAGGTCTCGATCATGCTGGCCGGCGGGTTCCACGGCGACGCGAAGACGGTCACCCCCAGCTCGACGGCGCGCTTCGCCGTGGCGAGGTCGCGGCCGAAGTCGGCCGAGCTCTCGCCGACGGGGATGCGCAGGATGGAGAAGCCCAGCCGGCCCTCGCCGGTGCCGAACGCCGTCTCCCGCTGGGCGGCCGTCAGGTCGCCGATCCAGGCCGCGTGGGCCATCGCGCCGTACCCCTTGATGGTCTGCCGCTGCGCCGACACGTTGATGGTCGCGGGCGCGGCCGAGGCTCCCGTGGCCCCCAGCAGTGTCCCGGCCGCTGCGGCGACCGGCACGGCCCCCACCGTCGTCAGGACGGCTCTCCGGCTCAGCACTCGCCGCTCGCCGCTGACCGGCCCGTTCTGGTCTTGCGTCATGTTGCGTCCTCCTGGCTGGTGGTGGTGACACGCGCGTGCCCCGGTCCTGCCCGGACCGGTCGGCACCGCCCTCCAGCGTCGCCATGGGGACTGCCCTTGACCCCGGCGTCAATGACCCGTCGGCTCTCATCGACTGACGCCACTGTTAGCGATAACAAGGCGAAAGTTTAGGTTCCGTCCATAACACGGGTCAAGCACCCAGCGGCCAGGTGAACAGGCGAACGGGCACCGGCTCAGGCGGCGCCCAGCGCGATCCCCTCGGGGGTGCGGGGCCGAACGCGACGCCCCCGGTCGGGGTCAGGAAACACTTCGACCGGGTCGTCGGCACCCTGCCATCACGGTCCCGCAGGTGACGACTCGGATCCGTGCTTGTTTGCGCGCTGTCGGCGGAGTTGTTCGAGGAGGACGGTGTCGGCTTCGAGGTCGGGATGGTCAACCTGCCGGTCGAGGTCGACGACGTGTTCGAGTTCCTGGATCGCCTGGTCGAGGTCACCTTCTGCTTGGTAGACCATCGCGATGTTGAACCGCGTGACGGCCTCGCCGGCGCGGTCGCCGACTTCCCGCCGGATGGGCAGGGCTTGGTGGAAATGGTCCAGGGCCCGCTGCCGGTCGCCCAACCTGTTGTACACGCTGCCGATGTTGCTGAGGGTGGCGGCTTCGCCGGCCCGATCGCCGACCTCCCGCCAGATGGGCAGGGCTCGGTGGTAGTGGTCCAGGGCCCGCTGCCGGTCGCCCAACCTGTTGTACACGCTGCCGATGTTGCTGAGGGTGGCGGCTTCGCCGGCCCGATCGCCGACCTCCCGCCAGATGGGCAGGGCTCGGTGGTAGTGGTCCAGGGCCCGCTGCCGGTCGCCCAGGTTGTCGTACACGTGGCCGATATTGGTGAGGGTCGTGGCTTCGCCGGCCCGATCGCCGACCTCCCGTTGAATGGGGAGGGCTTGGTGGTAGTGGTCGAGGGCCTTCTGCCGGTCGCCCAACCCGTTGTACACGCTGCCGATGTTGGTAAGGGTGGCGGCTTCGCCGGCCCGATCGCCGACCTCCCGTTGAATGGGGAGGGCTTGGTGGTAGTGGTCCAGGGCCCGCTGCCGGTCGCCCAGGTTGTCGTACACGCCGCCGATGTTGGTAAGGGTGGTGGCTTCGCCGGCCCGATCGCCGACCTCCCGTTGAATGGGGAGGGCTTGGTGGTAGTGGTCCAGGGCCCGCTGCCGGTCGCCCAGGTTGTCGTACACGCCGCCGATGTTGTTGAGGGTGGCGGCTTCGCCGGCCCGGTCGCCGGCCTGCCGGTAGAAGGTCAGGGCCTGCTGGTAGTCCTCCAGCGCCAGCCACGGCCGACCAGTCGCAGAACGCGCCCAACCCCGCTGGTATAGGGCATCGAAGTCCGGGCCCAGGGTCAGGGTCGCGGTGGCCATGGCCTCCACGGCGGCGAACCGCGAGGTGCGCAGCCACACCCGGCACACCCGGCGACCGACGTCCCGGGCGATCGCCGCCTGCCTGCCAGCGACAGCGAGCCGATGCACCTCCACGTAACGGGCGAGGGCCCTCAGGTCATTGGCCATCGGAGGCGGGGTCGACGACCCAGAGTTGGTAGAGGGACCTTGCTGCGGCGGCGCACGCCTCAACGTATTCGTCGTCGGTGAGCAGGGGCCGGACGAGGGGATGCAGGACGTTGGAGACGTAATAGCGGGGCTGGCGGGTTTCCGGGTCGGTGCCCTCTTCGAGCAGGCCGAGTTCGACGGCCCGCTGGATGTGCTGGTCGGCGTCAGGGTGCTGGTGCAGGGCGTGGACGGTGGCGGCGGGCACGGGCAGCTCGACGACGTTGACCTTGGCGAGCATGCGGCGGAGTTCGAGGGGCTGCGAGTCGAGCAGGTTGTCGGCCAGGACGGTCTCCCGGCGGAATCGCTCGGCTTCGTTCTCGATGGCGGTGAGCAGGCCGTCGATGTCGAGGGTGGCATCGCCGACGATCCGGTTGAGCCAGTCGAGCAGGCGAGGGTTGCCCGCTGCGGCCTCGATCGCCCGGTCGCGGATGGCAGGGTCGATCGTGGACTCGGGGCGCAGGTTGGCCAGGTTGGCGATCTTCTTGTCCTGCTCGACGGGGGTGAGGGTTTCCAGGGCCTCGACGGCGACGGTGGTGCCGGCCGGGGCGGGGAATCGGTAGCGGCTGGTGATGACGACGCGGCTCGGGCTTCCGGTGTCGCGGATCGCGGAGAGCAGGGCGGGCAGGATCTCGGCCATCGCCGGGGCGAGCACCCGGCTGCCGTCGGCGCGGGTGTCGAGGTTGCCGGCCTCGAAGTCGTCGAACACGAACAGACAGGGCGTCCGGCCGAGCGGCCCGTCGACGTCGAGCAGGTGCCGCAGCCGGATGGGAAGCGGGAGCTGCTCGTTGTCGAGGAGCTTGTTGGCCTCGATGGTCTGGTCGACGCTGTCGAAGCGAATCTTGCTGGTCAGCTCACGAAACTTGATGGCGTCGACCCGGCCGAACCAGACGGCGCGCTGGTGGGTGGGCATGCGCTCCAGCAGCCGGGAGGCGAGGCTGCTCTTGCCGAGCCCACCCATGCCGGCCAGCAGCAGGCCCTGCGCCGCGCCCGGGGTGTCGGCGGGTTGCCGCAGGACGCGCAGGCACCGCTGGATGACCCGACGTCGGCCGACGAACTCGGCGCGGGACGCCACCCGGGACAGTTGGGTCTGCGGATCCAGGAACTGCTGGTCGGCGGGGCGGACCTGCAAGCGTTTGCGGCCTCTGGTGTGCAGCGGCGTGACCATGGGTGCCAGCGGGGACCGGTCAGCGTAGAGCCGCAGCAGGTGCCAGTAGCTGCTCTTCTTGTCGTGGAACAGGTGGCGGCGGGCCTCGACGACGGCCTGGTCCAGCGGCTGACCGTCGGCCAGAGCCCGGTAGAGGGCGGCAGCGAAGTCAGTGGCGGAGACGTCTCCGACCGGCAGCGCCCAGCCCAGCACCGCAGGGGCACCGGCCTGCACCAGGCTCTCACTCATCGACGGGAACATCCCACCGTCGGGGGCGTCGGCGGTCAGGCAGCCGGAGACGAACACCAGCCTCGGCCAGTGCCCCTGCATCGCCTGGGCGAGCTGGTCAGCCGTCGCCCTGGCGACCCCGCCGAACTCGTCCTCCACCACGAACACCGGCTCCCCACCGGCGGTGGTGGCATGCCCGCTCAGGTGCAGCACGTCGAAGTAACCGGGCCCGTAGTCACGGGTCAGGAACCGCAGCCCCTCCAGGGTGCCGCTCTCCTCCACCACCAGATCGGTGCCGGTGCGCCGCGTCGCCGCCAGGATCGCGGCTTCCTCGGCCTCGAAGTTGAGCACCGGCTCGACGCCCTCCGGCGACGCTGCCATGAACAGCACCCGCAACGGCCGGTTGCCCGGCGCGACCGCACCGGTCAGCGCCGCGTGGGTGCCGACCGCGCGCACCGGCAACAGCGGCGCCCGCCCGGCCACGGTCAGGAACGCGCCCTCCCGGGCGAGCAGCTCCCAGGGCAGGTGCCGCAGCCGCTGCTCGGCGGTGATCCGCAGCACCGACCCGGCAGGATTGGCCAGCATCGGGGCCAGCCACCGCTGGTCGCCGTCGAGGAACTCCGCCAGCCGCGCCCCCAGCTCGGCCAGCCGGGTCGCGCCGTACACCTTCCGCGCGGCAGCGTCGGTGCTGTAGTCACGCCGCACCAGCGCGATCAGGTCATCGACCGCGGCCCGGTCCAGACCACGGGTGCGGGGCGGCTCGCCGTCGGCGGACAGGCGCAGCTCGTAGTAGTTGGAGGTCTGCGCGAAGACCTCCAGCTCGAAGGTGCTCATCCGCCCATCCCCCGTCGTGGTGGCCGGCGGTCAGCGCGGCCCGGTGTCGTCCTGCCGCATGGCGATCTCCAGCCGCGCCTGGCTGCCCTCGGTCAGCTCGATCCGGGTGCCGTCAGGCAGCAGCACCGTGACCGCAGCACCGTCTCGACGGCGCGCACCCCACCACTCGGTGATCGTCTTGGCCACCTCGACCCCGGAGAACACCAGGCCGATCACCGCGATCACCATCTCCGCCGACCGCTGCACCTGCACCGGCGACACGCTGCCCGCCGGCCCCACGGCCTCGGCCAGCGCGGCCCGCAGCTCCGCCGCCCACCGCGCGGCCTGCGCCCCGGAAACCTCCACAGTGGCGTTACCCATTACCCGCGCCTCCCCCAACGTGCGTGGTCAAGCCGGCCCACAACCGCCCCCGTCCGGCCCAGGCCAGGTGATCGACGGCGGGCCATGGCGGTCACTGTACGTTTCATTCGCATCCCGGGCCCGGTCGGAGGACCCGGCTCAGGTGACGAGTTTCCGACTCACCGACCGCGCCCCGGCCGTCGTAGCAAGAAACTTGACGACCGGGTGCACCCGCCCCACGCCGGTGCTGCCGAGGCTCGCAGAACGAAGGGGTGGCTCGGGGCATGGAAGACCCAGAACCCTCACGATCACGTCCCCTCGCCCTCGCTGGGACGACGACCGTTGCCCGACACGTGGAGGTACATCGACTCGCCGTCGCCGGCCGGCAGCCGGTGATCGCCCGAAACACCGGTGCCCGGGTGAGCCTGGTGTGGCTGCGCACTTCGCGGTTCGCCGCCGTGGAGGCCATGGCCACGGCCACCCTGACCCTGGGCCCGGACGCCAGCGCCTTCTACCAGCGGGGTTGGGCGCGGTCGTCGACCGGCCGGCCCTGGCTGGCGCTGGAGGACTGCCAGCAGGCCCTGACCAGGTACCAGCAGGTCGGCGACCGGACCGGCGAAGCCGCCACCCTTAACAACATCGGCCGCGTATACGACGGTTTGGGGAACCGGCAGCGGGCCCTCGACCACTACCACCAAGCCCTCCCCATCCGGCGGGAGGTCGGCGACCGGACCGGCGAAGCCACCACTATCAACAACATCGGCCTCGTGTACGCAAGGTTGGGTGACCGGCAGCGGGCCCTCGACTACTACCACCAAGCCCTTTCCATCCGGCGGGAGGTCGGCGACCGGACCGGCGAAGCCGTAACCCTCAACAACATCGGCCGCGTGTACGACAGGTTGAGAGACTGGCAGCGGGCCCTCGACCACTACCACCAAGCCCTCCCCATCCGGCGGGAGGTCGGCGACCGGACCGGCGAAGCCACCACTATCAACAACATCGGCGGCGTGTACGCAAGGCTAGGAGACTGGCAACAGGCCCTCAACCACTACCACCAAGCCCTCCCCACCCTGCAGGGGGTCGGCGACCGAGCCGGCGAAGCCACCATGCGGCTCAACATCGCGGTGGCCCACCGGGCGCAGGGGGACCTCGACCAGGCGATCCAGGAACTCGAACACGTCGTCGACCTTCACCGCCAGATCGACCACCCCGACCTCATAGCCGACACCACCGTCCTCGAACAACTCCGCCGACAACGCGCGGAGACCCGGGAACCCACCTGAGCTGAGAGCGGGGCCGGCTCCGGCCCGCCACTTCGCCCGCCTCAGCCCACAGACTTTGCAGTTTCAGAACCGACAAATGGTGTGAAACACCCACCGCCGGGGTCACAATTGCAAGATCTGTGCGTCGTGGAGGGCAGAGGGCTGCGGCCCAGGAAGCAACGCGCCCCGGCTCCGAAGTGGGGAGCCGTGGCGAGTTGCTGCGTTGCCGGTGCGGAAGGCCGCGCTAGTTGCTCTTGAGGGTCGATGTACGTGCGCCAGCCCTGGGCGTCGAAGGCCAGCTTCGGGCCGAACTCAGCGGGTCGCCCGACCGACCGGCATCATCCGTGCGACCCACCGGAAGGCTCACTCAGGAACATGACGACCATGGCGCCTTGGCCCTCACCGAACTCCTAGCCGGCGATCACCTTGCTACCCGGCAAGGCGGCGATCGGCCGAAAATCGCTTGGGCACTCACCGGGGCCGAGGTAGTACGCGCCGACCATCCGCGCCCAGTGAGCGTCGAGACACAGCCCACGAAGATGCCGTCGTAGCGCATCGTCGCCGACCTGGTCCAGGGCCGATTCCCAACGAGGGTCAACCACACCCACCTCGGACGTGACGTACCCATGCCGCACGAGGCTCTCGCCGATGTCGGACAGGCCGTCCGGAGCGCTCATCGTCCACGTCGCCGCCCGCATCGCGTCCACTAGCGAGCCGTCCGTCCGTGGCCGCAGAAGCAGGTGGGGAAACAGCCGGTAGCCGTCGGGGCTGAGCTCGTCGAGGCTCAGCGAGCCGGCCTGCAGCACCCTGCCGATGTCCCTGCCCCACACCATGGCCCGGTCGTCGTCCGTCGTGACGGTCAGCAGCGGCTGGAGCGCGGCGGGCCGCACCTCCGTGGCGACGAACGCCGACCTGGCCAGGTCGGGCACCCAGCGGTCCGGATAGAGCCCATCGCCGCCCTGGTCGCCTGACCTCCCGTTGATCGACTCCGTTGGGGCGAAGTTGGGTATCGACCGCGCCGGGATACCGCTGCTTCGACCCACAGGCTTTGGACCACTCAGATCTCCGCTCCCGTGCCGACGTCACTCGGCCATAACGTCGGGGGTGGGCCGAAGGTGCGACGGGTAGCCCGCCCCCGGCCCTGGCCAGTGTGGCGAGGGTCGGCTTCAGCCCTTCACTGCCGGAGCCCAGATGACGCCGGTGACGGTCACCTCGGGGTACCTTTCGTTCAGGTCCGGTGGATAGTCGATGCGCATCAGCCCGCGCCTGGTCCCCCATTTGACGCAGGTGTACGTTCCCGCGCTGACCTGATTCCAGTTGAGAGCCGATGCCCATGCGGTCTTGGCCTGGCAGGCGCTGAACGACCGGGCCTCGCCCGCTTGCAGCAGCGCAAGTTGGTTGCCGTCGCGGCCGACTATCCCAGTGCGCGTGAACTGGATATCGCTGCCGGTTCGGTTCCAATCCTCAAGGTCAAGCTGCTCGTCGTCACTGATTGACAGCGTTGCCGAGCCGCTACTGAGAACTCCTAACTCTGGGTGCGTTGGAGTTGGCGCCAGCAGATGAGGGCGCAGGCGAGGCTGAGGAAGGCTTCGTGGATGTCGTCGCGGATTTCCCAGCGGATGCGCAGGCGGCGGAACCAGTGCAGCCAGGCGATGGTGCGTTCCACGACCCAGCGTTGGGTGCCGAGGCCGGAGCCGTGGGGTGTGCCGCGTCGGGCGATGACCGGGGTGACGCCGCGGGCCCGGACTTGTTGGCGGTGGCTGTCGTAGTCGTAGCCCCGATCGGCGTACAGCCGGTCGGGGCGACGCCGTGGTGGCCCTGGCCGGCCGCCGATCGCGGGGATGGCGTCGAGCAGGGCGGTGGTCTGGGTGGAGTCGTGTCTGTTCCCGCTGGTCAGTGTGATGGCGAGGGGGATGCCGCCGGCGTCGGTGATGACGTGGTGTTTCGAGCCAGGCTTGCGGCGGTCGACCGGGCTCGGACCGGTTTTGGGCCGCCTTTGAGCGCCCGGATGTGGGAGCCGTCGATCACCGCCCTCGACAGGTCCAACTGCCCCGCGCCGCGCAGCCGGGCCAGCAGCAGCTCGTGCAACCGCTGCCACACCCCAGCCTGGTTCCAGTCGCGCAACCGGCGCCAGCAGGTCATCCCGCAGCCGAACCCGAGTTCCTGGGGCAGGTACTCCCAGGGGATCGCGGTGTAGAGCACGAACAAGATTCCGCACAACACCTTCCGGTCATCCAACGGCTTACGCCCCGGGTACCGGCTGCGGCGTGGTGGGCGGGGTGGCAACAGCGGCGCGATCTCGGCCCACAACTCGTCCGAGACGATCCACGGCGGCTGCTCACCCCTCCTCACGTTCAGACGAAACGACCCTCACATCCAGTCGGTTACGCCCAACATCATTAAGTTAGGACCTCTGAATGGCTCTACGTCGGAAAGGGCGAAAGGATCACCTGCCGGTTCGACGCCGCCAGCGGTGGGAGCCGATGACGGCCCTGGTCCTGTTGCCGCGCCGGACGGTTGCGTCTCAGGCGTGGGCGGCTCCAGCGACTGATCGACGGAAATCGACGGAGTCGCTGACGGCGACGATGACGGCGACGGGCTGGCGCTTGTCGGTCCCGCCGCCCCGGGGGCGGTGGGCAGGCTGCTGCGGGCCAAGGCCCATGTCGTCATGATGGCCATCAGCAGAATCAGCAACAGGACGCTAATGATCGTCGCAGGTCGGGACCAGAACGCCACGAAGGGGCTGCTGGGATACGCCGGGATCGGCCGGGCGACGAGTTCGATGGGAGGCCGCTGGGTCGTCAGGCTCGCCGGGAGCCCTGCGCCGGCTGGCGGCACGGGGTAACCGAGTTGGTACGGCCTCATCTGGCCCGACGAGGATGGCGGCGAATCGGCTTTGCCGGTACGGCCTTCGGTGCGCGGCTGATCACTATCCGAATTGGACACGAGTCCATGATGGCGACGTTGTCAAACTATCCGGGAGCCCGCGCGGCACGTGCGCCGGGCACAGGGCCTTTGGGCTCACGTCATCCAGGTTGGTGTAGCCCGACCTCCACGATTCACTGGTGTGGATGGATTCAGTGGGGGCGCAGTGGCGGTATCGACCGCGCCCGGAACAGCTACTGCGGCCCAACAAGCGAAGGAGAAGCCGCGGCCTCTCAGCTCCCCGGCGGCGGCCCGTCGGCGCCTCGATCCTTCCACGGCTGGCTTTCGGTGATCCAGGCTTCCGCGTCGTTCACGAGCAGGCCGATACGCCTGCCAACCGGTCGATGGACTCGGGGAAGTCGGGGCGGCTGGTGAGCTGGATGATGTGGGCGCGGGACACGCCCCGGCGCTGCTGAAGCTCGGCACTTCCGTAGAGGTTCCGCCGCCAGCCCGTCATCAAGCGTCGGCCGCGTGGGAAAGCGACGTGCCCCGACTCCGGAGATGGGAGACGGGGCACGTTGCTGCTTCGTTGGTGCGAGCAGCGGCGCTAGTTGCTCTTGAGGGAGTCGATGAACGTGCGCCAGCCGTGGGCGTCGAAGGCCAGCGTCGGGCCGGACTTGTCCTTGCTGTCGCGGACGGCCACCCCGTCGCGGAGGTCCGCCACCTCGACGCACTGGCTGTTGGCGTCGCTTCGGCTGCTCTTACGCCACACGGCGACTGACCGGTCCATTGCCCCGCCTCTCCCTACGTCATGTCCTTGGCGATGGCGGCGATCAGGTCCCGGGACTTGTTGACGCTGAGCGCCGCCGCGTGCAGGTGAGTGTAGGTAAGCGTAACGCGCCGCAAGTCATCCTCGCGTTCGAGATAGGCGTCTCCCGCCTGGCTCACCACGTACACGACCGGGCTGTGGATGCCGTCGGGGAACTCCAGGATGGAGAACGAGCCCACGGTGCCCGGGTGCCACCCCTCGCTGAACGGAAGCACCTGAAGTTCGATGTTGGGCCGATCGCTCATCTCGATGAGGTGGTGGAGTTGGGCGCGCATGACGTCTGGGCCGCCGGTCTGACGCCGCAGCACGCTCTCGTCCACGATGCCCCAGAACTTCAGCAGCGGCTCCTCGGTCAGGCAAGCCTGCCTGGTCATGCGCACCTCGACCCGGCGGCGCACTTCCTCGCTCTGCCCAGGCCAAGCGGCACTGGTGATCGCGTGGGCGTATGCCTCCGTTTGGAGCAACCCGGGCACGACGGCCAGCTCGAAGTTCCGGACTGTGGTCGCTGCGGACTCCAGCCCGATGTACATGCTGTAGGGGTTCGGAAGCTGGCCGAACTTCGCCCACCAGCCGCGTTCCTTGCCCTGGCGCTGGAGATCGAGGGCCGTTTGCCGTATCCGGTCGTCGCTGACGCCGTAGCGGGTGAGCATGACGATCACGTCGGCTCGACTGACGCCAACCGCCCCTGATTCGATCTTGTAGATCTTCGACTCCGAGCAGCCCAGTTCGGTCGCGACCTCCTTGTGTGAGACGCCGGCTGCCTCGCGAAGCCGGTGCAACTCCCGGCCGAGCTGCCATCGCGCGATCGTCGGGCCACTTGCCCTTGCCACGTCTACCTCCAGAGTCGCGAACACCGCCAGTGTTCTCCCCTCCACGTCAGAGATCAAGGAGCACAGAGCGAGGCCCTGCCTTCCACAGAAACTTTCCATGGAAGCCTAGACTTCTCGACTACAACTGGTCACTCTCTGCTTGGAGTCCGCTACGCGTTCAGGAGGACTCATGGCTCGGCATGCGAAGAACCCGACGCGCCCCGGTCTGCTGCGCCGGCTCTGGCCCTTCGAGCGCCGTCGCGCGAACCCGCCCGACTGCCTCTGCCCACCGAGGACAGCTCCGGATCGGCCGGCGGCATACCGGGCCGTCGGCGTGGCGCGGGTGCCCTACCTGCCGGAACGGCCAGTGCCGGCCCTCGCCGGGAGCCACCGCGCGGGGCGCTGGTCGTGACGGCGCGACGCAAGCCCGAGCGCGAGGACAGGGGCGAGCAGATCCAGGCCGCCGAGCGGGAGGCCGCCCGGCAGCGGATCCTTGCCCAGGCCGAGGCGGAGCGGATACCCGCCGAGGAGAGCACCCGGGCGAAGCCGGACCGGCGGTGGCAGCGTGAACAGCCCTGAGCTGCTGCCGGTGGGCCGGCGGGTGGCGTACTGGCGGGGACGGCGGAGGCTGTCGCAGCAGGTGTTCGCCGATCGGCTCGGCAGGTCGAAGTCCTGGGTCGACAAGGTCGAGCGGGGTGTGCGGTCGCTGGACAAGGTGTCGACGTTGCGGGACATCGCCGCCGTGCTGCGGATCGACACCGCCGTGCTGCTCGGCCGGGACGCCCGGCCCGCCGCCACGACCGAGCGGGTCGAGGGGGTGGAGCGGATCCGGGAGGCCCTGTCGACGTACGAGATCGCTTTGGGGCGGCCGTCGGCCCGCAAGGGTGCCGTGCCGGCGGACCGGTTGGCCCGGGATGTCGAGCACGCGTGGGTGACGTTTCAGCATGCGCGGTATCCGCAGGTGATCGCCGCCGTGCCGGGCCTGCTGGCCGGGGTGCAGCGGGCTGCCGCCGACGATCCGGGCTGGGGTCGGCCGCTGCTGGTGGAGGGGTACCGGCTCACGGCGTCGGTGCTGGTGAAGCTCGGCGAGGTGGAGCTGGGCTGGCTGGCGGCGGACCGGGCGATGGCCGCCGCGACCGGCGATCCCGTGCTGGTGGCCGCCGCTGCGGTGCAGCTCGGTCAGGTGTTCCGCGCGGCGGGGCGGGCGCGGGCGGCGCAGTCGGCGGTGCTGGCTGCGGCGTACCGGATCGCGCCGGACCATCCGGCGGAGGGTGCCCCCGGGGCGTTGTCGTTGTGCGGGACGCTGCTGGTGCAGGGGGCCCTGTCGGCGGCCCGCCGGGGCGACGACCGCGCCGCCGACGAGCTGCTCGACGAGGCCGCCGGCATGGCCGCCCGGGTGGGCGACGGTCAGGATCATCATCGGACGGCGTTCGGGCCGACGGCCGTCGACCTGGCCCGCGCCGCCGCAGCCCTCGACCTGGGCGACGCGGGCGGGGCGGTCGCCTGGCACGAGAGGACGACCCGGCGGGACGGCTGGCGGTGGCTGCCGCTGGAGCACCGGGCGGCGCACCTGGTCGACGCGGCCCGCGCCTACGCCTGGGCCGACGACCCGGCCCGCGCGGGTCGGGTGCTGCTCGACGCGGACCGGCTGGCACCCGCAGAGGTACGCCAACGGCCGGCCGCCCGGGAGGTGCTCGCCCAGGTGGCCCGCGACCCGCACGCCCCGGCCACCATCGTGCAGCTCGCCGTCGCCGTCGGGGTGACCTGAGCATGACCGGGCCGTTCCTGTCGCTGGCCCAGATCCGCAACCGGCTGGTCCTGACCGCGAGGGCGGTGCTGCGCGACCATCGCGCCGGGCCGGACGGCCGCTGCCGGGTGTGCCGGGTCCTGGAGTGTCAGGTGGCGACCGCCGCCCGCAACGTCATCGACGCCGCCGCTGCCTGCCGCGCGGCAGAAGACCAGGCGACGGAGGAGGAGATCCGGGCCTTCTACAGCGGCGAACAGACACCGCGCCCCGCAGGCATCGCCCCCGCCACCGAAATCGAACTCAGGCCAGCGGACGACCGGTGGTAGGCACCGACACAGATCTTGGAATCAAATGGCCCCTCCAGGGGCCGATTTCTTCCAAGATCTACGCACTGATCGGCGGGTCACTGCGCCGACCAGCGGGCCATGCGGTTCCGGCTACATGCGGAACACGGCCGCCCTGGGCGAACGAGGTGCCTTGGCACCAGGAGTGAAGTCGGCCCATCCCAGCTCGGGGTCGCGCCGGATCAGGAAGCAAGGTCGTGCTCGATCAGGGAAGGAGTGGTGTCGTGGCCGCTCGGAGGCCACTCATTCCGCGATCGAGCACGACCTTGCACCTCTCGCCCTTCTCGTCCTCGCGGTCGACCAGCCGTACCCACACTGGTCAGCGGTCCTGGTCGGCTGGCGGCTTCCTGAGGAGCAGGCGGACGGCCTTGTCGACCCGGATGCCGGGGTCCATGAGGGGCAGTGCGCGGACAGCCCCGACCAGGAGTTGGATGCTCGCCTCGACGAGCACCGGGACGGTGAACGGTTGTCCCGCGCGGAGCCATTCCACGGTGAGCCGGTCCACTCCGTCGCCGAAGGCCCGCAGCGCCATGGCCACGGCGGGATGGTCGGGGTCGAGCCCGAGGATCAGGCAGAGATCGTGGAGGCCCTCGCGGCGGGCGGCTTCGAATTCGGCGGTGCCTTCGGGGGTGCCGGAGTCGGACAGGACGAGGTTGAGCGCCAGGTCCGGATGGTCCGCCAGGTAGGTGAAGTGGCCTTCCCAGTAGAGGCGGATGCGAGCGCCCGGGGGGAGGTCCGGGCGGGTGGCCGGCAGGCTTCCGAGGCCGCGGCGGGCCGCGCGTAGCGCCGCCAGGTATGCGCCGCACTTGTTGTCGAAGTGGTGGGCGAGCAGCCCCTGGGACACACCGGCGGCGCGGGCGATGTCGCCGACCGTCACCTCGACGTAGGGCCGCCGGGAGAACTCCGCCATTGCCGCAGCCAGCAGCCGTTGGCGGGTCTGCTCGGCGGCGGCCTGGCGTTTCGTGGTCGGTCCGGTCACGTGCCTGTGCTCCTTACGCGTCGATCCCACAGCCAGTGTTGCACGCCGTTCATTGAACGAGGTTCAGTGACATCGATCTCATTGACCGCCGTTCAACGAAATTCGTACGGTGAGCCGAGAGCGGAATCCCAGCGCAAGGGAGGCACGGCATGTCAGGGGAGTTGGCCGGGCGAACGGCGATCGTCACCGGCGGGGCACAGGGAATCGGTGCGGGGGTGGCACGGGTGCTGCATGCCGCAGGCGCGACAGTGGTGATCGCCGACGTCCACGTCGCCGAGGGAGGCGAGCTCGCGACGGCCCTCGGCGAGCGGGCGCGGTTCGTGGAACTGGACGTGCGGGACGCCGGGGCCTGGTCGCGGGTCGTGGCCCAGGCGCAGCGCGCGTACGGGCGGGTGGACGTGCTCGTCAACAACGCGGGCGTCGCCGCCATCGCGCCGTTCGCGGAGCACAGCGAGGAGGCGTTCCGGCGGGTGCTGGACGTGAACGTGATGGGGCTGTTCCACGGCATCGCCGCCGTCGCGCCCGCGATGCGGCAGGCCGGCGGAGGTTCGATCATCAACGTCGGCTCGATCGGTGCGTTCCGCGCCTACCCGCTGATGACCGGTTACATCACGAGCAAGTGGGCGGTCCGCGGGCTCACCAGGGCCGCCGCCCTGGAGCTCGGCGCGGACGGCATCCGGGTCAACGCCGTCCACCCCGGGCAGACCGAGACGCCGTTGACCGACGGCGCTGACTTCGACACCGCCCACGTCGCCCTCAAGCGCGTCGGGCAGCCGGCCGACATCGCCGGTGCCGTGCTCTTCCTCGCCGGCGACGGTTCCCGATTCGTCACCGGGGCGGACCTGGTCGTCGACGGTGGCGACCTCGCCGGCGCGGCGAACTGGGCCTCGGTGCCCGACCAGAACGGAAGGGAGGGTGATCGGCATGGATCCGCTCAGCTCGCGGCCTGACCGGAGCGACCCGATCTGGACCGCCGCCAACGGCTTCGTGGTGCGCGATACCGAAGGCGACGTCAAGCTGATCAACGGCGGGCAGGAGATCATGCGCGTCAAGGTCACAGGGAGCCGGACCAATGGCCGGTTGAGCCTGATGGAAGGCCGGATCGCACCCGGGTTCGGCAACCTTCCGCACGCTCACGGAGCCGAGGACGAGGCCTTCTACGTGGTGTCCGGCGAGTTCCGGTTCATCAACGGCGACCGCGCCTTCACCGCCGGTCCGGGCGACTTCGTCTACATCCCGCGTGGCACCCGTCACGGGTTCAGGAACCTCGGCACGGAGGAGGCCAGGCTGCTGGTCTTCTACACCCCGGCGGGGGCCGAGGAGTTCTTTCTCCAGCACGGCGAGGATCCTGACCCGTCCGGCAAGCTGCCGCCCGTGTGGACGGCGGAGAAGTTCGCCGCGCTGGGAGAGTCGCTCGACGCCCACCAGATGATCCTGCTGTCCGACGGCGACGACTGGGCCTGAGCCGCTACCCGATCCGAACCCGAGTCGCGCGAAGCCCGCCGAGCAGGCTGAACGGGCCGATGCCCGGACCATCCGGTCCGGGCATCGGCTGGACCGGAGCAGGGCAGGTCGACTGTTCGGGAGGGTTTGCCGGACCGGGCTCCACCTCCGGAGCCCGGCAGGCGGGTCCGCTCGACTCAGCGGGGCTAGGGCTGCGGCGTCACGACCGGGGCTGCCTCGGCAGGGTGAGGATCTCCGCCCCGTCGTCGGTGATGGCGATCGTGTGCTCGCTGTGCGCCGTGCGGCAGCCGGTCTTGCTGCGCAGCGTCCACCCGTCTTCGTCGGTGACCAGCTCGGCGGTGTCCGCCATGATCCACGGCTCCAGGGCCAGCAGCAGCCCGGGGCGCAGCTTGTAGCCCCGGCCGGGCCGCCCGGTGTTGGACACGTGCGGGTCCTGGTGCATCGTCGACCCGACGCCGTGCCCGCCGAACTGCGTGTTGACCTGGTAGCCGGCAGACTGCAACGTCGTGCCGATGGCGTGGGAGATGTCGCCGATGCGCGCGCCGGGCCCGGCGGCGGCGATGCCGGCGGCAAGCGCGCGTTCGGTCGCGGCGATCAGCGCCACGCTCTCCGCGGGCTTCGAGTCGCCGACGATGAAGCTGACGGCCGAGTCCGCGACGACGCCGCCCACGGAGACGGCGAGGTCGAGGGAGAGCAGGTCGCCGTCGACGAGCACGTAGTCGTGGGGCAGCCCGTGCAGCACGGCGTCGTTGACGGAGGTGCAGATGTAGTGGCCGAAGGGCCCGCGCCCGAAGGACGGCGCGTAGTCGACGTAGCAGGACGACGCCCCGGCCTCGACGATCATGGCCTGGGCCCACCGGTCGATGTCGAGGAGGTTGGTGCCCACCTCGCAGCGGCCCCTGAGCGTCTGGAGGATGTCGGCGACCAGGGCGCCGGCCTCCCGCGCCCGGGGCAGTTGGGTGGGGCTCAGGATCTCGATCATGCGGCGCCTTCCTCGTGCCACCAATAACTATCCCGGCCATACTATCCCGGTACTAGAATCGGCCGCATGGTCAGGTTGCCGCTCACCCCCGAGGAGGTCGAGCGCGGGCAGCGCCTCGGCGCGCTGTTGCGCCACGCCCGGGGGGACCGCCCGATGCTCCAGACCGCGCTCGACGCCCGCGTCTCGCCGGAGACCCTCCGCAAGATCGAGTCGGGGCGCGTGGCGACCCCCGCCTTCCCGACCATCGCGGCGATCGCCGACGTCCTCGGCCTCTCCCTCGACGCCGTGTGGGCCGAGATCAACAAGGCCGAGGTCGACAGGCCCGTGCGCGCCGTCGAGCCGACCGGCCCCCGCCGCCACACACCCGAGCGGCTCGCCTCGTAGCAGCCGAAAGGCTCGGGAGGACTCAGCGCGCCGGTGACAGGATCTACCCGATCTACGCGCCCTCTGCCTCGCTGAGGTCCTCCACCCGCACCGGCCGGTCCCGGTCGAACGTGACGATGATTCCGTACGGGTCGCAGATCGGCATGCCGCCCTCCGCGAACCGCAGATCCCACTCGTCGCCGGTGCGGAACGTCAGTTCCGGCTCCGCCAGCGGCAGATCGTGCAGCTCCAACGCCCCGTACGCCGCCGCGTCGTCCATGCCCAGCCCGAAGAACCCCGGGTCCGCCAGCAGCTCGGCCCGCAGGTAGGCGAGCGCAGCGTGCACGTACCCGTCGAGGTTCTGCACGACGCCGCGGATCAGGCCGAGATCGATGCCCTCCGGGAAGTCCGGCTCGCCGCCCTCACGCACCACGTAGACGCGCACGTCCCGTTCGCTGGCCCAACAGACCGCCGGCGCGTCCGTCCCCCAACACCGGATGCCCTGCGGCGCGTCGATCACCTCGAAGGGCGGCAGCCCCTCCACCGTCACCACGGTCATCCGCCCCTCAGTTCCGTCCGAGACACCGCCACCCTGCGGGTGCGGTGGCTCAACGGGGCGAACGGGCGAGTGAGGCGTACACGTCGATGAGGCGCTTGGTGACCACGTCGGGGTGGAACGTGCGCTCGTAGCGCAGCCGCGCCGGGGCGGCCAGCGCCGCCGCGCCCGCGCGGGCGACCGGCAGCGCGGCGGCCATGGCGGCCGGCTCCGGGGCCACCACCCAGCCCGTCTCGCCCTCCTGCACCCCGTGCGGCAGCGCGACGCGGCCCACCCCGGGGGCGGCCGTGGCGACGGCGGCCGGGCCGGTGCCGGCGGGCTCGCGGGGGGCGTCCGCGCCGACGAGGTACGGGATGCCGCCGAGGGCGGTGCCGAGCACCGGCCGCCCGCTGGCCAGCGCCTCGATGATCACCGTGGGCAGCACGTCGTGCCAGGTGGACGCGGCGATGATCACCGCGCTGGCCTCGATGGCGGCGCGCACCCCGGCGCGGTCCAGCGGCCCGAGATAGGTGACGTCGGCGCGCTCGGCAGCGGCGGCCTCGGCCAGGTGGCGCAGCTCGCCGTCCCCGGCGATGCGCAGCGGGCCGAGGGCGCCGTCCGGGTGCCGCCGCCAGGCGTCCAGCAGCAGCCCCAGCCCCTTCTCCGGGGAGAGCCGCGCCATGTAGAGGAAGCCGTCGCCCAGCGGCGCGGGGGTGCCCGGGTCGGGGATGCCGTTCGGCTTCACCACGATCCGCTCCGCGGGCACCCCGTAGTCGCGCAGGTGGTCGCCGACGGCGCTGGTGAGGGCGACGAACCGGTCCACCGAGTGCCAGGTGCCCCGGTGCACGGCCAGGGTGGTGGCCATCAGCGCGCTCTGCGCCCGCGACCCCCGGTAGCAGCGGTGCACGATCGCCGGCACGCCCAGCGCCCGGCCCCGGCAGTCCTGGCAGATCACCCCGTCGCGGAAGTAGAGCCCGGAGGAGCAGACCTGCCGGTAGTTGTGCACCGTCTGCACCACCGGCACATTGTGCTTGTGCGCGGTCCGCACCACCCACGGCGAGAGCAGGGGGTACGGGTTGTGCAGGTGCAGCACGTCCGGCCGGTGCTCGGTGATCAGCCGGCTCAGCTCCTGCTGGGCGCGGGGGGCGTAGATCGGGGAGATCGGCAGCAGCGCCTTCGCCGTCTTCGGCAGGCTCGGGATCTCGTCGGAGCTGCGCAGGAACGGCAGCACCTCCACCCCGGCCGCGCGGAGCTGGGCGATCTCCGCGTCGACGATGGTGTTCTCGCCGGACGGCTGGGCTTCCCGGTACCGGTTGTGCGCCACCACGATTCTCACGGGAAGGAAGGCTACCGTTGCACCATGCCCGAACTTCCCGAGGTGGAAGCGCTCGCCGGCTACCTGCGGGAGCGCGCCGTGTCCCGGCGCGTCGACCGGGTCGAGGTCGCCGCGATCAGCGCCCTGAAGACGTACGACCCGGCGCCCGCCGCCGTGTCGGGGCGCGCCGTGACCGACGCGCGGCGGCACGGCAAGTTCCTCGACGTCGTCTTCGAGGGCGACCTGCACCTGGTGGTGCACCTCGCGCGGGCCGGCTGGCTGCACTACCGGGAGGCGTTCCCGTCCGGCGTGCCGCTGCGCCCCGGCAAGGGGCCGATCGCCCTGCGGGTGCGGCTCGACGACGGCTCCGGCTTCGACCTGACCGAGGCGGGCACCCAGAAGAAGCTGGCCGCCTACCTGGTGGCCGACCCGGCGACGGTGCCGGGGGTGGCGAAGCTCGGCCCGGACGCGCTCGCCGCCGACCTGCCCACGTTCGCCGCGCGCATCCGCAGCCGGCGGGGCCAGGTCAAGGGGGTGCTGACGGACCAGTCGGTGCTGGCCGGGGTCGGCAACGCGTACTCCGACGAGATCCTGCACGCGGCGAAGCTGTCGCCGTTCGCGCTGACCGACCGGCTCACCGACGATCAGGTCGCCGCCCTGCACGGGGCGACCGGGCGGGTGCTGGGCGACGCGGTGTCCCGGTCGCTGGGACACCGGGCGGCCGAGCTGAAGGGCGAGAAGCGCTCGGGACTGGCCGTGCACGCCCGCACCGGCCTGCCCTGCCCCGTCTGCGGCGACACGGTGCGGGAGGTCAGCTTCGCCGACTCGAGCCTGCAATACTGCCCGACCTGCCAGACCGGCGGGAAGCCGCTCGCTGACCGACGGTTGTCACGCATCGTACGGTGAGTGACGACACTGGGGGGTTACGGAGGGGAATCGCCTCCGGAGCGCCGATGCCTCCGGTCCGCGCCTCTACCCGGCCCGTCATCCATCGGTATAGTGGCCCGGTCCCCGGCTTTTCGCACCTGAGGTGGAGCCGGCCGGATCCCACGCGGCGCACTGTGCGCGAAGTCCCTCGGGTCGACGTCCGGTGCGGGCCCCGCGTGGGAAACTGAACGGTGGGCGACCCGGGCCCTCACTGCGAGTGAGCGGCACGCGTCATGCGGGAGGACATGGGTGAGGTGACGACTAGCCTCCAGCGCCCGGTAACCAACACAGGCCGGAGCCAACTCGTGCGGCACGTCGACAGCTTCGAGATCCAGCCGCCGACACCGCCGTCCCACAACGGTGTCCCCCGGTCGGCGTGGGCGCGGGCCCGCCGGCGCGTCTCCCGCTGGCACCGCCCCTACACGGCCGCCCTGCTGTTCGTCGACTTCTTCGCCGTGGTGCTGGCCGACTGGATCGCCCAGGAGGCGTTCGGCCAGGCCCGCGCCGGTTTCTACAACGCCCAGGCGGACCCGACCTGGTTCTACACGGTCGCGTTCCTGCTGCTGCCGCTCGGCTGGCTGGTCATCCTCTGGGGCAACCGGGCCTACGACCGGCGTTACATGGGGCTCGGGCCCGACGAATTCAAGCGGGTGATCCGCGCCGGGGTGGCGGTGGCCGCCACCGTCTCGTTCATCGCGTTCGCCACCAAGACCGACCTGTCGCGGTGGTCGGTCGGTTTCGCGCTGCTCGGGGCATTGGTGCTGATCCTGCTGGGCCGCATCCTCGCCCGGTTCACCCTGCACGCGGTGCGCCGCCGGGTCGGCCAGGCCGGGCATCGGATGGTGCTCGTCGGCACCCTGCCGGAGTGCCTGGAGGTCTACACCGCGGTCACCCGCAACCCGAGCGCCGGGCTGGTCCCGGTGGCCATCCACATCACCGACGGCTACGCGGCCGCCCGGGGCATCCAGACCCCCGTCCCGGTGTACGCGGGCCGCGACGTCCTCGCCCTGGTGCGGGAGGTCGGCGGCGACACGATCGCGGTCTGCGGCTCCGCCAGCGCCGAGCCGGGCGAGCTGCGCCGGCTGGCCTGGCAGCTCGAAGGCTCCGGCGTCGACCTGGTGGTGGCCCCGCAGCTCACCGACATCGCCGGCCCCCGGGTGCACATCCGCCCCATCGAGGGGCTGCCCCTGCTGCACGTCGAGGAGCCGACCCTGTCGGGCCCGGCGCTGCTGGCCAAGAACCTGATGGACCGGGTCGCCGCCGGCCTCGGCCTGCTCCTGCTCGTGCCCGTGTTCCTGGCGATCGGGGCGGCGATCCGGCTCTCCGACCCCGGCCCGGTCTTCTTCCGCCAGCCCCGGGTCGGCCACGAGGGCCGCACGTTCCGGGTGTGGAAGTTCCGCACCATGTACGTCGACGCCGAGGACCGCCTCGCCGGCCTCGTCGACCAGAACGAGACCGACGGCATGCTGTTCAAGATGAAGCACGACCCCCGGGTCTTCCCGGTGGGCCGCTTCCTGCGGGCCTCCTCGCTCGACGAGCTGCCCCAGTTGATCAACGTGCTGTGGGGCGAGATGTCGCTGGTGGGGCCGCGTCCGCTGCCCGCCGACGACGGCGACTTCCTCGGCGACGTGCGCCGCCGGCTGCTGGTGCGGCCCGGCATGACGGGGCTGTGGCAGGTCTCCGGCCGCTCCGACCTGTCGTGGGACGAGGCCGTCCGGCTCGACCTCTACTACGTCGACAACTGGTCTCTGGCGTACGACCTGAGCATCCTGTGGCGCACGGTGGGCGTGGTGCTGGCCCGCAAGGGCGCATACTGACGCGGGGCTGGCGCGGGGCGACGGCAGCCGTCAGGATCGCGGGGTGGCTGGCAACCTCTCCGCCGTGCTCGGCGTCGTCTCCCTGGTCACCGCGCTGGGCGCCGCCCTGTACGCGGTGGTGCGGCTGCGCGCCCGCCGGGGCATCGCCACCGCCACCCAGCGGGCCACGTACGCGGTGCTGCACACCGCCGGGCTGGCCGCCGAGCCGCTGCGTACGGGCCTGAGCGCGGCGGGCGCGGCGAAGGCCGTACGCCACCTGCGGGCCCTCGTGGGCGCGGCCGGGCTGGCCCTGACGGACCGGGACGCGCTGCTCGCCCTCGACGGGCGCGGCACGCACCACGCCGACCAGCTCGTCGCGGCGGCCCGGCGGGCGGCCGACGGTGGGCGGTCGACGGTGCTGGGGGAGGCGGAGCTGCACTGCGACCGGGTCGACTGCCCGGTGCGGGGCGCGGTGGTCGCGCCGCTGCGCGCCGACGGCCGGGTGGTCGGCGCGCTGATCGCCGTCGCCGACGACCAGCCCGCCCCGGGACTGGTGCAGGCCACCCTGGAGACGGCGCACTGGGCCGGCAACCAGCTCGCCCTGGCCGAGCTGGACGCCTCCCGGGAGCGGCTGGCCCGCGCCGAGGTACGCGCGCTGCGCGCCCAGATCAGCCCGCACTTCATCTACAACGCGCTGACCGCCATCGGCTCCTTCGTGCGCACCGACCCGGAGCGGGCCCGGGAACTGATCCTGGAGTTCGCCGAGTTCACCCGCTACTCCTTCCGGGCGCACGGCGAGTTCACCACCCTCGCGGAGGAGCTGCGCTCCATCGACCGCTACCTGACCATCGAGCGGGCCCGGTTCGGCGACCGGTTGCAGGTGCGGTTGCAGATCGCCCCGGAGGTGCTGCCGGTGACCCTGCCGTTCCTCTGCCTCCAGCCGTTGGTGGAGAACGCCGTCCGGCACGGGTTGTCCCGCAAGCCCGGCCCCGGCATGGTGAGCATCGAGGCCCGCGACGCGGGTGCCGAGTGCCACATCACGGTGGAGGACGACGGAGTGGGCATGGACCCGACGACACTGACCGCCGGCATCGCGGAGCTGGCCGGGGCCGGCAGCGACCCCACCGACGACCCGGGCCAGCACGTCGGCCTGTCGAACGTCGACGAGCGGCTCCGCTCGGCCTTCGGGGACCGGTTCGGCCTGGTCGTCGAGACCGGCCTCGGCTCCGGCACGAAGGTGAGCATGCGGGTGCCGAAGTTCCACCCCGGTGTGCGGGTCGCCTCGTGACCACCCCCGGCTTCCTGCGGGTGCTCGCCGTCGACGACGAGCCGCCGGCGCTGGACGAGCTGGCGTACCACCTGCGGGCCGACCCGCGGGTGGCCCGGCTGCACACGGCGGGCGACGCCACCGAGGCACTGCGGGTGCTCCGCGACGCCGACGTGGACGTGGTCTTCCTCGACATCCGCATGCCCGGCCTCGACGGCATGGAGCTGGCCCGGGTGCTGCGCCGGTTCGCCCGGCCCCCGGCGATCGTCTTCGTCACCGCGTACGACGACGGGGCCGTGGACGCCTTCGACCTGGGCGCGACGGACTACGTGCGCAAGCCGGTGCGGGCGGAGCGGCTGGCCGAGTCGCTGCGCCGGGTCATCGGCTCCCGGGTGGTCGCCACGCACCCGGCGGCGCTGGCCCGCGCCGAGGAGGACCCGACGATCCCGATCGAGCTGGCGGGGACGACGCGGATGCTGCCCCGGTCGGCGGTGCGCTGGGTGGAGGCGCAGGGCGACTACGCCCGGCTGCACACCGCCGACGGCTCGCACCTGGTGCGGGTGTCGCTGGCCACCCTCGCCGAGCGCTGGGCGGACGCCGGGTTCGTCCGCATCCACCGGTCGTACCTGGTGCAGCTCAAGCTCATCGCCGAGCTGCGGCTGGTCAACTCCGGCTACGTGGTGGTGGTCGACTCGACGGAGCTGCCGGTGAGCCGCCGGCACACCCGGGAGCTGAAGGACAAGCTGGTCCGCGCCGCCAAGCAGGACTGGAACCGCTGACGCGGTCTGGTCGGCCAGGTTGTCCACAGCGCGCGTCCACCAAGTTATCCACCGGGTTATCCACAGGTGTGGAGAGTTCTCCACAGGTTGTGCACAGCGCAGTGTCTTGACATTCCCACCGATCGGGCCAGACTGCCGGGGTGGCCGCACCCGACGACCCCGTACCGTCGCCCCGGTCGACCGCCCGGGACGAGGCACCGGGCGGCGCGCCGACCGCGCCCGGCCGGACCCGGATCGTGCTGGCCGAGGTGTCCCGCCGGGAACCCGACGCCGACCGGGCCCGCGCCGAGCTGGCCCAGCAGACCCGGGTCGGCGAGGCGCTGGTCCGGGGCCTGGTGCGGGCCCAGCTCGCCCTGGCGCTGCGGCTGAGCCTGGTGGTGCTGATCGGCCTGGGCGGCCTGCCCTGGCTGTTCGCCATCGCGCCCTCGGTCGGCCGGGTCACCGTATTCGGGATCAACCTGCCGTGGCTGCTGCTGGGGCTGGTCTCCTTCCCGTTCCTCATCGCCGTCGGCTGGGCGTACGTGTGGCTCGCCGAACGCAACGAGCAGGACTTCACCGACCTGGTCCAGCGGCCGGAGCGCTGAGATGGGCAACGGGTACGTCGTCCCCGCGATCGTCGCGGTCACCCTGGTCACGGTCGGCATCGGCTTCTACGGGCTGCGGCTGGCCCGGACCACCTCCGACTTCCTCGTCGCCTCCCGCTCGGTCAGCCCCACCTGGAACGCCGCCGCGATCGGCGGGGAGTACCTGTCGGCGGCGAGCTTCCTCGGCGTGGCCGGGCTGATCCTCAAGTACGGCGTCGACGTGCTCTGGTATCCCGTCGGCTTCGCCGCCGGCTACCTGGCCCTGCTGCTGTTCGTGGCCGCGCCGCTGCGCCGCTCCGGGGCGTTCACCCTGCCGGACTTCTGCGAGGTGCGGCTCGGGTCGCGGCGGCTGCGTACCCTCGCCACCGCGTTCGTGATCTTCATCGGCTGGCTGTACCTGGTGCCGCAGCTCCAGGGGGCGGGGCTGACCCTGGCCACGCTGACCGGGGCGGCGTACCCGGTCGGGGCGCTCGTGGTGGCGGCGGTGGTCACCGCGAACGTGGCGCTGGGCGGAATGCGGGCCATCACCTTCGTCCAGGCGTTCCAGTACTGGCTGAAGCTGACCGCGCTCGCCGTACCCGCGATCTTCCTGGTGTTGCAGTGGCAGGCCGACGCCCGCCCGGCGGTGACCCCGCCCGACGGGCCGACGTTCCGCACCGCGACCACCGTCGTGGTCGAGCACCGCGCGACCCTCACCCTCCCCGACGGCGACATCCGCGAGGTACGCCCCGGCGACCGGCTCGACTTCGCCGCCGGTGACCCGGTGCCGCAGGTCTCCGGCACGGCCACCGACGCGGCGGACTGGCTGCTGCCCAGCACCGCCGGGGACGACGACCGGGGGCTGTTCGCCACCTACTCGCTGATCCTGGCCACGTTCCTGGGCACCATGGGGCTGCCGCACGTGCTGGTGCGGTTCTACACCAACCCCGACGGGGCGGCGGCCCGGCGCACCACGCTGGTGGTGCTGGCCCTGGTCGGCGTGTTCTACCTGCTGCCCACCCTGTACGGGGTGCTGGGCCGCATCTACACCCCGCAGCTGCTGGTGACCGGGCAGACCGACGCGGTGGTGGTGCTGCTGCCCGGCGCGGCGCTCGGCGACGGGTCGACCGGCCGGCTGCTCGCCGCGCTGGTCGCCGCCGGGGCGTTCGCCGCGTTCCTGTCGACGTCGTCCGGGCTGCTCACCAGCGTCGCCGGGGTGATCTCCACGGACGTGTTGGGGCGCGGGTCGGTGCGCGGCTTCCGGCTGGCCACGGTCATCGCGGGCGGGGTGCCGGCGGTGCTCGCGCTCAACGTCTCGGGGATGGACGTCTCCCAGGTCGTCGGGCTGGCCTTCGCGGTCGCCGCGTCCAGCTTCTGCCCGCTCCTGGTGCTCGGCATCTGGTGGCGGGGGCTGACCGACGTGGGGGCCGCCGCCGGGGTGCTGGCCGGCGGCGGGGCGGCGATCGGGGCGGTGCTGGTCACGGTGCTCGGCCCGCCGCTGTCCGGCTGGCCGGCGACGCTCACCGCGCAGCCGGCGGCCTGGACGGTGCCGCTCGCGTTCACGGTGATGATCGCGGTGTCGGTGGCGTCCCGGCGGCGGCTGCCGGCCGACGTGGCCGGCACCATGCTGCGCCTGCACTCCCCCGAGGCGCTCCGCTCCGAAGGAAGGGCCCCTTCTTAACGCATACGGTAGAGAAGGGTTCCCCTCTCACGCGCCAGGGCGAGGTGGGCGGGGGCTCGGGGGCGTTGGCTGAGGACGGGCGGTCAGAAGAGGTGGGCCTGTTGTTCGGCGGCCTCGCGCAGCGCCGCCGAGTATTTCACCGTGCCGCCGGAGGCGCCGTAGTCGAGGCGGCGGGCCCCGCTCGTGCGGCGGAGCATCGTCACGCTGTTCTGCGTCAACTTGTGCGGCTCCAGCAGATTGACCATCTCCAGTTCACCTGGATTGGACTGCTGGAACCGGCGCAGGTAGCGCAGAATCGCCTCCCCTTCGGGATAGGTCATCAGGTAATGCATCAACAACACGCCGCCGTCGGGGTTGATGCGCTCCCAGAAGTGCTCGAAGAAATAGAGGCACTCCCAGGCGTCGACCCAGGCGAAGTCGATGACGTCGTAGTCGGCCGGCAGTTTGTCGCCGCACTCCCGCACATCGGAGTTGACCACGGTGACCAATTCGTCGACGGACAGCTCCCGGAGCACCTCCAGCACCCGGCCGGCGGACGAGAACGGGTTGGACAGGTCGTCGACGGCGACCAGGCGGGGCTCGTAGGGCCGGAGGTGGAAGGCCGGCGCGGCCAGCGCCGGCTCCTCGTTGAGCCACTCGTCGTGCAGCCCGCCCGCGAGGTGCCGCCCGGTCTTCGCCGCGAGCGCGGGAGCCTCGGCGGCGACCTGCTCGCGCACGTCGGCGAGGGCCGCGACGAGGAACGGGGTGGTGTAGCCCATGCCCACCTCGAGCACCCGGGCCGGTCGCAGCAGGTGAACCAGGTTGACCAGCAGCGGGGCGACCACGTCGGTGCCCATCTCCGGCACCCGCAGGCCGGTGACGACGCGCTGGAACTCCGGGCTGACGGTGCGGTCCACGCGCATGGAGGCCCCCGCCGCTCAGCCGGCGGCGACGACGGCGGTGACCTCGATCTCGATCAGCGCGTCGTCGCGGAACAGCTTCGACACCTCGACCGTCGTGCTGGTCGGCAGGTCGCCGGTGAAGTACTTCCCGCGCACCGCCGCGTACTCCGCGCGGTGGGCCATGTCGGTGAGGTACGTCCGGATGTTGATCACGTTGGCAAAGGTCGCGCCGTGCGCTGCCAGCAGCTGCCCGATGATCTCCAGGGTGCGCTCGGCCTGCGCCGTCATGTCGCCCGGCCCGACGATCTCGCGGTTGTCGTCGTCGAGGGCGACCTGACCCGAGAGGACGAGCAGCGTGGTGTCACCGAGGCGCACCTCGGCGACCTGGGAGTAGGGCCCCGCCGGGGCGGGCGCTCCGCTCGGGTTCACCAGTCTCATCTGCATTGTCTGCTACCTCGCACCGGGATCCGGAGAAACACCTTCGCCAACCTACGGACGCCGGGGACGTTACCACAATCAGCGGTGGACGCCATTCCCCGACAGAGGCGGTGAGTCACAAGTAGTCGCAATAATTGCGGCGTTGTCGCGTCGTCGGACCGACGGTTACACTTCCGCAATGCAGCTCCGAATCGCATTCCTCGGGCTCGGCCGGATGGGCCTGCCCATGGCGATCCGGCTGGCCCGCGCGGGTCACGACGTCGCCGTCTGGAACCGGACCGCCGGCCGGGCGGCGGAGGCCGTCGCCGCCGGTGCCCACGGTGCTGCCAGCGCTCAGGAGGCGGTCGCCGGGCGACCGCTCGTGGTCACGATGCTCAGCGACCCCGACGCGGTGCTCGGCCTCCTCGACGGGCTCGTCCTCGACCCGGGCGCGACCCTGGTCGAGATGTCCACCATCGGGCCGGACGCGGTCGCCGAGCTGCGCAAGCGGCTGCCCGCGGAGGTGGCGTTGGTCGACGCCCCGGTGCTGGGCAGCGTTCCCCAAGCGGAGAGCGGCGCGCTGCACATCTTCGCCGGCGGGACGGCGGAGGACGTGGCCCGTTGCGCGCCGGCGCTGTCCGCGCTGGGCACCGTGGAACACGTCGGCCCCCTAGGCGACGGGGCCGCCGTCAAGCTCGTGGTCAACGTCGCCACCATCAACTCGGCCGTGCTCCTCGGCGAGGCGCTGGGCCTGGCGGCCCGGCTGGGCATCGCCCGGGAGGCCGCCTTCGACGCGCTCGGCCGCACCACGCTGGGCCCGATCGCCGGGGTGATGCGGCCCCGGGTGGCCGCCTCCCACCAGCCGACGCTCTTCTCGTTGGGGCACGCCGAGAAGGACCTGCGCCTGGCCGTGGCGGCCGGGGCCCGCCCCGACGGGGTGATCGTGGCCGCCCGGCGCGCTCTGGCCGAGGCACACGCCACCGGCCTCGGCGACGAGGACGTGAGCGCGATCGTCCGGGCCCTCGCCGACGGGGGCAGCAGCCAGTCGGGTTGAGGCCGGGGGCCGCCCTGCGCGGCCGGGCCGAGGCCGGAGGAACGCGTCGAGCGGGAGGAGCGAGGCATGGCGGCGATCGTCGACTTCGAGGTGCGGCTGCCCTCCGGGCAGGCCGACGTGCGGGACATGCAGCAGGCTTCCGGGCTGGCGCTGGCCGAGATCCTGGAGATCACCCACACCGAGCGGTTCCCCGTCCTCGACGAGTACGAGACCGCATGGGAGCTCGCCACCGAGGCCGCCGGCACGGTGCTCAAGCGCAGCGGCGTCTCGCCGGCCGACGTCGACCTGGTGCTCTACGCCGGCTCCGGCGAGTGGGACCGGCCGTTCTGGTCACCGGCGGCGAAGGTCGCCGCCGAACTGGGCATCGAGCGGGCGCACTGCTTCGAGGTGTCCAACTTCTGCAACGCGGCGATGACGGCGGTGCAGCTCGCCGCCGACAAGATCACCCTCGGTCGCGCCCGGCACGCCCTGGTCCTCGTCGGCGACCGGCTGAGCCAACTGGTCGACTACCACGACCCCGACTCGAAGATGCTGTTCAACTTCGGCGACGCCCCCGCCGCCGTTCTCGTCGGCCGCGACGGGCCGCTCGAACTGCTGCACTCGCAGATGCGCACCGAGCCGGAGTGGGCCGACTACTACTCCGGCGACATCGAGGACGACCGCATTCTCATGCGTCGGCGCGGACACCGCCGAGGGCTCGGCGACGCGTACCTGCGCAACTTCGTGGAGCTGACCAACGACACGCTGTCGACCCTGGACCTGGCCCCGGCGGACGTGCGCTACTTCCTCATCAACCAGGGCGACCGCAACATGCACGAGCGGGTCCTCGGGGCGTTGGGCGTGCCACCGGAACGGTCCGTGTTCAACTACCACCGCTACGGGCACATGGGCGGCTCGGACCCGTTCCTCGCCCTCGCCGAGCTGATGGACGAGGGTCGGCTCTCCCCGGGGGACGTGGTGCTGGTGGCGAGCAGCGGGATGGGCTTCTCCTGGGGCGTGACCGCGCTGCGCCGCCGTTGAACGTCGGGGGCCGGCCGGCCCGCCCACCGGTCCAGCAGCCGCTGCCAGCTCTGGGCCACCGGCACCGGATGCAGGTGGAACCGGGGGTGCGCGCCGAGCCAGGCCCGCACCGCCGGGTGCCCGCGTGCCGTCCGCCCGATGCAGGCGACGTGCACCTCCCACTCGGGTGGCAGGCGCGCGTCGAGCGCGGCGAGGAAGTCGAGCACCTCCCCGACGGCCCCGCCGGGCGTCAGGCCGGTCGGATCGGGGCCGGTCGGATCGGGGCCGGTCGGATCGGGGCCGGTCGGAGCGGGGCCGGTCGGAGCGGGGCCGGTCGGGGCCGGGCCGGTCGGAGCGAGGCCGGTCGGAACCGGGCCGGTCGGAGCGAGGCCGGTCGGGGCCACGGAGCGGGGGCCGGAGGGCGGGCCCGGCTGGCCCGGCCCGACCGGCTCCGTCGCCAGCGCCAGGATCCGGTCGCCCGCCGCGGTCCGCAGCCCGGCGACCAGGCGTACCGTCGCCGCGAAGCGCGGATCCTGGAACAGCCGCCAGGTGGCGACCTGGTGGGGCCGCAGGCCCGCCGCCCGCCAGAGCCGGGAGACCGCGGTCTGGTTGAGCCCCACCGCCGCCGCCATGGCGCGGGTCGACCAGAGCCCGGCCCCGGCCGGGGGCGCCGTCTGGAGCGTCCGGGCCAGCACGGCGTCGGCCTGCGCCGCCGTGATCCGCCGGCCGGCCCCCGACCGTGGCCCGTCGAGCAGACCGGCGAGCCGCCGGTCGACGAAGCGGGCCCGCCACTTGCCCGCCGTGTGCGGCCCCACCTCCAGCTTCGTGGCGACGTCCCGGTTGGACAGCCCCTCCGCGCTGGCCAGCACGATCCGGGCCCGCAGGGCGAGGCGGCCACCGCCCGTCCACGCCGCCCACTCCTCCAGCGTGCGGCGCTCGCCCCCGGAGAGGACCAGCTCGGCCTTCGGTCGCCCCCGCGCGGCCATGCCGGTCAGCCGTCGGCGGAGGCGAACCGCAGCCGCAGCTCGTTGAGCTGGTCCAGCCCGGCCAGCACCGTCTTGTCCGGCAGCCCGAAGTCGATCAGGCAGGCCACCTCGTCCACCCCGATCTCCCGCAGCCGGTCCGCCACGCCGTACGCCTTGTCGACCGTGCCCAGCAGGCCCCCCTCGTCGAAGTAGCGCTGGAACGACCGCTCGACCAGGAAGTCGAGCTCCTCGGGGGGCAGCCGGGACGGGTCGATGCTGCGCTTGCCGTCCATCCTGGACCCGAGGATCAGGTGCAGCGAGCTGCGGATGTAGTCGCTCAACGCGGGGCGTACGAGGTCCCGCGTCTCGTCCTCGTCGTCGCCGAGGTGGGTGTGCACCATGAGGGCCACGTGCCCCGGCCAGCCGCCGGGCCGGGCCGCGGCGGCCTCCCGGTAGACCGCGATCTTCGCGGCCAGCTCGTCGAGGTCCTGGCCGAGCAGGTGGGTCAGCAGGCCCGCGCCGAGCTCGCCGGCGGTGCGGAAGGTCTCCACCGCGCCGCCGCTGGTCAGCCAGATGGGCAGCTCCGCCTGCACCGGCGGCGGGAAGACGCGTACCTGCCGGGCCTCCCCGACCCCGTCGGTGGCGGTGATCGACTCGCCCCGCCACAGCGCGCGGACCTGCTCGGCGTACTCGGCCAGGAGGGCGCGGCGGTCGGCGTACGTCTCCGGGCGGAGCACGAAGTCGGCGGCGTGCCAGCCGGAGGCGAGGGACACGCCGACCCGCCCGTTGGAGAGGTTGTCCACCATGGCCCACTCCTCCGCGATGCGCAGCGGGTGGTGCAGCGGCGCGACGACGCTGCCCGCGCGGATCGCCACCCGGCTGGTCACCGCCGCGACCGCCGCGCTGGTGACCGACGGGTTCGGGTAGAGGCCGCCGAACGGGTGGAAGTGGCGCTCCGGCGTCCAGACGGCGGCGAAGTCGTTGGCGTCGGCGAACCGGGCGCCCTCCAGCAGCACGCGGTACCGGTCGTGCTGGCCGAGCCGGCTGTCGTTGGCGAAGTAGAAGAGGCTGAAGTCCATCCGGTCAGCTCCTGTCGGTCGAGAGGGGATCACCGGCCGCCCCGTCGCCGGCCACCGTCGCCGACTCGCCCGCCGTCGGCTCGTCCGTCGCCGGCCTGGTCTCGGGCACCTTCGCCGGCTCGTCCGGCGCGGAGAAGCCGCTGCGGGTCGGGTCCTTGCGCGCCGCGCGCACCACGACGGGGGCGAGCAGGCCGGCGGCGCACATGACCGCGCCGAAGACGAGCCAGCCGGACCAGCCGAAGCCGATGATGAGCACGGTCGCGGCGAACGGGGTGATGGTGGAGCCGAGCTGCGTGGACATGCCGAACAGCCCCTGGTACTGGCCGTGGCTGCCCTCGGGGGCCAGCCCGTACGCCAGGGACCACGCCCCCGAGCTGTGCAGCATCTCGCCGAGCACGTGCACGAGGGCGCCGGCGAGCAGGGCCGCCACCGCGGCCCAGACGGGCAGGCCACCGGCGAGGGCGAAGAGCACGCAGCACGCGGCGAGCACCAGCCCGGCCCGTTGCCAGGCCCACGCGCCACCGTCGAGGCGTTCCGCTCCCCGGCTGACGCGTACCTGTAGCAGCACCACGCAGATCGTGTTGATCACGAGGATGACGGGGTAGATCGCGGTGGGGGCCTCGGTGCGTTGCGCGATCCAGATGGGCAGCGCCACGGTCAGCAGCGGCCCGTTCATCACCAGCAGCGCGTTGAGCACGACGAACGCCGCGTACGGCCGGTCCCGCAGCACGACGAGGCTGGGCTGCGCCTCGGTGTTGCGGGTCGGCGGCACGACCGGCACCCGCAGGTAGGCCAGGCCGGCGACCGCGAACAGCGCACCCGCGAGGAGCAGTAGCGCCCGGTAGCCCGCCTGGGAGTCGAAGTAGAGCCCGATCCCGCCGATCACCGCGCCGAGGGTGACGCCCAGGTTGGCCACGGCGCGGAAGTAGGACCAGGCCCGGACCCGTTCCTCCGGCGGCACCACGCCGGCGACCAGCGCCCCCCGGGACGCGTCGGTGGCGGACTCGCCGGCCAGCACGAGACAGGCGACGGCGGTGAGCCACCAGAAGCTGGTGGCGAAGGCGTAGCCGCAGGTGACCAGCCCGAGCGCGAGCATGGCGAGCACGGTGGCGTTGCGCGGTCCGAAGATGTCGGCGGCGTGACCCGCCGGCACCGCGACCAGCATGCCGACCGCCGCCCCGATGGTCAGCGCCAGGCCGACCCTGGTGGCCGAGATCCCGATCGACGTGGTGAAGTACAGCACGCTTACCGACATGATGATGCCGTGCGCGGCGGTCTTGGCCAGGTTGCTCAGCGACACCACCCGCACCACGCCCGCGGGCGGGACGAGTTCGGCCGTCACGGCACGCAGCCGGGCGGTCGCCGTCACGCCGGGCCCGCCGTCGCCAGTTCCGCCACGGAGTCCCGCAGCACCCCCCGGTCGATCTTGCCGTTGGCGTTCAGCGGCATGGCGGCCAGGTGGTTGAGCACCCGGGGCACCATGTGCAGCGGCACCTGCCGGCGCAGCCAGCGCCGCAACTGCGGCGCCTCCTCGCCCGTGTAGAAGCCGATCAATTCCGTCTCTCCTGTCCGGTTGACCGCGACGACGACGGCCTGGGTCACGCCGTAGTGCCGGCGCAGCGCCGCCTCGATCTCACCGAGCTCGATGCGGTACCCGCGCACCTTCACCTGGTTGTCCAACCGGCCGAGGTGGACGAGGTTGCCGTCCTCGATGCGGACCCGGTCCCCGGTGCGGTAGTAGTGCTCGTCGGTGAGGCCGCCGCCTTCGTACGGTTCGGCGCCGTCGGGACCATACGTCAAGAATCGGCCGACATCGTCGCCGGAGTCCAGGTATCCGACGAACCTCTGCACCCCGCGCACGCACAGCTCGCCCTCCTCGGCGGCGCGGCCGTCCGCGCCGACGATCACGTGGTCGAGGAAGTCGTAGACCGGCCCGATCGGCACGGTGTCGTTGGAGGTCGCCGGCCACCGCAGCGGGTCGAGGTCCAGCCGGAACTCGGTGCAGGCCACGGTCAGCTCGGTCGGCCCGTACACGTTGGTGACGACGGCCCCCGGGGCGATCTCCTGCCACCGTTCGGCCTGCCGGTAGGTGAGCGGCTCGCCGATGAAGATGCTGTACCGCAGGTCGGTGACCTGCCCGGTGGGCAGGGTGCCCAGCTCGTCACCGACCGAGACCACCGACGGCACGGAGAACCAGTGCGTGATCCGCCGGTCCCGCAGGTAGTCCACGGGGTTGAGCAGCTCCGCGCGGCGGGGCACGGCCAGGGTCGCGCCGCCGGCCCAGGTCACGAAGAGGTCGAACACCGACGGGTCGAAGGTGAGGTCGAAGGTGTGGGACACCCGCGCCCCCGGGCCCACGGCGAAGCGGTCGACGTTGTGGCGGACGTACGCCACCGCCGCGCGCTGCGGGACCGGCACCCCCTTGGGCCGCCCGGTCGACCCGGAGGTGAACAGGACGTAGGCCACGTCGTCCGGGCCGCCGTGGTAGCCGGCGAGGCCGACGCCGGTGCCGGCGAGCGCGCGGACCCGGTCGTCGTCGAGCGCGAGCACCGTCGGGGCGGCGTCGCCGAGGCCGTCGGCGAGTTGCGGCGCGCCGGACTCGTCGGCGACCAGCACGTCCACGCGGGCGAGGTCGCACACCCGCCGGTTGCGCAACACCGGGTAGCCCGGGTTGAGGGGGGTCACCGCCGCGCCGAGGCGCTGCGCGGCGAGGTAGCCGGCGAAGGCGGTGACGCTGCGCTGGGCGAGCAGCGCCACCCGGGCCGGCACGCCGCCGTGCCGGGCGACGATCTCCCCGGCCAGCGCGAGGGCGTGGCGGTGCAGGTCCGCGTAGGACACCTCGTCGCCCTCGACCTCCAGCGCGATCGCGTCCGGGTAGCGGTCGGCGGAGGCGGCGAACAGCTCGTAGAGGGTCGTCCCGGTCATGCCGGCACCACCTCCGACCAGTCCCGCAGCCCGGTGTCGGCGTCGTCGAGCGCCGGGGCGCGCAGCCGCAGCGACGTCGGCCCGCAGGTGCGCTCGGGCCGCAGGTGCAGCAGTTGCACCCCCTCCTCGCCCGCCGGGCCCACGTCGGCCAGGCAGTCGCACCCGTCGTCGGCGAAGCCGGCGAACCGGTAGGCGACCTCCATGATCCGGTTGCGGTTCGTCGGCCGGAAGTCCGCGGCGAGGTGCACGCCGGCCCGCGCCGCCTGGTCACCGATCCAGCGCAGGATGATCGCGCCCGCGCCGAAGGACACCACCCGGCAGGAGGTGGCGAGCAGCTTCAGGTGCCACACGCCCGGGTGCCGGGCCAGCAGCGCCACCCCGACCGCGCCGTGCGGGCCGAACCGGTCGGTCATGCTGACCACCAGCACCTCGTGCCGCGGGTCGTCGAGCAGGCCGCGCAGGGTCGCGTCGGAGTAGTGCACGCCGGTGGCGTTCATCTGGCTGGTGCGCAGGGTCAGCTCCTCCAGGCGGGAGATGTCCTCGTCCCGCGCCCGGTCGATGACCATCTCCAGCTCCAGGCTGCGCAGGAACTCCTCGTCCGGGCCCTGGAAACCCTCCCGCGCGGTGTCCCGGCGGAACTTCGCCTGGTACATCTGCCGGCGGCGGCGGGAGTCCACCGTGACGGCCGCCGGGCTGAACTCGGGCAGGCCGGTCAGCGTCCCGGCCTGGTCGGCCCGGTAGCACCGGACCTCGGGCAGCTGGTGGCCGATCTCGGCCAGCTCGGTCGGCTGGTCGTCGATGAACGCGATCGTGTTCAGGGCGAACTGGAGCTCGTCGGCGATCGCCCGGATCGAGTCGGGCTTGCGCCCCCAGCCGATCTGCGGGACGACGAAGTAGTCGGCCACGCCGAGTTCCACCAGCCGGGCCCACGCGTGCTCGTGGTCGTTGCGGCTGGCGACCGACTGGAGGATCCCCCGGGCGTCCAGGGTGGCGATGACCTCCCGCACCTCGTCGGGCAGGGTCACCTCGCCGTCCTCCAGCAGCGTGCCCCGCCACAGGGTGTTGTCCAGGTCCCAGACGAGACACTTCACCGTCGGTGGAGTCTGGCTCACGGTCGTTCCCTTCGTCAGATGCGCCAGACCGTGGCCGCCCAGGCCGCCACGGGGCTGTTGTTGAGGACCAGGACGTGATCGCCGGAGCCGACGTCGCCACCGGCGAGGAGCCGGTCCAGGTTGAGCACGACGTCCATCGCGCCGAGGTGGCCGTACGCGGCGAGCTGGCGCTGGCAGACCGGGTGGATGGGCAGCCCGAGCAGGGACTGGTAGAAGCCGTACGCGCTCGCGGTCACGTTCTGCATGAGCGTCGCGGCGACGTCGGCCTTGGTGATCCCGGCGTCGGCGAGGACCGTCTCGACCATCCGGCCCAGCCGCTGCCGGCTGTGCAGGGCCAGCTCGAACCGGTACCGGTCGGGCGACTCGCACTCCTCGCGCCACTCGTACCAGGGGGACTGCTTGTAGTCCACCCGGAACAGGTCGTGGAACGTGCCGTCGCTCTCCTGCCGGTGCGCCACCAGGGCCGGGCTGCCGCCGCGGACGACGGTCATCGCGTACGCCCCGTCGCCGATCACCGTCACCGGGAAGCGCACCCGGTCCACGCCGGTGGGGCGGCTGGCGTGCGCTATCAGCACGCTCTGCCGGCCCGGGTCGGCGACCAGGAGGTCCCGGGCCAGCGCCCAGGCGGCGCTGGAACCGGTGCAGCCGAGACCGTCCAGGGTGAAGGCGAACGCGCGGTCGAAGCCGCCGTCGAGTTGCAGCCGCCCCGAGTCGGAGCCGAGCAGGACGTCCGGCGCGCGCGACCCCACCATGATCAGCACGTCCGGGTCCAGCGGCGTCGCCTTGCCCAGCTCCTGACACGCCTGGACGGCGAAGTCCGTGGTCGGGGCGTCCGGGAACACGCCGACGCGGTCGATCCCGCAGGTGCCGACGAACTCGCGTTCCTCGGTCCGCAGCGCGTCGACCTCGGGCAGCCCGGCGACCGGGGTGGACCCCTCCGGCAGGACGCAGTGGATCGCCCCGATGCCGACGGTCATGACCAGGCCGCCAGCGCGTGGTCGGCCAGCATGAGCTGGGACATCTCGTTGCTCCCCTCGATGAGCTCCATGAGCTTGGCGTCCCGGTAGGCGCGGGCCACCGGGTGCCCGTCGCGGCTGCCGGCCGACGCGAGCACCTGCACCGCCGTGCTCGCCCCCTCGGCGGCCCGGGTGGCGGCGAAGTGCTTGGCCAGCACCGCGGCCATGACCAGGTCGGACGTCCGGGCGTCCCAGGCCCGGCTGGCGTGCTCGCACAGCCGGGTCGCGGCCTGCTCGGCGACCGTCAGCTCCGCCAGGTGCCGCCGCACGAGCTGGTGGGACGCGAGCATGGCCCCGCCCTGGGCCCGGGAGGCGGCGTGCCGGGCGGCCTCGGCCAGGCAACTGCGCAGGATCCCCACGCAGCCCCAGGCCACGGAGACCCGGCCGTACGTCAGCGCCGTGGTGGCGATCAGGCCCAGCGGCATGGCCGCCCCGCCGAGCACCGCGTCCCTGGGCAGGCGTACCCCGTCGAGGTGGACGTCGGCGTGGCCGGCGGCCCGGCAGCCGAGCGGGTCGGCCACCCGCTCGATGCGGACGCCCGGCGCGTCCGTCGGCACCAGCACGGCCGCGGCCTCGTCGCCGAAGCGGCCGAAGACCACCAGCAGGTCGGCGTACGCGCCGACGGTGATCCACACCTTCTGCCCGTCGACCCGCAGGCCGGTGCCGTCCTCGCTGATCCGGGTGCTCATCGCGGACAGGTCGCTGCCCGCCCCCGGCTCGCTGAAGGCGACCCCGGCGAGGCTGCCGCTGGACAGCGCGGCCAGGTGGGCACGCCGCTGGGCGGCCGAGCCGAGGCGCAGGATGGTCCACGCCGCCATGCCCTGCGAGGTGAGGACGCTGCGCAGCGAGCTGCACCGGGCCCCGGTGGCGGCGGTCAGCTCGCCGTTGTCCAGGCTGGACAGGCCGAGGCCGCCGTACTCCTGGGGGATCTGCGCGCAGAGCACCCCCTTGGTGCCCAGCTCGCGCAGGGTCTCCAGCGGGATCCGACCGGTGCGGTCCCAGGTCTCCGCGTGATCGCCGACGGCGGCGGCGACCAGCGCCGCCGCCTCCGACCACCGCTCAGCCATCGGAGTCCCCGCGCAGCCGCAGGACCAGCTCGGTCATCCGGTCGACCGTCCGGAAGTTGTCGAGCCGCAGGTCGGGCCCGCCGATGACGACGTCGAACGTCGACTCGATGTGCACCACCAGCTCCAGCGCGAACAGCGACGAGACCAGGCCGGCGGCGAAGATGTCGAGGTTCGGTTCGATGTCCTTCTTGGTCTGCCGCTCCAGGAACGCGGTGAGCTGGCCGCGGATCGATCCCGGGCTGAGGGTGTGCTGGTCGGTGGTCGATGAGCTCACTTGGTCCCCCTGTGCTCGTAGAAGCCACGCCCGGTCTTGCGCCCGAAGTCGCCGTCGGCGACCTTGGCCAGCAGCAGCGCGGATGGCTCGTAACCCTGGTCGCCCGTGCGGTCGCGGAGCACCTGCAGCGAGTCGACGACGTTGTCCAGGCCGATCAGGTCGGCGGTGGCCAGCGGTCCGGTGCGGTGCCCGAGGCAGCCGGTGAACAGCAGATCGATCTCCTCCGGCGTGGCGAGCCCCTCGTCCGCGATCCGGGCCGCCTCGTTGATCATCCGTTGCAGCACCCGGTTGATGACGAAGCCCGGCCCGTCCCCGACCACCACGACCTCCCGGCCCATGCCGGTCAGGAAGTCCCGGGCGACGGCCAGCGCGGCCTCGGAGCTGCGCGGCCCCCGGACCACCTCCACCGTCTTGATCAGGTACGGCGGGTTCATGAAGTGGGCGCCGACGGTGCGCTCGGGGTGCGCGACCGAGCCGGCCAGCTCGTCCACCGGGATGGCGGAGGTGTTGGTGAGCACCAGCGCCTCCGGCCCGACGAGCGCGGACACCTCGGTGAGCACCTTCGCCTTGACGTCGGCCAGCTCGGTGACGGCCTCGACGACCACGTCGGCGTCGGCCACGTCGGCCAGGTCCACGGTGGTACGCAGCTCGGCCACGTCCGCCCCGGTCTGCGCCCCCATCAGCCGGGCCAGCCGCAGGTGGCGGGTGACCTCGCCCCGGGCCCGGTCCAGCACGGCCCGGTCGACGTCGACCAGGGTGACCGGCAGGCCGTTGCCGACGGCGAGGGCGGCGATGGCGCTGCCCATCACTCCCGCGCCCAGCACGGCGACATGTCGCTGCTTCATACCCGCTCCTCGATCGCGTTGACGTCATCGCCCCGCCGTCCCGCCAGGTCGGGCAGGAGCGCGGCGAACTCCTCGTGGCGTCCGGCCAGGAACTCCAGGCCCCGGCGCAGCTGCTCGGGGGTGACGGCGGCGGAGAGGCCCTGCTTGCGCAGCCAGGGCTGCCAGCCCCGGACCTGCACGTCGTCCTCGGCCAGCTCGTGCCCCTCCAACTCGTAGAGGGCGACGGCCGACATGACCTCGCTGCCGCCGTCCAGCGCCCGCTCGGCCACCCGCCGCTGCCACTGCGGCAGCGGCATCGGCTCGGTCGGCAGCCCGGCCCGACCGAGCATGTCGAACAGCTCCCGGGTGCTGATCGAACGCTCGTCGGCCAGGTGGTAGACCCGGCCGACCGACGACGGCGACAGCGCCAGCGACACGACCGCCCGGGCGACCACGTCGACCGGGGAGACCGGCTCGGCGCGCTCGTCGGTGGGGTGGGCGCCGACCGCGATGCCGCTGGCGAGCATCCGCCACACCAGGTCCTTGTTGTTGCAGGCCCCGGTGTCCCGGGCCGCCATGATCAGGCCGGGCCGGAACACCCGGCCACGGAGGCCGGCCTCCTCGGCCTTCTCCAGCAGCCGCTCGCCGACCCACTTGCTGACCCCGTAGCCGCCCAGGTCGGAGTGCAGGGGCTGCCTGCGGGTCTCCAGCCGGGTGCCCGCCGTGCCCGACCCCGCGCCCGTCGCGGCCAGCGTCGACACGTAGCTGAAGTCGCGGATGCCGTGCCGGCACATCCAGTTCAGCAGGCCCGCCATCGGCAGGACGTTGTCCTCCCGCAGCGTTCGGTACGGCTCGGTGAAGACCACCCGGGCCGCGCAGTGCAGCACGTGCCCGACCTGGTCGGCGAGTTCGCCGTCGAGGTCCCCGGCGTCCGTGCCGGCGAAGGCCCGCAGGTCCGCCGGGACGACGCGGACCAGCTCGGGGTCCGGCTCCGGCAGGGCCAGACGCGCGGCGGTCTCCCGCAGCCGCCGCATGCCCGCCTGCTCGTCGGCCGCCCGCACGACGCAGTGGACGCGCCGGCCGGCGCGCTGCAACTCGTGCAGCAGGAACGCGCCGAGGTAGCCCGCCGCGCCGGTGAGCAGCACGTCCCGGCCCGGGGCGCGACGCGGGGCCAGCGGCCCGATCGGCAGCGCCAGGTCCGCGTCGATCAGCTCGCCGTCCCGGTCGGCCGCGCTCTGCCGGTCGGGGGTGACGCCGGCCCGGACGATCCCGGCGAGCCGGCGTACGGTGGCCCGGCTGCCGCCGGCCCGGTGCAGGTTGATCAGCACGCCGTACTGCTGCTGGATCCGCAGCACCATCTGCACGGACAGCAGCGACGTGCCGCCCAGCGCGCCGAACTCGTCGTCCATCCCGACGTCGCCCCGGTCGAACAGCTCCCGCCAGATGCCGGCGATGCTCTCCTCGATCGAGTCCCCCGCCGCCGCCGGCTCCGCGCCGACGGGCGCGGGCGTCGGTTGCCGGCGGAACACGTCGAGGTGGTCCAGCGGCCAGTACCGCTTGCGCTGGAACGGGTACGTCGGCAGGCGCAGCCGCCGACCCCGGCCGCCGCTGACCGCCTCCCAGTCCACCGGCACGCCGTGCAGCCAGGCGGTGCTCAGCGCCTCGTCCCAGCCGTCGTCACCGGCGGGCACCAGGACGCCCCGCGAGTCGGCCAGGCCGGCGTCGTCACCGGTCCCGCCCAGCACCACCGCGTACCGGTCCCCGGCGAGGTCGAGCCGGTCGACCACGGCCGCGCCGGGCAGCGCGGCCCGCAGCACGGCCAGCCTCGCGGGCGTCGCCTGCTCCCCCGCCACGATGACGGCGGTGCGGCGGTCGGCCCGCACGGTGCGCACGGCCGGGGGGCGGGGCAGCCGCAGCGCCGCCGCGAGCCGGTCGGCGGGGGCGGTCACCACCCGCCGCTCGTCGAAGACCGCCCGCCCGACCCGCAGCGTGTACGCGACGTCCGCCGCCTGCGCGGGGTCGCTGTCGATCCGGTCGGCCAGCGCCCGGCACAGCTGGTCCAGCTCCACCCGGTTGCGGGCGGAGACGTTCAGCCGGACGACGGGCGCAGCCGGCGCGGGCCGCCGGACCGGCGCGGGCGGCGCGGCCACCACCATCGTGGCGTTGGTGCCGCCCACGCCCATCGAGTTGACCAGCACCAGCCGGTCCGGTTCGGGGCACTCGCGGCGGGTGGTGGTGACGAAGAACGGGCTCTTCTCCAGCTCCGCCGGGTCGCGGGCCACGTCGAACGTCGGGTGCGGGGGCAGCGAGCCGGTGCCGGCCACGTGGATCGCCTTGATCAGCCCGGCGATGCCGGCGGCCGGGCCGAGGTGCCCGATGTTGGACATCACCGAGCCGAGGCCGCAGTAGCCCACCTCGTCGGTGCTGCGCCGGAACGCCTCGGTCAGGGCCAGCAGCTCGATGTGGTCGCCCAGCGGCGTGCCGGTGCCGTGGGCCTCGACGTAGCGGACCGCGTCGGCGGAGACGCCCGCGACCGACAGCGCCGCCGCGATCACGTCGGCCACCCCGTCGAGGTTCGGGGCGGCGTAGCCGAGGCGCGCGCCGCCGTCGTTGCCGACCGCCGAGCCGCGCAGGACGGCCAGCACGGGGTTGCCGTCGGCGAGCGCGTCGGCGAGCCGGCGCAGGGCCACCACCCCGACCCCGGAGCCGTACGTGGTGCCGCTGCTGCTCGCGTCGAAGGAGCGGACGTAGCCGTCCTCGGAGACCCACGCCCCGGGGATCGGCTGGTAGCCGAGCAGCGGCTCCACGACGGTCGCGCCGCCGGCGAGCACCACGTCGCACTCCCCGGCGAGCAGGCTCAGCATGCCGTAGTGCACCGCGTACAGCGACGAGGAGCAGCCCGTCTGGACGCTGACGGACGGCCCGCGCAGGCCGAGCTTGTAGGCCGTCCGCGAGGTCATGAAGTCGGCCTGCCCGCCGACGGTCAGGTCGAGGTCGCCGATCGCGGCGGCGAGCCCGTGGTCACGGACCTTGGCGGCGAAGACGGCCGCCGAGTAGTTGCCGGCGGCGCTGCTGGCGAACACGCCGGTCACCAGGCGGTCCGCGCCGGGCGCCAGGCCCGCCGACTCCAGCGCCTCCCAGCAGGACTCCAGGAAGATGCGCTGCTGCGGGTCGATGGCGTCGACCTCGCGGGGGGTGTAGCCGAAGAAGTCGGCGGCGAAGTCGGCCACCCCCGGCAGGGTCGCGCCGACCCGGACGAAGCCCGGCTGGCGCGTCTCCTCCTCGGTGTGGCCGGCCGCGCGCAGTTGCTCGTCGGTCAGCTCCCGCATCGAGACGACGCCGGTGTCGATGTTGCGCCAGTACTGCTCGGGGTTCCACGCGTCGGGGAAGCGGCAGGCCGTCCCGACGACGGCGATGTCGGTGTCGGAGATCTCGGTCATGACGGTCGGGGCACCTCCGCCGTGCGGGCCCGGCCGAGCAGGGCGCGGCGCTGGCTGGCCCCGGTCACCTGCTGCCGGGGCTCCTCGCCGCCGCCGGCCAGCAGCCTGGCCTGCGCCCGGATCGTGGCGTGCTGGAACAGGTCGGCCACCCGCAGCGACCGCTCGGTGAGCTCGTGCAGGTCCTCCCAGAGCATGATGAGCAGCAGCGAGCTGCCGCCGGCCTCCAGGAAGTTCTGGTCCGGGTCGAGGCTGCCCGGATCGTCGACGTCGAGCACCTCGGCCCAGGCGGCCCGGACCCGATCGAACAGTTGGTCCTCCGTCAGGGTGGTCAATGTCCCTCCAGTGGTCGAGCGGTGGGCTGCCGGATGAGGTCGTCCGCCGCGGCGGTGACCGCGTGCAGGACGGCGTGCGCGGTGGCGGGGTCGAACAGGGCGGCGGAATAGAGCAGCTCCCACCGCAGGTCCTGCCGCCGGTCGACGACGGTGAGTTCGAGCTCGTACTTGAGGTGCAGCGGGTCGAGCGGGCGGACCGTGGCGGTGACGTCCGGCCCGAGGTCGGGGGGTGCCAGTTCGCCGTCGGAGGCGCTGAGGTAGACCGGCGTCACCGGGGGGCGGCCGAGGTCACGGTCGGGATGCAACGCGGCGGCGACCGCGTCGAACGGGGCCGCGGAGTGCCGGAAGCTGAGGTTCGCCGCGTCCCGCACCCGGGCCAGCAGCTCCTGCCAGGTCGGCTCGCCGCTGGTGTCGGCGCGCAACACGAGCGTGTCGATGAACAGGCCCACCGCGTCGGCGCTGCGCGCCCCCGTCCGCTGCGACCACGGGAAGGCGAACAGGAAGTCGCGCTGGCCGCCGACCCGGGCCAGCGCCACCGCCAGCAGCGCGGCCGAGACCATGAACATCGTGCAGCCGGCGTCCGCCGCGACCTTGCGCAGCCGGTCGGCGCGGGTCGGGTCGAGGTCGTACGTCAGCCGGCCCGCCCGGGTCTCCTGGGTGTCGCCGCGGCCCCTGTCGTACGGCAGGGCCACGTCGACCGGCGCGCCGGTGAGCGCCTGCACGACCGCCCGGGTGTCGGCCTGCGCGGCGTCGTCGGGGTCGGTGTGTCCCGTCCCGGCCACCGGCTCGGGCAGGTCCTCGCCCCGGTAGGCCGCCGCGATCTGGCGCAGCACCAGTTGCCGCGACCAGCCGTCGAAGACGATGTGGTGGACGACGACGACGAGGGTGACGCCCCGCCCGCCCCGGTCCAGCAGGTGCGCCCGGGCGGGGGCGGCGCGGGCCAGGTCGAAGCCGGCCCAGCTCCACTCCGCGACGGCCTCGCGCGCCTGCTCGTCGGTCCAGTCGGCGGCGTCCACCACGGTGACGTCACCGGCCGGGCCGTCCGTGCGGTGGTAGACCCGCCGCTGCCGGCGGTCGAGCTCGAAGCGGGCCCGCAGCGCCGGGTGCCGGGCGAGCACGGTCCCGACGGCGGCGCGCAGCCGCTCGACGTCGACCGGGCCGGCGAGGTCCACCACCGTGGGCACCAGGTACGCCTGCCGCAGCCACGGCAGGCGGTCGACGGACCAGAAGCGTTGCTGCGCGGGGCTGGTGGCCTGCCGGCCGTCGCTTCCCGTGGGCGGCGCGGCGGCGGCCCGGGGCGGGGCCGCGAGGAGCCGGGCCAGCCCGGCCACCGTCGGGTCGGCCAGGAACTCCCGCGCCGACAGGACGGTGCCGTCCTGGCGTTCGATGCGGCGCAGCATCGTGACGACCAGCAGGGAGTGGCCGCCGAGGGCGAAGAAGTCGGCCGCCGGGGTCAGCCCGGCGGCGACGGCCTCCGGCGGCTCGTCGACGAGGTCGGCCAGCGCCACGGCAAAGCACTCGGCGGCGCGGCGCAGCGCGGCCTCGGGCACCGGGGCCGCCCCGGCCGTGGCGGCCGTGGCAGGCGTCGGGGGCGTCGCGTCCGGCGCGGCCGTCGTCGCCCACGCCGGGTCCGGCCCGAACCGGGCCAGCTCCGCCAGGGGCACGGCGTACCGTTCCGTCACGGCCCCGAGCAGCCCGAGGTACGCCTCGGCCAGCGCCGTCACCACCGGCCGGGGATAGCGGGCCAGGTCGTGCTCCCAGCGGGCGTACCAGCCGTCGGCCCGCTCCTCGACGGTGAGCATCAGGTCGAACTTGGCGGTGCCGTTGGGCAGCACCTCGGGCAGCGCCCAGCGCACCGGCACCTCGGGGCCGGGCACGGGGAAGTTCTGCAACGCGAAGGCGACCTCGACCAGCTCGGCCCGGGCCGCGGCGGTGAGCCGGTGGTACGGCAGGCGCTGGTAGAGCAGGGTGCGGAACGCCTCGCCCCGGGCCTGGGCGCACAACTGCGCGAAGTCGTCCGCGCCGCCCAGCGCCGCCCGCAACGGCACGGTGTTGACGAAGAAGCCGACGACGTCGTCGGCCTCGAGGCCGGGCCGGTTGGCGGCGATCACCCCGTAGCGGAAGGTGTCCCGCCCGGACCAGAGGCTCAGCAGCACCTGGAACGCGGTGCCGAACAGCACGAACGGCGTGACGCGGTGTTCGGCGGCCAGTGCGGTGGTGCGGTCCCAGAGCCCGGCGGGGAGGGCGGTGACGACCTCGCCGCCCGCCCGCTCCACCGCGCGGCCGGGGGCGGCGGGCAGCGCCCCGGCGAGGGTGAGCCCGGGCCCGGCGGCGAGGAGTTCCGCCGCCCGATCCGTCACCGCGGCGCGCGTGTCGGGTCGGCTGCCCGCCTCCCGGTCGCGCCGGGCCAGCTCGGCGAAGCGGACCCCGACGGCGGGCAGCCGGGGCGGCCGGCCGTCGACGCCGGCCGCGTAGGCCGTGGCGAGGTCGGCGCAGAGCCGCCCCATCGACCAGCCGTCGAAGGCGATGTGGTGCAGGACGAGCAGCACCGCGTCCCCGCCGCTGAGCCCGGTGAACGCGACGCAGCGCAGCACCTGGCCGGTGGCGAGGTCGAGGGGCTCGGCGCAGAGCCGGCGTACCTCGTCCTCGACGTCGGCCCAGGACCCGCCGGGGGCCCGGACCACCCGGACCGGGACGTCGGCGGCTGGGCCGACGAACTGCTCCGGCTCGTCGCCGCGCAGCCGGTAGCCGGTGCGCAGGGGCTCGTGCCGGGCCACCACCGCGGTCAGCGCGACGCCGAGCACCGCCGGGTCGACCCGGCCCTGCCAGCGCAGCAGCACGGGGACGAGGTAGGTGGCCGCGCCGGGGGCGGCGGCGTCGATCAGCCACAGCCGTTCCTGCGCGAGGGACAGCGGGGCGCACTCCGGGCTGTCGGCCGCCGGGTGGCCGTTCTGTGGGAAGTCCGCGCGTGGGATATCGGTCTCCCGCGCCGACCCGGGCGCTCGGGTGTCCATTCGGGTTCCTTCCGTTGGCTGCGCTCGCCGGGGTCGACCCGGCGATCGGCTCCGCGCGTCGGCGTGCTCCGGACGGTCGCTCAGTGCGTGTGGTCGCTCAGTGCGTGCGGTCGAGCGCGACCCTGATCTGGTCGGCCAGGTGGGCGAACGACTCGGCCAGCAGCACGTCGTGCGGCTCGGACCGGACGCCGAGGCGGTCCTGGACCCGCCCGGCGAGCTGGACGGCCATGATCGAGTTGCCGCCCATCTCCAGGAAGTTGCGGGTCGCGGTGGGCTCGCTGCCGACCACGTCCCGCCAGATCCCCCGGAGGGCGGCGGTCACCGGATCGGCCTCAACGCCGCCGTCGGCGGTGTCGGTGCCGGCCACGGCGGTGCCGGCCCCCGGCGCGGCCGGGTCGGGGGCTGCGGCGTCCGGGCCGGACTCCGCCAGCAGCCGGGCGATCGCGGCCCGGTCGACCTTGCCGGTCGGCCCGGTCGGCGGCCGGTCGAGCGGCACCCACCGCGACGGCACCATGTAGTCGGGGACCCGCTCCGCCAGCCGGCGGGCCAGCTCGGTGCGGTCCCACCGCCCGGCCGCCGGCACCACGGCCACGGCGAGCAGCGCCTGCGGCCCGTCGCCGAGCTTCTCGGCGAACGCCGCGTCGGCCAGGCCGGTGGCGGTGATCGCCAGCTCGATCTCGTCCAGCTCGATGCGGAAGCCCCGCACCTTCACCTGCCGGTCCCGCCGGCCCAGCACCTCGACGAGACCGTCGGGAAGCCGGCGGGCCAGGTCACCGGAACGGTAGAGCCGCCCGTCGTCGCCCGGCCGGGTGACGAACCGCTCGGCGGTCAGGTCGGGACGGCCCAGGTAGCCCAGGGCGACGCCGGGCCCCCCGATGCACAGCTCGCCAACCTCGCCCGGGGGGACCTCGGCGAGGTCCGGGCCGAGCACGTGCAGGCTGGTGCGCTGGAGGGGACGGCCCACCGGCACCCGTTCCCGGCCCGCGAGGCTCTCCAGGGTGCAGTCGTGGTACGCGGCGAAGGTGGTGGTCTCGGTCGGGCCGTACCCGTTGACCAGCCGCGCGGGCGGCGAGCCGGCGAGCACCCGGCGCGCGGCGGACAGGTCGAGCTGCTCGCCGCCGACGAGGACGGTGCCGACGGTCCGCAGCGCGGCCGGCCGTTCCCGGGCGATCATGTGGAACAACGAGGTGGTCAGGAACAGCACGTCGATCGACAGGCCGGCCAGGTGCGCCGTCCACTCGTCGAGGGGCAGGTCGGTCACCGCGGGCAGGGGCACCACGCAGCCACCGGCGGCGAGCGCGCCCCAGACCTCGAAGGTGCTGGCGTCGAACGCCGGATTCGAGGTGTGGGCGACGCGGTCGCCGGGCGCGACGGTGCAGAACAGCGGCTCGACCACCAGCCGGGCCACCGCCCGGTGCGGGACCACGACCCCCTTCGGCTCGCCGGTCGAGCCGGACGTGAACATCACGTAGACCGGATCGTCCGCGTCGACCACCGGGTCCGGGTCGTCGCCGGCCACGGCCGGGCCGATCGGGTCCGGACCGGAACCGGTCGGGTCGCCGGCCACGGCCGGGTCGACGCGCCGGGCGGTGCCGAGCCACGGCTCGTCCCGGTCGGCGATCACCACGAAGACGCCAGCGGTGTCCAGCGTCCGGCGCACCCGGTCCACCGGTGCCGCCGGGTCGACCGGCAGGTACGCCGCGCCGGCACGCGCCACCGCGAGCATCGCCACGATCAGCGACCGGCCGCGTGGCAGGGAAAGGGCCACCACCGCGCCCCGGCCGACGCCCAGCCGGCGCAGGTACGCGGCCAGCGCGCCGGAGGACCGCCACAATTGCGCGTAGCTCGTCGCTTCTTCGCAGGTCGGATCGATAATGGCCGGGCTGTCCGGTCGACGCTGGACCCAGCGCTCCACGAGTGACGGAACCGACCGCGGACATTCTGCTGGCAACACATTCCCCCCTGAATGCGCTAGCGACAACGAGCAGGGGGCATCACGGACGACAATTGCTCCCCGCAGCAGTCCCGCGTCACGTTACCAAGATGCCACGGAGGGCAATAGTGATCCACCTCACAGCACTCCGCGCGGCGCGAGCGGGCCACCCAGGGGGAAAATAGCCGAATCGCACCGGATTCGGTGACCCAGCGTGAATGGCTGGAGTCGCTACGCATCGCGCCGACCACAGGTTCCGTCGCGCCACAAGACCGCCCCGAAACGGCCATGACCAGTAATTGTCCGCCACCGAAGCCGCCCTGCCCGGGCACCTCGGAACACGCCGCCAAGCCACATTACGGAGGGTAACGGGCCTTCGGGACTGGCCAGAGTCCGTTATCATCGCGGACACTTCAATCGTGGAGCGCACCCCGACACCGGCAATTCCGGACCATCCTCGAATGGTTCGTCGCGCCACCTGCATTAATGCTGGCCAAACCCGGCCTTGCGCTGACGTGTCACATTCACTTCGGCCAACGGGTCGATCGCCCCGTGCCCGCCCCAGGTGATCGCGCGGGCCGGCGGCGACCGGAACGGGAGGACAGGCTCGTGAACCCATCCACGTCAACGATCGATACAGCCCACTTCCGCTACGTACTGGGGCATTTCGCCACCGGCGTCACGACGGTGACGGCCCTCGACCCCGCGTCCCACCGGCCGGTCGGCCTCACCGTGAACTCGTTCGCGTCCGTCTCGTTGCGCCCGCCGCTGGTCTCCTTCTGCGTCAGCCGGGACAGCGGGAGCTGGCCGGTCATGCGCACCGCCGACCGGCTCTGCGTGAACATCCTCGGCGTCGAACAGCGGGCCGTCTGCGAACGCATGGCCGCCCCCCGGGTGGACCGGTTCCAGGGCCTCGACTGGGAGCTGTCCCCCGGCGGCGCGCCGGTGCTGGCCGGCGTCGTGGCCTGGGTGGAGGGCGCGGTGGAGGCCGAACACGACGCCGGCGACCACGTCATCGTGGTGCTGCGGGTGCACCACCTGCACGGCCAGCCGGACGGGCAGCCCCTGCTGTTCCTCGGCGGCCGGTACGGCCGCTTCACCCACTGAGCGCGACCGCGCGCGCACCCCGGGCGGCGGAGGCCCGACCGCCTCCTGCCCGGGGAGGAGGCGCAGGTCGTCCCTGGGCGGGAGCGGCCGCTGGCCGGCGCCGGATACGGTCGGTACATGACTGATGAGCACCCCGCGCTCGCGCTGCGTGGCCTCGCCAAGCGGTTCGACGGCAAGGTGGCGGTGGCCGGCGTCGACCTCGACGTGCCGGCCGGCTCGTTCTACGGGCTGCTCGGCCCGAACGGGGCCGGCAAGACCACCACCCTGTCCATGGCGGTCGGGCTGCTGCGCCCCGACGCGGGGGGCGCCTGGGTGCTCGGGCACGACGTGTGGGCCGACCCGGTCCGGGCGAAGCAGCTCCTCGGCGTGATGCCCGACGGGGTGCGCCTGTTCGACCGGCTCAGCGGGGCGGAGCTGCTGGCGTATCACGGTCTGTTGCGCGGCATGGACCCGGCGATGGTCGACCAGCGCGCGGCGGAGCTGCTCGACGTGCTCGCCCTCGGCGACGCCGGCCGGACCCTGGTCGTGGACTACTCGGCCGGCATGAAGAAGAAGATCGGCCTGGCCTGCGCGCTGCTGCACGGGCCCCGGCTGCTGGTGCTCGACGAGCCGTTCGAGGCGGTCGACCCGGTGTCGGCGGCCCTGATCCGGGACATCCTGCACCGGTACGTCGTCGGCGGCGGGACGGTCATCTTCTCCAGTCACGTCATGGAGGTCGTCGAGCGGCTCTGCTCGCACGTGGCGATCCTCGCCGAGGGGACGATCAAGCGGGTCGGCACGCTCGACGAGGTGCGCGGCGACCGCTCGCTGGAGGACGTGTTCGTCGAGGTGGTCGGTGGGCGCACGGCGACCGGCGAGGAGCTGGCGTGGCTGTCCCGGTGACCGGTCCGCCGCAGCGGGAGGCGGGCCCGGCCATGGCGGTGACCGGGCCGGCGGGTCAGCCGGCCGGGCGCGCCCGGCCCGTCTCCGCCCGGCACTTCGTCCGGCTGAAGCTGCGGGTGATGGGCAACAACTTCCGGGGCCAGGGCTGGCGGATCGCCATGTTCGTGGGCGGGGTGGTCGCCGGGCTCTGGTTCGCCGCCACCGGCTTCTTCCTGCTGGCCGCGCCGGGGCTGGCCGACGAGCCGACGTACGCGATGATGGCCGCGGCGTTCGGCGGCGGCCTGCTGGTCCTCGGCTGGCTGCTGCTGCCGCTGGTCTTCTTCGGGGTGGACGAGACGCTCGACCCGGCCCGGTTCGCCCTGCTGCCGCTGTCCCGGCGCACCCTGGTCACCGGGCTGTTCGCCGCCGCGCTGGTCAGCGTCCCGGCCGTGGCGGCGCTGGTCGCGGCCGGCGGGCTGGTGCTCACCTCCGGCCTGCTCGGCGGCGCGGTCGCGGCGCTCGTCGCGGCCGTCGGGGTGGTCGCCGGGCTGCTGCTCTGCGTCGCCGCCAGCCGGGCGATGACCAGCGCGTTCGCGACGATGTTGCGGTCCCGTCGGGTACGCGACCTGGCGGCCGTGCTGCTGGCGGTGCTCGCCGCGCTGCTCGGCCCGTTGCAGATCGTGGTGCTCGCCGCCGTGCAGCAGGCCGACTGGGACCGGCTGGCCGGGGTGGCCCGGATCGTCGGCTGGACCCCGTTCGGCGCGCCGTGGACGGTCGGCGTCGACGTGGCCGAGGGACGGGCCTGGGCCGTGCCGGTGAAGCTGCTGATCACCGCGCTGACGATCGGCGCGCTGCTGTGGTGGTGGTCCCGGTCGCTGGAGTCGGCGATGGTCGGCGCGGCCAGCGGCGGCCGGACCAGGGCGCGCGGCGGCGCGGCGAAGACCGGCGACGGTCCGGCGGGGGCCGGAGCCGGTGCGGTCGGGCAGCTCTTTCCGTGGGCGGTCGGCTGGGCGCGCCGGGACCGGTTCGGCGCGCTGGTGGCCCGGGAGTGCCGCTACTGGTGGCGGGACGCCCGCCGGCGGGCCAACCTGATCACGATCGCCGTGGTCGGCATCTTCGTGCCGGTGATGGTCAACTTCGGCGGGGCGAGCTTCTCCACCGGGGAGGGCGTGGAGTTCGCCACCCCCGACTCGTCCCCCGTGCTGGTCAGCATCTCGATGGTGTTCGTCGGCCTGCTCGCCTCGGTGACCCTGGCCAACCAGTTCGGCTTCGACGGCAGCGCGTACGCGGCGAACGTGGTCGCGGGCGTTCCCGGCCGGCTGGAGCTGCGGGCCCGGATGGCCGCCTTCTCGGTGTACGTCCTGCCGATGCTCGCCGTCGTCACGGTGGTCCTGGGGGTGCTGCTGGGTCGGCCGGCGTGGCTGGGCGTGATGGCGGGCAGCCTCCTCGCCGCCTACGGGGCGGGGCTGGCGATCAGCGCGTTCGTCTCGGTGCTGGGGGCGTACTCGCTGCCGGAGACGAGCAACCCGTTCGCGATGAACAGCGGGGCAGGCGTCGCGAAGAGCTTCCTCACCCTGCTGTCGATGCTCGGCACGGCGGTGGCGAGCGTGCCGATGGTGGTCGCCGCGGCGCTGTTCGGCGACGCCTGGCTCTGGCTGGCCCCGCCGGTGGGGCTGGCGTACGGGCTGGGCGCGGCGCTGCTGGGCGCGTACCTGGCCGGTGACGTGCTGGACCGGCGGGCCTCCGAACTGCTGACGGCCGTGACCCCGCGCCGCTGAGCCCAGTTCAGCGGCGGCGCAGGAACGCGTAGAACAGGGCGCTGTTGCTGGAGGAGCTGACGTTGACCAGTTCCCACCCGTAGTGGGTGAGGTATTCGACGGCCTCCAGCAGCTGGGTGACGCCGCTGGTGCTGAGTCGCGGACGGGCGGCGACGGCGAGGTGCCGGTGGGGATAACCCCGGAAGTCCACCTCGTTGCGGAGCACGGCGTCGGCGGCCACGACGCGGGCCTGGGCGAGCTGCTGCGGCGTCACGGGACTCATGCCCGGCACGATAGGAGCCCCCCGCACCCACGCCTGCGCCGGGCTCGCCCGGGACGGGGCGTGCCGGGGCGGGGCCGGCCTGGTCGGCGGGCGGCACAATGGGGCGATGCCTGTCGTCGAGTCGGTGATCACCGTCCCGGTGCCGCCCGAGCTGGCCTTCGCGGTGTCGCAGACCGTCGCGCCGGTGCGCTACCGCTGGGACCCGTTCGTCCGCGAGCAGCACTTCACCGACGGGGCCACGCGCCCGGGCAAGGGCGTGCGCACCTTCACCCGTTCCCGGCACGGCCTGACGATGGTCAGCGAGTACGTCTCCTTCGCCCCGCCGAGCCACGTCGGGATGAAGATGGTCCGGGGCCCGTGGTTCTTCGAGATGTTCGCGGGCGGATGGCGGTTCGCCCCCGGCCCGGATCCCGGCACGTCGGTCGCCACCTGGCGGTATCACTTCCGCTGCCGGCCGGCGTTCCTGCGCCCCGTCGCGCACCGGGTCGGCAGGTGGCTGCTCGGCCGGGACATCCGTCGCCGGATCACCGGGTACGCCGCCGGCTGCACCGACCCGGAGGTGCTGGCCGCCGCCCGCCGCACCCTGCGCTCCGACGAGTGACCCGGGGCCCCGCCCGGCGGGTCGCCACGCCCCGCCCCGCCGCTCTCCGTCCGGCGGGGGGCCGGGTGGGGTCACAATGTTTCACGTGAATCCAGAGCCGGGTGCCGAGATCCACCACGTCGACCCGTTCGCCGTACCGGCGGGACAGCGGTCCCCGGCCCGGCGGCTGCGGGGCCGGCTCGCCGCGCCGGTGACGCTGTGGACCGCGCCCGGCCCCGCCGGCCTGACCGTGTCGTCCACGCTGGTCGCCGAGGGGGAGCCGGACCGGCTGCTGGGCCTGATCGACGCGGAGTCGGACCTGTGGGCGGCGGTCGAGGCGGCGGGGCGGTTCGCCGTCGCGCCGCTGGGCCCGCCGCACCGGCAGCTCGCCGACCGGTTCGCCGGCCTGTTCCCGTCGCCGGGCGGCCTCTTCGCCACCGACGCCTGGACCGAGACCGAGTACGGCCCGGTGCCCGCCGACGCCGCCGGCTGGGCGGGCTGCCGGCTCGACACCGCCCGCGAGTACGGCTGGGCGCTGCTCGTCGAGGCCACCATCGAGCGCATCGACCTGACGGGGGAGAGCGACCCGCTGCTGCACTACCGCGGCCGGTACCACGAGTTGAGCTGACCAGCAGCTACCGGTCACCGGAGTGACCTGGGTCACTCGGCGCAGGCAGGCGACCGCTCGGCGCAGGTGGAGACCGCCGTCGATCCACGTCTTCCCGGGCGGGGCGTGCGGTTCCTACCGTGCGCGAAACCCCCACGCCTGTGAAGGTGGTGATCCACAGATGTCCACGGACACACCCCCGCCGGACGCACCGACCGAGCCGGAGACGCCGGCGTCGGCCGCGTCCACGGCGGACCGGTACCTCGCCGTACAGCGATCGGACGAGTTCGCCGGGTTGCGTCGCGCCCTGCGCGGCTTCATCTTCCCGATGACCGTCGCGTTCTTCCTCTGGTACGCGCTCTACGTGATCCTCTCCGCGTACGCGCGGGACTTCATGGGCACGCGGCTGTTCGGCAGCAACATCAACATCGCCCTGATCTTCGGCCTGCTCCAGTTCGTCTCGACGTTCCTGATCGCCTGGCTCTACTCCCGGTTCGCCGACCGGAAGATCGACCCGACCGCCGACCGGATCCGCGCCGAGATGGGGGAGGTGACCCATGGAGACGGTCCTCGCGGCTGAGGCGGGCAGTGGCACCGCCCGCAACCTGACCATCACGCTGTTCCTGGTGTTCGTGGCGGTGACCCTGGCCATCACCATCTGGGCCAGCCGGCAGACCAAGACCGCCACCGACTTCTACGCGGGCGGCCGCTCCTTCTCCGGCTTCCAGAACGGCATGGCGATCGGCGGCGACTACATGTCGGCCGCGTCCTTCCTCGGCATCGCCGGCATCATCGCCCTCTACGGCTACGACGGCTTCCTCTACTCGATCGGCTTCCTGGTCGCCTGGTTGGTGGCGCTGCTGCTCGTCGCCGAGCTGCTGCGCAACTCGGGCCGGTACACGATGGCGGACGTCCTGGCGTTCCGGATGCGCCAGCGGCCGGTGCGCACGGCGGCGGCGGTGTCCACCATCACCGTGTCGATCTTCTATCTGCTGGCCCAGATGGTCGGCGCGGGCGCGCTGGTGGCGCTGCTGCTGGGCATCAAGCCGGGCACCACGTTCCTCGGCATGGACGCCGACACCGCGAAGGTCGCCACGATCATCATGGTCGGCGCTCTGATGATCATCTACGTCACCGTGGGCGGCATGAAGGGCACCACGTACGTCCAGATCGTCAAGGCGTTCCTGCTGATGACCGGCGCGCTGGTGATGACCCTGCTGGTCCTGGCGAAGTACAAGTTCAACCTGTCGTCGCTGCTCGGCGACGCCGCCGCCTCCTCGGGCAAGGGCAGCGCCTTCCTCGAACCCGGCCTGCGCTACGGCGTCGAGGTGGCCGGCAACGCGACGCAGACCTTCTACAACAAGGTCGACCTGCTCTCGCTCGGCATCGCGCTGGTGCTCGGCACGGCGGGCCTGCCGCACATCCTGATCCGCTTCTACACCGTGCCGACCGCCAAGGCGGCCCGCAAGAGCGTGCTCTGGGCGATCGGCATCATCGGCTCGTTCTACCTGCTCACCCTGGCCCTCGGCTTCGGCGCGGCGGCCCTGGTGGGCGGCCCGGCGATCACCGCCCAGGACAAGGCCGGCAACACCGCCGCGCCACAGCTCGCCGAGGAGCTGGGCATCACCTTCCTCGGCGGCGACCTCGGCGGCGCGACCATGCTGGCGATCATCGCGGCGGTGGCCTTCGCCACCATCCTGGCCGTGGTCGCCGGGCTCACCCTGGCCTCGTCGTCCAGCCTGGCGCACGACTTCTACGCCAACGTCATCAAGAACGGGCAGGCGTCGGAGCGCCAGGAGGTCCGGGTGGCCCGGGTCTCGGCGCTGGTCATCGGCGCGGTCTCGATCGCCCTGTCGATCTACGCGCAGAGCCTGAACGTGGCCTTCCTGGTGGCGCTCGCGTTCGCGGTGGCCGCCTCGGGCAACCTGCCGGCGATCCTCTACAGCCTGTTCTGGAAGCGGTTCAACACCTCCGGCGCGGTCTGGGCGATCTACGGCGGCCTGCTCGCCGCCGTGCTGCTGGTGTTCTTCTCGCCGGTGGTCTCCGGAGCGCCGACGTCGATGTTCCCGGACCACGACTGGCACTGGTTCCCGCTGTCCAACCCGGGCATCCTCTCCATCCCGTTCGGCTTCCTGTGCGGGTGGATCGGCACGATGATCTCCAAGGAGAGCGACGAGGACAAGTACGCCGAACTGGAGGTGCGTTCCCTCACCGGCGCGGGCGCGCACTGACCCGATCCGCTCGGCCCCGCACCGGCTGAGCTGGTCGAGAAGGGCCCCCTGTACAACGTTTCGCGTTAACAGGGGGCCCTTCCTTCCCTCTCGTACCTGTATAGGCTGGTCGGTATGAAGGTTGCCCCGCGCTTCGGTCCCGGTCACCGCGTCCTCGTCACCGGCGGCGCCGGCTTCGTGCCGTCGCACCTGGTCGACACACTCGTCGCCCGTGGCTGCACGGTGGTGGCGCTGGACAACTTCGTCACCGGCTCCAAGGACAACGTGGCCCACCTGCACGACAAGCCGAACTTCACGCTGGTCGAGGCGGACATCTCCGACGGGCTGCCGACCCACCACCCGGCGCTGGCCGAGCGGTTCGACGCGATCATGCACATGGCGTCCCCGGCCAGCCCCACCGACTTCGCCACCCTGCCGGTGGAGATCCTCCGGGTCGGGTCGGTGGCGACCCTGCACCTGCTGGACCGCGCGGTCGCCGACGGCGCCCGGTTCCTGATGGCCTCCACCTCCGAGGCGTACGGGGACCCGAAGGAGCACCCGCAGCGCGAGACCTACTGGGGCAACGTCAACCCGATCGGCGTACGCAGCGTCTACGACGAGGCGAAGCGGTTCTCCGAGGCGGCCACGATGGCCTACCACCGGTACCGGGGGCTGGACGCCGCGATCGTGCGGATCTTCAACACGTACGGCCCGCGGATGCGGCCGGACGACGGCCGCGCGATCCCGACGTTCATCTCGCAGGCGCTGCGCGGCGAGCCGATCACCGTGCACGGCACCGGCAACCAGACCCGGTCGATCTGCTACGTCGAGGACCTGGTGCGCGGCATCCTGCTGCTGCTCGACTCGACGGAGACCGGCCCGGTCAACTGCGGCACCGAGCACGAGCTGACCATGCGGCAACTGGCCGAGTTGATCGTGTCACTCTCCGGCAGCACGTCCGAGGTGACGTACGTCACCCGGGCGGCCGACGACCCGGAGATGCGCCGCCCCGACCTGACCCTCGCCCGTGAACTGCTCGGATACGAGCCGGCGGTGGCGCCCGAAGACGGCCTCCGCCGCACGATCGAGCACTTCCGCGAGCGGCTAGGGTAGCCGGTCCGCGCGACGCGGCCCGCCGGCCGGCCTGCGATTGAGGGCGACACTCGACCGGGCTACGTACCCTCGGGTACATGTCAGCGACCGCTTCCGCCGGCGTTCCGGTCCCGCCCCTGCGTCGCAGCGCGGGGCGTGCCCCGGTGCCCGGCCCCGGCCAGGGCGGCCCGGGGCGCGCCAGCGTGCCCGGGGCCCAGTGGTATCCCACCCACGACGACCGGCCCCGCAGCGGCGGCTTCGGCGGGTCGGACGGCCCGGGTGGACCCGGCGGTCCCGGCGGGCCGGGCGCTCCCCGGCGGTCCGGCGGGCGCGGGCCGCGCCCGAGGTGGGGCCGGATCGGCCTGGTGGCCGGCGTGGCGGTGCTCGTCCTCGCGCTGCTCGGCGGGGTCGGCGCGTGGCTCTACACCCGCAACCTCAATCAGGACCTGGCCCGCACCGACCCGTTCTCCGAGCTGACCGGCGGCCGGCCGCCGAAGGCGGTCGACGGGGCGCTGAACATCCTGCTGGTCGGCAGCGACTCGCGGGACCCGGACGCCCCGGTGGACCAGCAGAGCCAGTGGCGGGCCGACACGATCATCGTCATGCACATCCCGGCCGACCACAAGTCCGCCTACCTGGTCTCCATCCCCCGCGACCTCTACGTGCCGATCCCGGAGAACGCCCAGGCCGACTGCGGCTCGGCGCAACGGGCGAAGATCAATGCCGCGTTCGCGTTCGGCGGCCTGCCGCTGGCCGTGAAGACGGTGGAGTGCTTCACCGACGTCCGCATCGACAACGTGATGGCGATCGACTTCGCCGGGTTCAAGCAGGTCACCGACGCGCTCGGCGGGGTGGACCTGAAGGTGGAGCGGTCGATCACCTCGATCCACAAGCCGTTCCGCAAGTTCACCAAGGGCACCATGCACATGAACGGCGCGGAGGCGCTGGACTGGATCCGGCAGCGCAAGCAGTTCCCCGACGGCGACTTCGCGCGCATGCGGCACCAGCAGGAGTTCCTCAAGGCCCTGCTGGACAAGGCGGCCAGCACGGGCACCCTGACCAACCCGAAGAAGCTCAACGGGTTCCTCCAGTCGGTGACGGACGCCGTGACCGTGGACCAGGGCTTCTCGCTCGTCGACATGGCGGTGCAGTTCCGCAGCCTGCGCGGGGAGAACCTGATCTTCATCACCA